>JAFVDX010000024.1 GCA_017478225.1 Paludibacteraceae bacterium | reverse complement strand
CTCTTGTCAACCTTTGTCAACCCTGTCCACGAGATGGCAAAATAAAAGCCCTCAAAATTCTCCGCGGTAGAAATGCGTTGCAAAGATAAGCGGATTTTTGAGAACCACCAAATAGCAAGTCCGAAGTGTTAAAATCTAAAAGTAATTGATATACAACTGGTTATCTCTATGTATTTTTCATTGTTTGTGGTTGTTTAGAGGTCTCTAAATACATCCACCAAAGCACCATGCCGATAAGGACTGCAAACTATTTGGCATATTTATCTCAGTCAAAGACGAGCAATAAGCAAATGCACCCCAACCAATAGAGGTTATAGTCTCTGGCAAAACAACCTTCTTGAGATAAGAGCAATTGATAAAAGAGCACGTGTTGATACTTGTAATTGTCGCAGGCAATGTGACGGAGGTTATTGCTGTACCTTGGAATGCTGCACCGTCTGCAGAAATTGAAGACAGTCCACTATAAGAGTGCGTATCAATTGGGCCAACGATTCCTGTAACAGGATAAGATTGCCCTTCGTACTCTATAGATGAAGGAATTATTATGTCGCCTGACAATTCTTTATCCTGCCTACCAACGATGGCATGTCCATTTTCAATCAGGAATCGAAGCCCCTTAATACTTACTACGGTCTGAGCACAATTGGGGATACTTGAAAACACAAATATCATCACGAGTAAGAATAAATGTTTCTTCATAATTGTATTGCTTATTGTTTATATGTTCATTTGAGTATACACAAAAATAAAACGTGGACAATTTACTTCGTCTACGTTCTTGAGGTATCGGCAAACACCTATATTGCTTAAACGAGTAAATGCCCACGCCAAACGGCGTGAACCATCTACTTCAGTTCTTGCAATATTCTTGATAATTTTGCCGATTTCCAAGAACAAGAATCAAAAGTTGACGTTCTATGTCTTATGTCCTGCTATTGTTTTCTCAGCCCATAGGCAGTTACATTTTTATAGGGTTATACATTATGCTCTATTTCTTCCATATACGTCGCAATCTTCTCACGGATAGGCAGACGCTTGGGGTCATTACGCTGCTCTCTCATAAATCAGGATCTTATCGCGGTCAGCACTTTTGCGGGCAAAAGGCATTAAGCCACCAACGGTAATTATATCAACCTCACATCCCAGCAATTCCTTCAAGTCCTCGTAGATTTCGCTGAGGGTAAATAGGCTGAAGTGCTGCGACTTGTCAGGTAGAATCAGAATGTCGACATCTGAGTCCGTACGCTGCTCGCCACGTGCATAGGAGCCAAAGAGCCAAGCCTTCAAGACTGGCTGGGTCTTGAAGTAGTCGGCTATCTGCTGTGTCATCGTTTGTGTACTCATAAGCGTGGCTATCCATTAGTTTTATTTTGCAAAGATAGTTGAAAAAACAGAAACAACCAAAGAAAATCAGCATTTTCTTTTATTCCGATATCATCTTCGGGAGAAACCGAAGGTGACGGTGTTCTCAAATAGATGCATACGCTCAACTGACTCTTAATTTTATTTAGTGGACACTCATGTTATGTTTTCAAGGCAGAGTCACCCATTTCTACATGGAAATTGCCTGAAAGATTCATTTTTGTAATGATTATCTCATGAATGACTGTTAAAAGTGCAGTTAATTGTGTTAATTCTTCTAAAAACACTTTCCCTATATGGAAAGTCATGTTTCCTGGGATTGTTGTATCTTTGCATCAGTAAAAAATCAAAAGCATCCCACAATATGCAAGTCAACATGACCAACCGGATCCTCCAGATGAGCAGCATCGCGCGGCAACAGTTACGCATACTGTCGTTCGTCATTTTCAATGCCTGGGCCATCGGCTACGCACGCCGAATGACCATGCTCCATCTGGTACCTGCCGAGGTGAAGGCTTCAGGGCCTATACGTACTTCTCTCTACGAGAGAGAAGGTAGTATAAGGCCG
>JAFVDX010000023.1 GCA_017478225.1 Paludibacteraceae bacterium | reverse complement strand
GTAAAACATACAATGTATTAGGAACAGAAATTAAATAATCGTCATTTATTTCTTTCATGATAAAGAAGAGGAAAACGAGCCATTCGCTTTCCTCTTCTTTTTATAAAACAACTGATTATATCCCTTTATAATATCATTTAATCACAATGGCTTTTATTCCGTCTCTTTCCATGAGTGCGTTGATAGTAGGTTCACCACCACGGAAGCGTTTATAAAGGTCCATCGGATTTTCCGTTCCACCTCTTTCAAGTATGTTTTCGCGGAAGAGTTTGGCTGCTTTTTTATCGAATATACTACCATTTTTCTTAGCAGCCTCTTTGAACACAGCGAAAGCGTCTGCGTCTAACAACTCCGACCATTTATAGGAATAGTAACCTGCGGCATATCCACCGGAGAAGATATGCGTAAATGCCGTTTCCATTTGTGTTCCTTCTACTATCGGCAGCACTTGCACTTGCTTCATTGCAGCGTTCCCGAAATCTAACACAGCCTGCTCTGTTGTTTGGCAATCACTAACCTCAAAAGGTTCGGTTATAGAATGCCATGCCATATCCAAATATCCAAACGAGAGTTGACGAGCACATGCATAGGCAGCGTGATAATTACTTGCCCGCTTCATACGATCAATCAAGTCTTGAGGCATCTGCTCACCTGTTTGGTAATGCTTTGCAAAAGTATCAAGAAACTCTTTCTCATCAATAAAATTCTCATTAAACTGAGATGGCAACTCAACGAAATCTCGAGGCACATTCGTTCCGGACATCGAAGCATACTGGCACTGAGTCAACATACCATGCAAGCCATGACCAAACTCATGCAGGAAAGTGCGAACCTCGTCATAAGTAAGCAAAGCAGGCTTATCTTCGGTGGGACGAGTGAAATTCATCACATTGACTATATGCGGGCGTGAGTTTTTCTTACCCTCTTTCCATTGAGGCTTAAAATCGTTCATCCAAGCACCTCCACGCTTGCCATCACGAGGGTGAAAGTCAGCATAATACACGGCTATATATTTGCCTTTCTCATCAAACACTTCGTATGCACAAACCTCAGGATGATATACTTGAATATCTTTATTCTCCTTGAAAGTAACGCCATATAAGCGTTTTGCCAAACCAAATACTCCTTCTTTTACAGCGTCAAGAGGGAAATACTGACGGATTTCGTCATCAGATACTGAGTACTTCTCGTTTTTCAGTTTCTTGGACCAATACGACCAATCCCAGCCTTGTAAACTACCATAAAAGCCGTTTTCAGACGCATATTTCTGCAATTCCTCTACCTCTTGTTTTGCCACAGGCATATAGTTATCTCTCAATTCATCAAGTAACTTATACACATTACTTGAGGTCTCTGCCATGGTTTTATGCAGCGATTTGTCGGCATAATTCTTCTTCCCGAACAACTGTGCAAGTTCTAAACGAGTATTGACAATATCTTTTATTATCTCTGTATTATCAAATTCACCACCCACACAACGAGTATTATATGCCATATATAATTCGCGACGCAAGTCTCTGTTGTCACAATCTTGCATAACAGGAATATATGTTGTTGGTTTCAGGTTCAAAAGATATCCCGTCACCCCTTTTTTCTCTGCATTTTTCTTCAACATCTGCTTGGTGTCATCATTAAGTCCTTTGAGGTCGTCCTCTTTGGTAACGAGCAATGTCCAGGCATTTGTAGCCTTAAGCACATTTTGTCCATACTGCAAAGTCAAACGAGACAAGCGAGCAGATAACTCTCGATATTTCTCTTTATCTTCTTTGCTCAAATTGGCACCATTATTAGCAAAACTCTCGTATATATCAGTCAGCATCTTATATTGCTCTTTGGTAAGTTTGAGTTTATCACGCTGCTCATATACGGTTTTTATTCTTTCAAACAGTTTCTCATTGAGACGAATTGTACTGCTATATTCTGACATTTTTGGCGAGAGTTCCATCTCTAATTTTTGTAACTCATCGTTGGTCTCTGAGTTAGTTAGATTATAGAAGCAGGATGCAACTACCGAAAGCAATCTGCCAGACTTCTCATAAGCCTCAATCGTATTAGCAAATGTCGGTTTTTTCGGATTATTGGCTATTTCGTCTATTTCTGCCAATCCTTGCTTCATACCTTCTTCAAAAGCGGGCATATAATGCTCAGTCTTAATTTCGTTAAACGGATAAGTACCATGAGGCGTCTTCCAATTCTGATAATTGAAAAAAGGATTTTCGTCAGCCACACATACGCTTGTCACAACAGACATTGTCATAAATAAAAGATGTTTTAGTTTCATAAGTAAGTATATTTTGAGTTGCAAAATTAGTAATAAAAGCGCAAACTGACAAATAAATTGAATTTTGTTGTGTATATTAAAAATTTGCATTACTTTTGCAGCCGATTTTGCGAAGAGTCTCTGGCAAAAGTAGTGATAGCGTATACTCTTTGCTTTAACCCATTAAAATTTCGTACGAAAATGGATTTGATTAAGATTGCCGAGCAGGCATTCCAAGGCGAGAAGAAAGAATTTCCCGCATTCAAAGCAGGTGACACTGTGACAGTTGCTTACCGCATTAAAGAAGGTAACAAAGAACGTATTCAAGAGTTCCGTGGTGATGTAATTCGCATCTCCGGTTCTGAGGACAAAAAGCGTTTCACCGTCCGCAAGATGTCGGGCAATGTAGGTGTAGAGCGCATCTTCCCAATGGATAGTCCGTTTATTGAATCTATTACCGTTAACAAATACGGTAAAGTTCGCCGCGCTAAATTGTACTACCTTCGCAACCTCACCGGTAAAAAGGCTCGTATTCCTGAGCGCCGCGTGAAGTAATATCTCTAAACATTAGAGAAACCGAAGAACTGAGTAACTGAAGACAACAATTCAGTTACTCATTTTTCAATTCAATAATTGACAATTTACATGAAAACAAATGCTCTTAGGCTATTAGATGCAGCCAAAATAAAATATGAAGTAATAGAATATAAAGTTGACGAAAACGACCTCAGTGCCACTCATGTTGCCAAGCAACTTGGTGAAGACATATCTGTCGTTTTCAAAACTATAGTTCTTCGTGGCGACCGACAAGGACTATTTGTTTGTATCATTCCGGGAGACAAAGAAGTAGATTTGAAAAAAGCCGCTAAAGCCAGCGGAAACAAGAGTTGTGCTCCTATAAAAATGCAAGAACTACTTCCTCTAACAGGTTATATCAGAGGCGGTTGCTCTCCTATAGGCATAAAAAAACCATACCCTATGTATATCAACAATAGTTGTATGGAAACAGAGAAAATATATGTATCAGCGGGAGCAAGAGGTATGCAAATTCACCTATCAACCGAAGACTTGATAAACTATTGTCATCTCACATTAGCCGACTTAGTTTGAATTTTTTTCGTCTCTATAACATCTTGAGAGATATGTGAGCAACTGACCTGCTTGCTTTTTCAACAGCAAAGTTTCGTCACTAAGTTCTTTTTTTTGCAAATTTAGAAGCATGATACTATACATAAATACGAATATCATACTCAAATCTGACTGATTCTCATTATCGCTTTTCGATTTCAGTATCGCCAATTTCGGTGCTAACTGCATTGCCGCAGCACGGTATATAGCATCGGTATTTACAAGTTGGTCATGCAACTCTTCCATTTCACGCAACGCTATTTGAGCGAGTTGCAAATGACCTTTTTCTATGATACCCTCTGCGTGCATCATTTCGCTAATCTCCCTCAACTCCTTGCTTTTATCCGCTTGTTCGGGGAATGCCCTGAGATAATCTTCTATCTGCCACAGGTGCAAGATATATTCAGCAATATTATTTTTTTTAGAAAACATCGTCATCAAAATCTATTTCATCTAATTCGTCATAGTCATCCGACAAAAACACATCCAACTCACGGCGATCTTTTTTGGTTGGTCTTCCCGTTCCCCTATCTCTTCCTGATTGTCCTGCCAAACGAGCCAATTCTAACAACTGCAACTGGTCGGCAGAAGTGATGTCTTGCATGTATTCAGGCACCAACTTAGCACCCAAACGATTCTCACTCAGTTTCAAGACCTTATAGGTATAGGTAATAGGATTTTTCCTCACCGAAAACACATCACCTATCTTGAAAGTACGAGCAGGCTTCAATTCAACACCATTCATTGTCACCCTTCCTTTCTTACATGCATCAGCTGCAATAGAACGGGTCTTATATATTCGCATCGCAAACAAATACTTATCTACTCTCTCTTCCATATCTATAAAAATTCAAGAACTACTCTACCCTTCTGAAGTTATACGACTTATCTTTATAGTATTTCTCTGTAAGGTTAAATGTGTTTCTATCTTTTTGTTTAATTATGTACTCTTTTTTAATTCCCACATCCACCATTTCCATAGTAGCCAACTCAATAAGTTCTTTTCCTGCTTTATTCCATCTGAACCAACCATTACCATGATAAGTCAGGTCCTCCTCCATCACATCATCGGCTTCGTCCCACTCTTTTCCCCAAAAATAACCTTTTTGATCATAATCATCGTAATAGGCTTTGTACCACTGAAGTTTTTCTACGCATTGCCATACACCAACCATCATCGGGTCTGCCACAGGATCACCACTATCATATATCATCATATTGTTGGTATAGTGATTGTCAGAAAAGATTATTCCCTCTTCTAAATTCTGACTATAACGATATCCTGCCAACGCACTTATGGCAAGTAATATAAGTGACACTACAGCCAAACAGATATTTAATTTCTTACTCATAATGTTATATATTTACATGTTTTTATAATGCTATAATTTTAGCCTCTGTATTATTCATACCCGGCATTGTTTTACCCACAGGCGCGTTTATATATGTAGGGTCACATACCACATATCGCTTATTCCCCAAAGTAAGATAATCACCACTCACATCTTGCTTAAAAGCAACTGCAGTTGCCATGTGCCCGGGGTAATACAGCAATACTACATCTAATTTCATTATATCACGCACTATCCGAGAAAAAAGAATTGAACGGTCCTCACAATCGCAATATGGATAATACAATGTCTCCTGCGCAAAAAACGCCCTATCTTCGCCCCACACCTCATCGTCTAATTTATACGGGAATGCAGTTTGCACCCAGTTTAACAACAACCCCACTGCATCTTTCTCAGACAATGGTGCTACTATCCTTTTCAGTTGTTCATACATCGTCTCTCTCAAGTAATTATCTATCGGAGTGTTGGCATATACAGCCCAACGAGTTGTATAATCACCATTCAAACATGATTTGGGATAGTGCTCAAAAAAATCTAACAGATTCTGATTGCAACTCACTTTCACCGTCACACCCTTTTTGGATGTAAAGGAACGCATAGGGGTGGCTTCAGAACTAAGTCTTGGTAAGTTCTTCATTTGTAAAGAAACCGACTCCTCATTGTCAAACTTAGCACTGCATATTTTTAGTTTCTCCTGCCCACTCTTACCTATTATATAGAATTTCGTATTGTCTAATTTAATGTATTTCAACCCATAGATATCGTACTTGCTTGCAACCAACATATACAACTGCTTTTCAGACATTGCCATGCGGACCCTATATCCCGACTGAGACATAAGATAAGTTTGCATCAATACTGCTTCGTTGGTTTTTCCATAGTTCTTTTGAGTTACCTGTTCTATTACATCCAAATACGCCCAATCACACAATTTACTATTGTTTCTTGCATCAAGAAAAGATTTGATAGTAATGTCATATTGGCCTTCACTCACAGTTTTCCACGCTTGGGCTATACCATCTTCACTAAGCGAGCGAAGTCTCAAAGTATCGGTATTAGGAAACTTTATTCTTATCGGAGCACCATAATATGAGAGCAATACCTGCTTGCTATTACCATCGTCTTTTGCTTGCACAGGGGCAATAGGTTTAGGAGAAGACTCGGCTTTCGGAATAAAGGCAACTGCATTTGTTACTGCAATCTGATTATTAACTGCCTCCACATAACCCGAATCACTTTCCAACTCTTCATACACAACAGGTTTTACCTCTTTTATCTTCACTATAGTATCTGCAGCATGCGTTTCCGCTATTTCCCAGCGACTCCGCAAAAATTCTGCATATTGCTCATTTTGCTTCTTGCGATAAGCATCGTACTCCGCTTGACGATCTGCAACAAACTGCCTATACTCTGCCCTCTGGCGTTGCATAAACTCCTTGAATTCATTGTTCTGCGACGACAACTCCAAAACTACGGCAAATGATAATAGTAATAAAAAATACTTTTTCATGATTCAGGTCATATTACGCTTCTTTATAACAAGTGGATTTAGTAAGCAAGGATACTCGCGCTCCTGTCAGCCGCAAAGATAAACAAAGTTTCTTAAACACACAAATCACCCATATAAATTTCTCGTTTTATATCAAAGGCACTTAACTACGACGCATAAAACAACAAGGAGAGCAATCTTGAATGCTCTCCTTGATTTTGTTGTATTTACTTTTTAATTAGAAATGATAGCGAACACCTATAGAACCAATTCCAAGGCCCCATGTATTAAAGCCTGCACCATCATGAATAGTAACACCTATATTTGGGCGCCAATCAATAGAGAGTTGAAGCGGGAACCAGAAATCATATTCTACACCTATATGACCTGCAGCACCTACATACACTGCCGGATCCTTAAAGCCATAAATACCAGCACCTGCACCAACACCCATTTGCCAATGCCACTCACCTTTTTCATTCCAAGGAATTGAAGTATTGAAAGGATCAATCCAATCATAAGTTACACTACCACCAATACCCCAGCCATTAAATACCGGCACATCTACATTGACATCCAACATATTGGAAGCACCAATACCATGACGATAAGAAAAACCGAGACCTGAACCAAGATTAGCACCTATTGCTAAAGGTTCTGCCAACGCTACTGTTGTACCTAATACTACCATTACGGCAGCAATTAACAAACTCTTTTTCATTTTTTGATACTTTAATAAATAAATTTATATGTTAATTTTGATATTCTCTCAAAACGGCGGCAAAATTATATATTTTTTGTCAATACTACCTTTAAATATTAATTTTAGGTAATTAAATAAAAAAAGCGGCATATTTTAATGCCGCTCTAAGTTAAATTAATACTTATTTGCCAATAGCGCCACTTGGGCATACATCAGCGCATGTGCCACACTCGGTGCACATATCTGGGTCTATACGATAGATGTCGCCCTCCGAAATTGCTCCCATTGGACATTCGTCAATACATGTGCCGCATGCAACACAATCATTTGAAATCTTTAGTGCCATAATTGTTCGTTTTTATGTTGTTTTTATGTTGTTTTTATGTTGTTTTTGTTATTACTATGATTCTATCACCGATTCTCACACCAACTCGCACAATCCTCTGCCTACTCGCTATTTACTATTACACGGCGCAAAATTATATCAACTTTATCATATATGCAAATAAAAAACTAAAAACATTTTTAATATTATATTTGTCCAATAACTTAATTTATTGTAATTTTGCGGCTCTCAGTATTGCGAATATCCATATTAGCAATATCCTTAAGATATAACTTTAGCCTATTATTACAGACAATAATAAATTGTAGTATATGAAACTAAAACAAATACTTATCCTTGCGGCTTTATTTATCTTTACTGCCGCATACGCCGACACTTTACTCACCGTCACCAAACTAACAGGAAGCGAGAAAAGTTATGCAATAAGCCAAATAGGACACATCACTTTTGATAGTAAAAAAATGTACTTATGGGACAATAACGGCAATCTACTGGGTGATGCCAAATTCAAAAACATAGAAAGAATTACTTTTAACGATGGCACACCCACCCCACCCGATGACCCCGATGATCCCGAAGACCCAAATAATCCTGATAATCCTGATAATCCCGATAACCCCGATAATCCTGATAATCCTGATAATCCTAACGAACAAAATGCATTAGACAATACATCTACTGAAAATATCCATATCTATCCTAATCCCACGCATGACTTTATCGTAATAGAAAACTGCGAACAACAATCAGTAAGATTATACTCCATTGACGGAAATCTTATTTCTACAACAACAATAACCCTGCAAAACAATCTTCTCGACATAAGAAACATACCTAATGGTATCTACTTATTACAAATAGGTCTGGATATTTATAAAGTAATCAAAGAATAATAAGTCATGAAACGCTTTTTCCTCTTTTCAATCATACTGATCATTCCTTTGTTTTGCTCCGCACAACTAAGGATTTGGGCTAATGGCAAGTCTGATAAACCCGACTTTGAAATGATGCCACAGCAAATAGATAGCATCACCTTCAAAGAAAACGAGACTAATCCTGACAAACCTGACACCCCTGACCAGCCGGATCAACCCGACCAATACCCAACTGTACAAACAAAAGACGGATTCTATACACTCGCTTTTCATATCACAGCCTCAACCTGCAATACAATGGTTTGGGTTGGTACATACAACTGCTGGAGCGTAGATAATGTATCAGACCTTATTAAACTCACGCCAATAAGTGGTTACGACGAATGGTGGCAATGCCAAGTCCCTGCAACTGCTGACTGCGAATATGAAGTTCCTATCCAAAAAGGCAAGTTAGTAATGCTCACCAAAGACGGCAAATTCCAATGGGCCAATCAAGCAGGCAGCACACAATGCTGGAAAATACTCAGCGGAGATGCACAATTCGAAGTAGAAGGTGCACCGGAAACACAATTCAACTTAGGAGACCCGAGCAAACCCATTTTCCTTGAACTCTCAGCATGGCAATATGATATTTGTCAAGAAATAGAAGTTCCTGATGACAATAAGTTCCTCGTAACTTTCTACCCACCTACACCTTCTTGCGACATAACTATCACACCCGCTGTTATTGGCGCTTTCAACAATTGGGACATATCGGAAGGATATGTCGTTATGACTAAAGTAAACGACCACTATGAAGCACAAGTAGAAGCAGATGCCGGATCTACTTTCAAAATATTCGATGCACAATACAAATGGAGCAACGAAGTAATATACAATGGCATGGCACTACCTAACGAACGATTCGACACCAATCCCAAAATACTTAATTTTAACACCGACGACTACGACTGGAGCGGCTGCTACTACCTTCCATAACTCCCCATTCCACCTCCTACAACATCTAAAATATCTAAAGTATCTACAACATCTAAAATATCTATCCTCCATTTCACACTCGGAAACTTTTTTAGTGAAAAAAGTTTCCGAGTTTCTTGTGTATATAAAAACTTTGCCGTACCTTTGCAGCCGATTTTCGCATAAATATATTATGGAAGAACAAAAGCAACTGATTATCAACACCGCACTTGAACAATTCAAAAAATACGGCATAAGAAGTGTGTCTATAGATGATATTAGCCGACAACTATCTATGTCTAAAAAAACTTTTTATCAATTCTTCCCAGGTAAAGAAGAATTGGTGGCTGCTGTATTGGAGCAAATGATTATACGCTCCAAACAATACGCAGAAAAGTATATGAAAGGAAAAACTGCCATAGAATGTATCAGCATGATAATGGATATTCATAACAAAGTAAGCGATGTACATAAGGAACCATCATTCAGTTATGACCTAAGAAAATACTATCCACAATTATATAAAGAACATATCCACAATGTAAATCTTAGTACAAAAGAAGTAATTATGCACCACCTGCAACAAGGCAAAGACGAAGGTGTCTATCGAGAAGACCTTGATGTAGAAATGTGTGCCGTAATGTATAGCCTGATTCAACAAGCCATTATGAGAAACGAATATGAAATCCGAACCGTCAGCCCTAAACGACTTATACGATTCACTATGGAATCATTTTTCCGGTCAATCATATCAGAAGAAGGAATCAAGAAAGCACAACTACTATACGACAAAATTAAAATAAATAATAATTGAATATTTATATAAAGATGAAAAAGAAACTGATTTTATTTGCATTATGCACTCTTTTGCTGCCATTAAACACTTTCGCTGAAGACCATGTTATGGCTGCAACCAAATCGCAAAAGCAAGAAAGAGAAACACCCAAGGAATTAAACCTCACTTTGAAACAAGCAAGAGACTATGCCGTTGAGCAAAACCGCACCCTGCGTAACGCCTCACTTGCCGTACAACAAGCATACGCACAACGATGGCAAACTATCGCAGCAATGCTACCTTCGGTTGACGCTAATTATAGTTATTCCAACTATTTAGGATATAGCGCAGAACTCAACACCGCTATGGGGAGTTTCAAAGTCGATATGCCTAATGTAGGTACTTTCTCTATCACTGCAGCAGTCGGAGTCAACGGACAAGGCATTGTTGGAGCATTGCTACAAAATATCGCTATCGATATGAAAAAAATATCTCTTGAGCAATCCGAAGTAGAACTCAGAGGTAGCGTTATGACAAGTTATGTATCTCTCTTGGCTCTGCAAAACATATCTACACTGCTCGATAGCAGTTTGGTCAATATCCAAGAATTGGAACAAATGACACAAAATGCAGTAAATGTAGGTGCAGCAGAACAAACATCTGCTGACCAAATCAGAGTAAGAGTCAATTCACTTAAAAATAATATAAGTGCACAACAAAGAAATATAGAATTGGCAAGCAACGCACTCAAAGTACTATTAGATGTACCCGTCGAAACCAAACTCAACCTCACAGATAACCTCGACGACCTGCTCTCACCCGAAGCCATTCTGCAACTCATGCAAGAAGAATATAATATAAATAACAATCTCAACTATCAATTACTTGAGAAAAATACCGAACTCGCAAAAAAACAAATCCATCTCGCTGCATGGGCATACGGACCTACTGTTAGCCTCGCCTATCAATACTCCAAACAACACTACTACGGAGACGGCGGTATGCGCATGACACCTCCTAATGTCGTACAAATTGGTGTTGCTATTCCGCTCTGGTCAAGCGGGAAAAGAGCCGCCACTTTGGTAGAAAAGAAAATAGCATACGAAGAAGCAAAAAATACACTCTCGGAAACTAAAGACCAATTGGACATACAATACCAACAACTCAAATATAATCTCAGCACTAATTACGAGACTTATATCAATATGAAAGAAAATATCGAGGTAACACAAAGAGTATTCAACTCCACTGCCAATAAATTCCGATGGGGTACGGCTTCTAATCTCGAACTCGTCAACGCTTCTAACGACCTTATTTCTGCTCAATCCAACTACATACAAGCAGTATTGTCACTCGTAGAAGCACAAGTTGACCTGCATACTTTCCTTAATAATCCTAACTAAGAAATTATAATATAACAATATGAAGACAAAACTAATTTACGCACTTGCCATCATTTTGCTCGCAAGTTGCAGCAAAAAAACTGAACAAGTAAATAACGCTCAACAAGATGAGCGCATCGAACAAGTACGAACCACTGTACTGCACGCACAAGAAATTCAACGACAAATTGAAGTTTCTACCAACCTACAAGGGTATATTACTCAGAATGTTGCACCATCACTCACCGGACGCATCGAACATATCTACTGCGAAGTAGGCGATAAAAAACAAAAAGGTGATACTCTTGTCAGAATGGACCAAACACAGTATAAAACCACTAAACTCACGCTGGCTAATCTGCAAACCGAACTCAATCGTGTTACAGAACTTCTCAAAAGCGGTTCGGCTACTCAACAACAATACGACCAACTGAAAACACAATTCAACCAAACTCAAGAACAACTCGCCTTTCTTGAGCAAAACACTTACGTCAAAGCACCATTCTCCGGAGTAATTTCTGCTAAAATCTATGAAGACGGAGAACTCTACGGAGGACAACCTATCGTCGTGCTCACACAAATCAACAAACTCAAAGCACTTGTCGCTATACCGGAAATCTATTTTCCTATCATCAAACAAGGCCTAAAACTCACACTCACTTCCGAAATCTATCCCAATCAGATCTTTAACGCTATAGTGGAAGTAGTTTATCCTACTATCGATGTTTCTTCACATACCTTCCAAGCAAAAATTGTTATACCGAACGACAAAAACTTACTGCGCCCCGGAATGTATGTAACTACCACTATCGGACTGGGCAAAGCAAAAACAATCGTTGCACCTTATCAGGCTGTTGAAAAACTCGTTGGCGCCAACGATAGATATGTATTTATCAATAATAATGGATATGCTCAAAGAGTAACTGTTACTCTCGGACAACGATTCGACCAAGACATCGAAATAATCGCCCCAGAAATCAAAGAAGGCGTAGAACTCGTCACCACAGGACAACATAAACTCGTTGATGGCGTAAAAATCAATGTCGTTAAATAAATCAATGTCGTTAAATAATATAACAATCTCTAAAATTTCTATAATTTCTAAGATATCTAAAACATCTAATATCTCTAAAAAAAACCTCTAAGATATCTAAAATCTCTAAATCATCTAAATATATCTAATAATTATGTCAATCTATAAATCAGCAATAGACAAACCGGTTACCACCGTACTTATCTTCGTGGCGGTGATAATCGTGGGCATTTACAGTTTCCTACAACTGCCTATCGACCAGTTCCCTGAAATGGACCCACCATACATCACTGTTATGACTACCTACCCGGGAGCATCCGCTTCCGAGATGGAAACCAATGTAACCAAAGTGATGGAAAACTCACTTACATCTGTTGACCACCTCAAACATATCACCTCACAATCTAAAGATAACCTCTCTGTCGTTACTCTCGAATTGGAATGGGGAAGCAATATGGATGAAGCAGTCAACGATGTGCGCTCATTCGTCGATATGACTAAAAATAACCTCCCTGACAACTGCGGCACTCCGATGATATTCAAACTCTCTACATCATCCATGCCGGTATGCCAGTATAGTATCACTGCCGACGAAACCTACGCAGGACTCGACAAAATACTTAACGACGAAGTTATTCCACAACTCAACCATATCGACGGCATAGGAAATATTTCTCTCTCCGGCTCACCCGATAGATATGTCTATGTAAATATCGACCAACAAAAACTTGACGCATACGGACTAACGCTCGAACAAGTAGGACAGGTCGTTACCGCCAACAACCTAAACCTCTCATCTGGTACAGTCAAAATGCCGCAAGAGCAGTACCAAATGCAAGTCCGTTCCGAGTATCTCGAATCAAGCGAAATCGAAAACCTTATGGTTACTATGACACAGCAAGGACAACAAGTATTCATAAGAGATATCGCTACCGTTAAAGATACCATCAAAGACCTTTCACTCGATGAAAAAACCAACGGACGAGAGGCTGTAAGATTGGTTATTGCCAAACAAACTGGTGCCAATACCGTTCAAGTTTGCCGAGATGTGAAAAAAGAACTCGCAAAAATTCAGCAGCAGTTGCCTTCTGATGTCAAGATTGAAAAAATATACGACTCATCTGAAAACATCCAAAATTCCATCAACTCCCTCGAGGAATCCGTGCTTTATGCACTTCTGTTCGTCGTACTCGTAGTCCTCTTCTTCCTCGGCAAATGGCGTGCTACACTCATCATTGGTATCACCATTCCTATAGCACTTATCGTCGCTTTCATTTACTTAGGTTTGGCTGACTCATCTATCAATATCATCTCTCTCTGCTCACTTACCATCGCTATCGGAATGGTTGTGGACGACGCTATCGTTGTGCTTGAAAATATCACTCGACATGTAGAAAGAGGTGAAGACCCGCACGAAGCAAGTATTTACGCTACCAACGAAGTCTGGGTCAGCGTTATCGCTACCACACTCGTGCTCGTAGTTGTGTTCGTACCTATGACCATGCTGACAGGTATGGCAGGTATTATGTTCCATGAATTAGGATGGATCGTAACTATCGTTTGCTGCACATCAACACTTGTCGCCATTTCACTCACACCAATGCTTTGCTCCAAACTGCTCAAGGCCAAAAAAGTGCATGTAGATGAAAATGGCAACCTTATTCAAGACGATGCCGACCACCGCTCTTGGTACGACAAGACTGTGGTGCGCATGCTCGATAAAATCGACGAAATCTATGCTCGTTCACTCGGCTGGTGTCTCAACCACAAAGCCATTACCCTACTCATCTTGATTGCCTTCTTCGTTGCATCACTCATGCCTGCTATTTTGGGTAAAATCGGCACCGACTTTATGCAAGAACAAGATAACGGACGACTCTCTGTAACAGTCAAATTGCAACGAGGAACACGAATCGAAGAGACACTCAAGACAGCACGAAAACTCGAAAGTAGATTCGTTGAACTCGTACCATGCATCGAACTTATCAACACTACAGCCGGCTCCAACGACGAAGCAACCATCGCAGCACTCTTCTCCTCAACTATGAACAACAAAATCAGCATGACAGTGCGCGTTCCTAAAAAATGGCAAAGAGACCAAACTATTTGGCAAATAGCCGAAGTATTAAGACAAGAAATGGCCACATACCCCGAAATCATAGAATATCAGTGCTCTACTTCGGGATTTGGAGGAATGGGTAACAACTCCGTGGACATCGAAATATATGGTTATGACTTCGATAAAACATCACAAATTGCTGAACAAACTAAATACCTCTGCTCGCAAATAGAAGGAGCCCGCGATATCAAAATATCTCGTGAAGACGATAGACCTGATATCAAGATTACTGTAGATAAAGAAAAAGCATCACGACTCGGACTATCTTCAGCAACTATTAGTACATACCTACGAAATCGTGTTACAGGTATGTCTTGCGGCTACCTCAAAGACGACGGATCAGAATACGATATCCTTGTCCGACTTGAAGAAGATGACAGAAACAGCATCTCCGACATTATGGACCTATCCATTCCTACTATGACAGGTAAAACTGTCAAACTATCTGAGGTCGCACAAGTAGGTGAATATTGGGCGCCACCTACCATCGAGCGCAAATCGCGTCAGCGTATAATTACTGTCAGCGTAACACCATATAATGTATCACTTGGCGAATTGGCCAAACGAGTTGAGACACAAGTAATTCCACAACTTGATTTGCCCGTTGGATATAGCACTTATCTCGGCGGTAGTTACGAAGACCAACAAGACACATTCAGCAATCTTGTCTTGCTCGGAGCACTTATCATCATTCTCGTTTATATCGTTATGGCATCGCAATTTGAGTCGCTCTCCAAACCGGGTATCATCATGTTTACAGTGCCTTTCGCACTCTCAGGTGTCATCATCGCTCTCTGGATAACAGGACGCTCTCTTGACATGGTAGGCGCCTTAGGACTCGTACTTCTTGTTGGTATCGTTGTTAAAAACGGTATCGTACTCGTGGACTATATCAACCTCATGCGAGAAAGAGGCTACGAACTCAATGAGGCTATTCAAATGTCCGGACGAAGCCGTATCAGACCTGTACTTATGACAGCCTTCACGACTATCCTCGGTATGATTCCTATGGCTGTATCCTCAGGCGAAGGAGCAGAAATGTGGCAACCTCTTGGTATCGTGGTTATCGGAGGTCTCACCGTAAGTACATTCCTTACTCTATATGTAGTACCTGTACTTTATGGATTATTCTCAAAACACGGAGAAAGAAACAAACAAGACAAACTCCGCAAGAAATATATCTTTATGAATATCAAAATCAAAGACAAAGAAGTCTAAATAATCTAATTCTTCTAAATCATCTAAGATTTCTTAGACTTCTAATATTTCTAAGACTTCTAAATTATCTAAAATCACTAAAATAATGAAATCAGTCTTTATAATATTTAATCAAGCCAACACCGAACGAGTTGAATATATGCTTGATATGCTTGAAATAAAAGGTTTCACTTTCTTTGAACAAGTACAAGGACGAGGCACCAACACAGGCGAACCGCGTCGAGGTACACATACTTGGCCTGAAATGAATTCCGCTGTTATCACTGTCGTTGAAGACGAGAAGGTATTCTCACTTCTTCAAGCCGTTAAACAACTCGATGCAAGAAATCCTGAAGTGGGTGTCCGTGCCTTTGTTTGGAACATAGAACAAAGCGTTTAATACTTATAGTATAATTTCTACGGCAAAAAAGCATAGAATTTATCAACTATAATAAACTATCATACAAGAGATAAAGTAAAAAAAACGATATTTTTTCACTTTATCTCTTGTGTATATTAAATCTTTGTCGTACCTTTGCAACCGCTTTGAGGAACAACAAATTCTTTTAAGAGCAGCGAGTTCTGTTATATAAATAAAGATTACCGATTAGCAATGGTGCGGTAGTTCAGTTGGTTAGAATACCGGCCTGTCACGCCGTAGGTCGCGAGTTCGAGTCTCGTCCGCACCGCCAAGGAGAATTTTGGAAACAAAATTCTCCTTGTTTGTTTTTATCGGAAAGGAATAGTTTTGAATATGTTTTAAGAAAGGCGGTTTGAAGAAAAACCGATTTTTTGTACTTAAAATAAGATAAAAAATCATTGCTATTCTTCATAAATACCCTAACAAAAAAATCTATTACTGTCCGATAAAAAACTATTTTATCGGACAGTAATAATTAATTTTACGAAAAACAGCGTTTTTCTCATTTTGGGACCACAATTATCCTACAATGGTTCAAAATTGATATTTATTATCTCTTATGTGGGAAACTTTAGTTAATTATGTTTTATGATATTACGAGTGTATATTTTGTTGTAGCCACTCTAACACATCACTCAACATTATATACTTCATGAGGCCAACACAGAGGGCAAGGAATAGTACATACAATATCTTCAGTTTGAGGGTAAGTAAGCCACTTAGCCGAGGTTCCATAATACACCTGCGCAGCTGACTCTATTCCAAAGACACCTTCGCCTAATTCAATCACATTAAGGTAAACCTCAAGTATGCGTTCTTTGCCCCAGAACAACTCTATGAGTGCAGTAAAGTACGCCTCAAAGAGTTTGCGGGTATAGGTGCGAGCAGGAGTGCAGAAGACATTCTTGGCGGTCTGCTGCGATATGGTGCTTCCGCCTGCGACGATACGCCCCATGCGTTGGTTGCGATAAAAAGCATCCACCATATCGTTATACGAGAAGCCGCCATGCTGATAGAAGTGAGCATCCTCTGCTTCTATCACAGCACTAACAAGATCAGGTGAAATATCCCGAATCGACACCCAATCGTGCTTCAGTTCAAGCCGCTTGCCTTCGCTGAATGCTTCTGACTTACGAATAAACATTAGCGGAGTGAACTTCACCGGTGCAAAGCGATAGATAATCACCATCGCCATACTCGAAACGAGAAAGATGGCTGTGCACATAGCACAGAACTTAACGAAGCGCTTTACCATGGTCGTCAATCAATGTGCCGAAGCGGTCAGAATACTCTCCAAAAGAAGCGAAGAACACATGCTTAGTCTGTGCCTCGATAGAGTGAAACAATGGTGGTGTAAGCACATGGTAATGCTTATCCATCAACCCTCGCTTGCCATTATAGTCCACATAGATATAACAATCTGTGTCCTCGTAAATATCCTTATCATCTTGATCCTTTCGATGTGTGTTGTAGGATAATTCCTCAATGCTCTTATAGATAACCTGGTAAACCAGTTTACCGGTATAATCAAATAGTCGCTGAATGCCGTTATATTCGGTAGCTATTAAGCCTTCTGACCAATCTACCTCTATGTTTTTATAAGCGCCCCTCAAGATGGGCTTTAAGTCAAAATCATATACTATGCACTCGTCTCCCAATTTGGTATTATATAGGCGCTTGTTATAGTTAGTTTCCACCATAGAATAAATAGGTTCAAGCACCCAATTGCCAGCGGTATCAAGCAAACCGACATGCTTGTAATCTACATTCAGTACAAGAGTGTTGTTGTAGAACAGATATTCGTATTGATTACGCGACGATAGGCCGGTGGCATTAACCTGAGAGCCATCACGACGGAATATAAACAGCGAATCATGCCTTGACATGATGCCACGGTCACACGAGAATTGCCAAGCCTTGTCGTAATCAAGTGGCGTAATAAGTTGGGCATTATTCAGATTGATAAATGCACGACGGTGGTTCTTTGCGAGAATTGCGATGGTATCGCCACGCGTCACATGAAGCCATTCAATGCTATCCACCAATATCTCTCCGTTTTTCGGATTATAGATATGAGCACCATGCTTATAACGCAGTCCTTCGCGACCAATCTCCTCTCCATAGAAGCGCTTTTCGATGGCTTTAGGAGCAGTTTTGAAACTACGACTTAATGAGAGACAAACAGCGACAAGAATAACAGACAGACACACGAGAAGTACTCGAGTTGTAATTGAGCGAGCCTTCCAAAAGGCTACGAAGCCCATCCATAGACGGACAAAAAATGAAGAAATGCGGTTCATAACTATTACATAAATTTATAATTTCGATGCAAAGTTATCCGCTTTTCTTTGCGTATTCAAGCATTTCATAGGCGAATGTACAAAATAGAAAATAGCGTGTATAAAATTACTCCACACACGCCATTTCATACAACAGCCCTATCTTATTTTGCCCAAACTATGAAACTGATGTTCTTAATTTTGCGGGTATCCCAAAGTCCCATCTTTGTGCCATTTCCATCGGTATCCATTGACCACCCCATTGCACTACTACCAACAAGATAAATTGCATTGGCTGTACCTATATCAACAAGGGCTTGGGCAAAATCATGCATTGATTCTGTTGTCTGTGTTTCAACCACTACAACATGCCCTTCAACCTCACATAATGCGCGACGAATTGCCTTACTTTTTAGTTCGCTCTCAACCAAATTACCTTTATCAACAAGAGGATACTGCCTAAAGAAATCACCACCGGTCTCTGTGGCTTTCTCAAATAGCGGAGAGTTGTCTGCTACTCCAACCGTAACATCGCCATCGATAATAGCGCAGAAGCCTCGTTTGCTCAATCCCCAACTAAGCGGTTTGCCATTGAGCACAAATGCTCCAACTATTTTTCCATTATCTGCACGAACATCTGCGGCCTGAAAAAAGAGAATACTGCGCTCACAATTATCAACTATATTGTATCCAACCTCCAGATGAGGTGTACTATTAAGCGGAGCATAAATATTTAATGGGATGTCATTTATAGATATCTCCTTCGTTATGGTTCCGACTGCGGTGATAGTGTCAATTGAGGCAAACCAATCAACCAGCGGATGGGGCTGAGTAATAGTAAGCTCATGCTCGAACAAACTCGGTTCCACAGGTTTATTAGGAGTTGCCGTCCGTAGCCACCATACCACGAGACCTATGATTGCAATCACAGCGACGATGATGGTAATCAGACGCCATAGGAAAAGTTTTTGGGCTGGTTTTTGATTACCTCCAATAACACGAATTTCGCTATCTAATATGTTTTCTTCTTTCATCATAGTTTGCCACTTTCAATCAATTCTTTAAGTGCTTTAAGCGCTTCCTTGCTTGCAGAGAGTGTGTAACGATTCTGTTGTTTGTCCACAAGGATAAGTTGCTGCTTGGGTACATGAATATAATAAACATAATTGAGGTTGATTATCAGACTCTTTCCGATACGGACAAAGTTCCTACTGAGTTCGGGCAGTTGATCGGCTATCATACGCTCGATTTGCCCCAACTGAAAAGTAACCAACCTCATTTCTCCGCCAGTCTGAAAGAAATTACAATAATTTCCATCAGACGAAATATAGAGGATATGACTTGCCGCTATACGCAGCAGGTCATTCGATGTCGATATAATCAAATGTGTGTTGGTCATAATCGCAATTACGGTGCAAAGGTAGTGCTTTTTTTGCGAGATTTGCAAGTTTTTAATGCCTGATTTGTATCAAATATGCTTCTCGATGTATGAAATCATTTATTATCCGAAAACTTTTTTCAAAAAAGCGCCCCACCCCTTTTGCATTTTTGGAAGTAGAGACAGACTATGTTATGACAGAAAACAATGATATTGATGCCAAAAGTATCTATACTAACAATAATATTTGAAATAAGTTTTAACAATATATATATCGTTTGCGATATTAAAAAAATTGTTATACCTTTGCTTCGTGAACGATATAATATTTAAACTTGAGTATAGATTCTGTTAGTAAAATAATTCTAACAATAAGTAAAATATTACTTATGTCAAAATTAAATATCACATTATATCCTCATTTTGTGTGAATTACAATAAAATAAATAATCAATAGTTAAATCAATAAAATATCACAATTATGACAAAGCAAGAAGCATTAAAAGAATTTGCCATGTACGGTGCAGCATGGTTTGGAAACAGTAAACAACATTTTGCCTTCTCTGCATACGATCGTTTGCAAGGCTGGAACAAATTGGCTGACAAATGGAAAGAAGAAGCAGAAGAGGAATGGGAAGAGGCTGAGGAAGTGTTAAATCGTTTGGTTGAACTTGGTTGCAAGCCTGCTGATTTACAAGAGGCTATGAAGACCATGGAATTTCCATTCTATGATGATCCTAAGCAACAAATCGAAACCGACTATCACCCTGAAGCAGTAGCAGAACTTAGCAAGTTGGCTGAGGCATTTGCTGACGATTATCCAACTCAGAAACTTATTCAGAAATGGATAGATGGTGAGCAAGAGCACATGGCTTGGGAAGCACAGTATCTCAACTATATCAAAAAACTCGGCTACGAGAATTTCCTTATCGCTATGATGTAATTACTATGAGGCTGTCTAACAACAAAAAATATTAGATAGTCTTTTTTATTTATTTGACTTAAAAATTGTTAGCCATATATGTGAGTTGTTGTTTTTATTGATTCCAAGCGCAGGATATAATAAAAGCTCCCATTAGAGAGCCTATCGCATCATTTTAATAGCTTTTTCGAGCAAAAATAGTTGTTATAGGTATACTAAGACACCTTTTGTGCCATT
>JAFVDX010000022.1 GCA_017478225.1 Paludibacteraceae bacterium | reverse complement strand
CTTCATGGTATCGGCAGCATGAAAATTGTATTGCTCCAGTGGGCCGAAGTTACGCAAGGCGACGCATTCAGCGACACCCTCTGCTACTTTATTCTCATTGTAGTCAACGGCAGCAAAGCTGGTGGCCGTTGCACCCAGGATCTTTATGACGCATGGTTCTGCCATAACTATATATTATATTAGTAAGCGGTTCATAATTTCATTTTCACCATCCATGGAAGTTAATACTGCAGTCTTTGCAGGTTCTACGATTGGTTCCAGCCTGTCAATTAACTTCGTCAGTTTAGTGATAGTCTTTGCGGTTTCATTATAGAAGCCATTGATCATAGTGATTTGAGAGCCGACATCCACATTCTCTTCCGCTGCTTTCAACATTAGGTAATTGATATGGTGCGCAATCTGATTTATATTATTTCCAATAGCATTCAATTCCTTGACCAGACTTGATAATGTATAGAGTCCCTTTTGTAGTGGTTCTCTGTTCTCGCTTATCGCCTCGATAAGTTTCTCTGCTTCACTTATATCAATAGGTTTGTTGTCATAAAAGTGCTTAATGGCATAACGAATAATCTCTGATTTCGATGCTTGGTCACGCCCACCAAAGCCACCATTTCCTACTATCTGTTTCAGTTGTGTTTCGGTAGATGCATCCAGTCTTAATTCAAACCTAATGTCTTTTGCAACCACTTTCCAGATCTCATCAACCTCTGGAATATCATCAATCCATTGGAAAGTTATGACCCTACCAATCGTCCGAAAGAAAGAACAGCCGGCACCCTTGATAATATTTATCACCTTGTGTATGTTGTCCTTCGGGAAGGTTACAACATACACAGTATTGTTTTTCCTTGTCTTTTTCCGTAAGCGGTAACCAGTCAATGAGGCTACGACATAGGCAGCCTCATTATAGCAGTTATATACGGAGCCAGATTCTACGATATAGAGAACATTGGCCATTAGCCAATATTCATCCTGGCTTTTTACGATTCTCGCCTCGGTGATTTTCTTATTACCCGTATTCATGACCTTCTTTTTTTTGATGCTAAGATAGTCACATTATTATATATAGAAGGTCTTGAAAAATTAAATCTCATATATTAACAATTTTATGACTGAATTGGTAAGATATGAGTTAAAAGCGGAGCCAAAGCAGCCCGACTTGTCGGAGCTGCACCCCCTCGATAGAGGGCGAGATGGGGCAAGGAAAGTACAAAAGGAACGATAGTTCTTTTTTGTACGGACGATGACCACTTCTCGCCTAACTCTCGGAATTTCAGATCCAGCCATCGGTTTTCGATGGTGCTTTAAAATGTGGTCGGTCAAGTTTGAAGGTTGCTGCAACAATATCGGTTGCTATTGCTGCAATATATATCTTAGTCATGTGTCTGCTGTTTGAACATCAAAGATGCAGAAAAGCAGAGGGGTGTTGCAACGGTTTTTTTGTTGGTTTAAGATGTAATATTTATAGTGGCTTGCTGCACTTTCAGGAGAAAAGCAGTCGTAAAATTGTTAATATACGAGATAAAATTTTTATTGGGGTCTGTTGCAAGAGTAAAGTATTATCTTTGCTGCGAACTTAAATATACAACGACATGGACAAAGAAACGAAGACTGCTGTAAGAATACCGTGCAATGCGACGGTGAAGGAATACACTGTTGCTACTCTTCAACGCTTAGGACTTGATGCAGGTCCAGGCAAAGTGTATAACCAGATTGTATCAGGTGATGGTGTAGTCCCCAGAAGTAGCAAAGAGGTCAATAGCCTCGTTGATAAGCTGCTGAAGAAAATACCCCTGTTTCTTCCCCCTGTGCCTCCTACT
>JAFVDX010000002.1 GCA_017478225.1 Paludibacteraceae bacterium | reverse complement strand
CTCCTAACGAGTGCCCACCGAGGATGATACGCTTGTACCCGGCTTGCTCGGCATACGTGAGATACGCGTCGATGTCCTCGTCCGTGTAAGCGAACCGCTCGTTCCACGAACCGATAAGCACCTCCTCGCCCGTGTGGACATCGGTCGTTCGGATTGTCCCGAACGCATCGTTGGTCTGCGCATAGAGAAAATCTATCCCTGCCGCATTCAGCGTGTCGCCGATGTTGTAGTAGAACGGGTTCGAATAGAAATTCCCGTGTATGCCCGTAATGGCAATCAGCAGCGTATCTGCCTGCGGTCTGTCCGGTTGTGTTCGGATTTTCTCTGTCGCCGAAAACAGCACTCCGTCCAGCAACACTCCTCGTTTTGTTTGTACCTTTATTTCCTGCATAATATACTATTTGTTAACTTCTACATTCCTCGGAACTTAAACCGAAGCCGTAGGCTTTTTGCGTACCGAAGAGCGGAGGCAGGAGTTGCCGGTCGATTTAGCATAGCGGTATCGACTTTTGCACACTCATTGCCGAACGCGAGTGCAAAATTACAACAAAAAATGCGTCACGACCAAATCGTAACGCACTGATAATTTTCGCAGTATAGTCTGTTAATTTTCGCAGTATGCATAAAAATCTATTCCTCTATTATTCGTATTGCGCCGTCTGCCAGACGGCATCCTCGTCCACTTCGGTGACATTCTTACCGTCGCTTTTTTTCGTCTATTGCGTCCGAATCTGATTCGGACATCGGCTCTGCCGACCTCTGCCTATATCTGCCTATTCCGGCATAAATCGGCCTAAAAACGACACCTCTCGTACGCTTTTTCACCCCAAACCCTTGCATATATCAAAAAAAAGCAGTACCTTTGCACCAGAAAGTGCAAAATATCTTGCTCCGGTTCTAAACCGGTTTGCAGCCGAAAGTTGCAAAAATGACAGAATATGGCAACCTCAAACGAGATACAGCAGTCATATATAAAGGCAGCAGAAACGATTAAGAATGCCATTCTTAGTGCCCAGTACGAAGCTGCACGAGGTGTGAATAACATCCAGTTGATGCTGTATTATTCTGTCGGTCGTTTTATCTCGCAGTACTCCCGAAAAGCCCAATGGGGAACTGCCGCGATTGCAACTATCAGCCATTTGCTCACACATGACATGCCCGGACTCAGGGGATTCTCGGAAGCTAATATCAAGAAGATGAGAACCTTTTATGAAGAATGGCGAGAACTGGATGCGCAGACACTGGAAGCAAAATCGCTCATTCAAACGAGCGATTTGCCGGAACTCAATTCGCTCATTCAAATGAACGAAATTCAAATACTGCCATTTAATTTCCCTTCTACAGATGCGTTCCCTGGAAATGATTTCCGCAGTATAGGTTTTACACATCACACCAATATCCTCATAGGAACCAAATCCCGTCAAGAGCGGATGTTTTATATCTCGCTTTGTGCACGGGAGCACCTGACACCGGATGGAATCAAAAACTGTATCCGACAAAATCTCTATGCGCAAAGAGGAGAACTACCCAATAATTTCTTGCAAAAGTTACCGTCAGGAAGCCTTGCCAAACGTGCTATTTTGGCGTTCAAAGACCAATACATGCTCGATTTTATTAACGTGGAGGAATTAGGCGCGCGTGATATTGAAGAGGTTAATGAGACGGTGGTGGAGCAAAAGATAGTGGATAATATCAAGCAGTTCATTCTTCGTTTCGGCAAGGATTTTCTCTTTGTTGGAAACCAATATACGCTCAACGTACACGGACATGAACATCGCATTGATTTGCTTTTCTTCAATCGTGAGTTGGATTGTCTGGTGGCTATCGAATTGAAAACAGGACCGTTCAAGCAGATTTATCTTGGTGAACTTAATGGATATTTGCGTCTGTTGGATGATTTCGTACGCAAACCGCATGAGAATCCGTCCATAGGCATTGTGCTTTGTAAGAGTGCCGACAAGTCGTATGTGGAGTATATGATTCAGGACTATGACAAACCGATGGGAGTCGCAACTTATAAAACTGCGACCGACATGCCGGAACGTCTGCGCAAGGCTTTACCCGACCAAGAAGAACTGCTGAAGATTATTGGTAGTGAACTAAATAACAATAACAATAATAACAAATAACGCACCCGCCTATGGCATAAAACAACAGACAAACAACATACATAAAGAATTAGCATTTTGCTTTATATCTTGACTTCTTGAAAGCCGGACACTTACGAGAAATCAACCAAGAGAACAAAGCCGAAATGCTCATGCGAAAGCGTGGGCTTTGTTCATATAGAATTGGTTGATGAGGTAGTCCGGTAAATCCTAAGAAGTCAATTATATAGCGATAAAGTACCGCGCTTTTTTCATGCTTATACCTAAATAATATCATTATGATTGACTACAACAACCAATTGGATGAATTGTTCGCTCGTTGGATAGAGCGTAGTGAGCAAAACAATGAGCCTCGCGAAGAAGGCTACGGTCGCATCATTTTTACCAAGGACGGACTCATGGAAAAGAATGATGCAAATATCAATATCTCTGAAGCATGGCAGCAAGCCCAACGCCGCATACTATTTCTTGTTAAAGATCAGCCGTCTGAGTGGTGTGACGATAGCCGTTTATGGCTGAAAGATATTGAAGGGGAGAAACCGCAGGACAGACATAACAAGGAAAATAACCGTGTTCTCAAATCTCGTTTCCTGCATAATGTCGCAGATATGTTTTGGGGTTTGTGGAATGCTACACCTGACAATCTTTGCACAAGCGAACAACTGCGTACTTCTTTTGAACAAGTCAAAGAGTGTTTTAACAGACATCCCTTTGCGTATGTCGAGTGTAAGAAACAAGGTGGCAGAACCAGTATTGCCGACCAGACATTATTACAATACCTTAACAAATATGGAGATTTGCTGCGTGAAGAGATTAGATTATTAGCCCCGAATATTATTGTTTGTACAAATCCGCATATTTATAATTTCGCACAAAGTCTGTGGGGGAATGAGTTAGCACAAATAAAAGGACACAATAGTATTCGTATAGACGTGCAGCATGAGAAAATAATCTTATTAACATACCATCCGAGTGCATGGAATGTAAATGTATATGAAGGTGTCATGAACCATTTCCGTGCGTATTTACTATCTAACTACCCCAAATTCTTATAACAATGTATTGGAGATTTTGGCGCAGTTTCCGAATCAAAGGAAATCTGTTTTTGAATATAAGCAAACGAGGTGTTTCGCTGACATATAAAGGTCGCCCGATAAAAGTTACATGGGGCAAGAATGGACTTCGTTTCACCACAGGCTTGCGCGGGACAGGTCTGTCGTTCACAGAATTGTTTAACTCTTAAATATTTATCGTTATGATAAAGAAAATCTCAAAAGAGAAAATCTCAAAAGAAGATGCAAAAAACGCAGGATGCGCGTTAGTCGCAATCGTAGTAACGGTGGTGGCAATCATTGCTATCGTCGCAGTACAACTTATTCCAATTGTATTACCACCAGCGTTTATAATTTGTGCGCTAGTCTATTGGGTAAAGTATAGACGTAAAGACCTTCCTCATGTAAAAAATAATTTCCAATTGTCCAATGCGGAAAAAGAGGAATACGTTGATGCATGGCAAAAATACAAGTGGGCTAAAGATAAGTTAGAAGAATGCGACAGGATAATTAAAGACGAAGGTTTGCGAAAAAGAGCAGATGGGAAATTAGTTCAAAGAGGATATAGAGCGCAAGATGTTCAAGGGGCGATTGACAATGCGATAAAGATTAAAGAAGAAAACTCTCCCATTTGGTCATATTATTATGACTTGCCGATGGTACGCTACAATAACGCGAAAAAACATTTCTCTCGGTATTGGGCATATTTCTTGGCATTTGTAGTATGGGGCATTCTCTTTGCAACACAGCCTAAAAGCGAGATGATGGATTACCATTCATACCAAACAGGTGAAGCGATAAGTGTCGTTACGGATGCATGGACGGGGAATGATAGTATCAATTCGACAAATAGCAGTGAGAATAGCAAAGTAGAAAAAACAAATTCCACAAAGGAAAAGTCTGTTACTAAAGTTCCACCACAAGAACCTGCTATCACAATCTGGGAATTGTTCTTTATTGCATTGTGTATTTATTTTGTAGTACTTATTTGTGCTAAAATATACTTTTCATCAAAGCATAAAAAGCCAGAGAAGTAAAATAGCATCGACCAAACTTGAGTGATCTCTCAGATTAGCGTTAGCGGTCCAGAATCTCCGGATTCTCCAGTCCCCTTTTCGCTATCTCGATAACCCGATAACTCGATTTGTCGGTTCTGCTCTCGGCGGTATTCCGCCGAGCATCATTCACTCCAGCCTGCTTCATTTTGAGCAGGCTGGCTCTTCCTTCCTTTCTCGGCAAATTTGATTTGCCGCTCTTGTTTCGTCTGTTGTGCGGCTATGATATAGCAGCCTCCTTCTTGGTAGTTTCGCCCGATATTATTGGGCTTTCGCAGCGTTCATTGTGCGGCATACTATGCCGCTCCTTTCTTTGTTCATTGCGCCCGCATTGAATGCGGGCAATCGGCTCTGCCGACCTCTGCCTGCGGTGTCCTGTGCGCGCTATCTCCGTTAGCGCGTTCCTTTCTTCTTTTACGCGGAATACTATTTCGCCAGATATTCTTGGCTGTTGCGCCGTCTGCCAGACGGCATCTCCTTATTGCCCCGCGCATCTCCTTCATCCGTTTCGCAGTATTCGGAAAATCTATTCCCCTTTCTTCTGAAGGATCTGCTGTAAGGTAGGACGGAAATCATTTCCCCACGCGCGCATCTGTTCAATAATAGGGATAAGCGTGCGTCCGAGGTCAGTGAGGCTGTATTCGGAGTGCTTGCAAACGGGGTCAATCACTTGTTTCTCCACCACACCGTATTCCGTCAGTTCGCTCAACTGCTGCGCCAGCACACGCTCACTGGCTTCAGGCAGGGCACGTTTCAGTTCGCTCGGACGGCGCGGACCTTCCAGCAGCTCATAAATGATATAGGGCTTCCACTTGCCGCCCATCACTTCAAGCGCGATACGAAAACCGCAGTTGAGATATACAGGTATTTTCTTATTATACATGGCTGTGATTGATTATAATTTTATTCTCTCCAAGTCATCCGGCACGAGGACTGTGCCGGAGAAAACGGATTGTGCTTCGGCGGTATAACGCTCACGGCGTGAGGCGAGTGTGCGGTCCTCGGTGTGGTAGAGGATAAGCGTGCGGGCATGAAGGGCTTCCGCTGTTCGCGCAGCATCGAGTACCGTGCTGTGGTGTTTCTCGTAGGGCTGAAAACGCTCACGGTCTGCATAGGAGACAAAACGCCTCGCTCATTAATATATCGGCATTCTCAGCATACGAGCGACACAAGGGGTTATACAGCTCGTCGCCCAAACAGCAGAGTCGCTTTCCGTCCGCCATGGTAGCTACGAAGCCGTATTGCAGCTCTTTGGTTGAATGGATATCGAAACATTGTAGGCGCATGCTGCCTACTGCGAAACACTCACCATCCTTCAACTCATGCAACATAACGAGCGAACCAATGCCTGCGGCTTCTTTCTCCGGCAACATACGGCGGCAGATGTCTTCCAGTAGGTCCAAGGCTTTGCTATGAGACCACACATGCAGCGGATAACCGAACTGCAACGCCATACGCATCACCCAAACGGCACCAAGCAGATGGTCGGTATGGGTGTGCGTGATAAAGAGGTTGTGAATAGAGCGCAGGTCTATCTGAGCCCGCTCTAATTGGGTCAAGATTCCATTTCCGCCGCCTGCATCAACAAGCTGTATTTCTCCGCTCTGGTCGTGCAGCGTGAAGCATGTGTTGTAGCAACTTGTCGCAAGCGCGTTACCGGTGCCAAGCATTGTGATATAACTTGTCGGCATGTTTTGAGATTGACTATTTGTGGGTGCAAAGGTACAACTTTTTTACGAAACAGACGTTATAAAATGTACGACAATTTTTCATAATTCGTCGACACAGCACCTCCGCGTAGTTGTATATTCCTCCACGAGCCATGCTCTTGACCGAGCGGACTCACAACTGAGCGACAAAAATCGCCCAAATCGCATAAAACCTTTGACTAATCTTTACTTGTGCTATGTCTAATCGAGGCGCGAGAGTGGCTGATTGACAGCTACAATTTGGCGAGGCAAACGACACACTTAATAATCGGCAATTACTGTACTTCAGACTACATGAGCCGGATTAGTAGGTTGATGCTTCGGAGCGGGTGAAACGCCATACGCCACGCTCTTTGCGCAGACGGAAGAGCAGTTCCAGCCGCCATGTGTGCCTGCCGCCGCCAAAGACAGCGGCATTGACACGACTACGACCGCGGAGTGTGGCTTCGTCGCCATTAACAGTGACTTGCAGATCCTCCGTTTCCGCGGAATAATAATTGAGCGTGCCATCCATGATTGCGCTGATATATTGTTCGCGGGTTTGGTGCATTCCGGTCATGTGAACCAGCACAAAATCCTCGGCGTGCACCTCGCGGAGCACTGCCTCGTCTTTCTGAATCATGGCTGTGTACATCCGCTCATAGAGGCTGCTTATTTGCTGTTCTTCAGTCATAGATATAATGGCTGTTAAAAGAATGGCGAGAAACATTTATCCGTATGTCTCGATGAGGTATTTGACGAACTGCGGGTCGTGGAAATTGACGAAACCTGCATCCTGTTGATTGAGCGCGGCGATGGCTTGCATATCAGCGCCCGAGAGACGGAAATCAAAGATTTTGAAGTTCTGCTCCATGCGCTCTTTGTGAGTGGATTTGGGGATTGCCACGATGCCGCGCTGGGTGAGCCAACGGAGTGCCACCTGCGCTGCCGACTTGTTGTATTGCGCACCTATCTCTGCCAATACCGGACTCTTGATTACGCCCTCGGCTCCTTGTCCGCCGAGCGGTCCCCAAGCCATCATCTTGGTGTCATGCTCCGCGAGAACAGGCTGAATATCATTCTGCTGCGCCATCGTGTTGCATTGAAGCTAGTTCACCATCGGTTTGATGTCCACATAGTGCGCGAAATCAAAGAACCGCGCCGCTTGGAAGTTGCTGACACCGATAGCACGCACTTTGCCTGCTTGGTAGGCTTGCTCCATCGCCCGCCATGTGCCGAACACATCGCCGTACGCCTGATGAATGAGCAACAGGTCTATGTAATCCGTTTGCAGTTTGCGTAGGCTCTTGTCTATACTCTTTGCAGCACGCTCTTCACCATTGTTGGAAATCCATACTTTTGTGACGAGGAACAGGTCCTCGCGCGGTATGCCGGACTTGGCAACAGCCGCTCCTACGCCTTCTTCATTATAATACGCCTGTGCGGTGTCAATCAGTCGGTAGCCGACCGACAGGGCATCACTCACGCACCTCTCCGCTTCCTCGGGCGGAACTTGAAAAACGCCGTAACCCAGCAAGGGCATTTCGACGCCGTTGGATAGTTTGATTGTTTCCATAATTATTCCTGTTGTTCTTCGGGTTTTTGCATTTTGATTATTTTGGCAGGGCAACCGCCTACCACGGCGTAATCCGGCACATCCTTAGTCACTACAGCGCCTGCTGCTACCACCGCATATTTGCCGATGGTCACACCCGGGCAGACAGTAACATTCATGCCAATCCATGCATTCTTTTTGATGGTAACCTTACCGTAATTGTAGATAGTGTGGCGGTTGTTAAAATCATGGTTGATGGTAGCCACGCGGAAGCATGGTGCGATAGCCACTCCGTCTTCCAACTCAATGCCTCCTGACGCGCTGAGCACGGCAGAGTGGTTGATAAACACGCCCTTGCCAAGTTTCACGCGGTTGCCGAAATCGCAGATGAAGGGTGTGAGTATTCGCACGTCGTCTAATTTGCGTCCGAAGAGTTCTTCGAGGTCGGCGATATACGACATGTCGTCCGGCATCTTAGCGTTCGCAATAGCGCAAAGTTTACGCGAGCGCATCATCTCATCGACAGCCTCCTGAAAATACGGCTCACGCACGTCCGTCGGTCCGCCGGCATCCATCAGCTCGTAAACGGTTCCTTTCTTGTAATCCATACTTAAAGATTTTTAAGCCATGTTGCTATTTTTGCTTTGCCTGTGCGCACTTCGTGACCGTAGATGCTAAAGCCTTTCTGCACTGATGCTTTCGGGTACTCACGGCGCACATCGTTCACGCATGAACCCAAACCGCTGCCTTCGTGAGTGGTGAACGGATAGATGGTCTTGCCACTGAGGTCATAGCGGTCGAAGAACGTAAACATCACTTGCGGATATGTGCCCCACCATACAGGACCGCCGATGAAAATAGTGTCGTACTGACTGAAATCCACATTCGGCACCAGTTCGAAATCCGGATGCTCGTCGTTGTTCTGTTCGTCCTGAGCGAGCTTGGTGAGCGGAGTATAAGCCATACCATCGTACTTGTGCGTCACGATCTCGGCTTGGTCGGCACCAAGAATCTCGGAGATGTAATCGGCAACGATCTTGGTGTTGCCCACTTTGATGTTCCCTACTGAATAGTTCTCTCCGGCATGGGAGAAAAAGACTACGATAGATTTACCATTTATCATTTGTTCATTTGATTTTTGTGCGCTGCAGCTGACGCATACAGCCATCGCTGCGAGCAGGGTTATAATTTTATGTTTCATATCGTTATGATTTGCTTCTGTAAGAATCCGTTGCAAAATTACTATAATTAACAGATATGCACCAAACCACAAAAGCGGCAAAAATTGCACAAATTGCTGTGTATTCGGATTTTTGTTGTAACTTTGCAGGCAAAATAACATTCACAGCCATGCAAAACGTCATTGTAAGTCATGCTTTTGAGACAGAACAGCAAGCGCAAATGCTGGGGTATCTGACGCACGCTTTGTGTCTTAACGGAGAAGCGGAAGTGGAGTTGATAGGCAGAAAGTACCGGCTGCATCGAGGCGACAGTTTTATCCTGCGCAAGAGCGAACAGGGCGAATTGATCAGCCGGACAGAAGATTTGCAAATTCTCAACGTGTTTGTAGTGACGGAATTTACTGAACTCGCTACACCTATGAGCAACTACGGCATGCGCGGCGGTATGTTGCTTTTCCAGAACCCCGTGATGCCGTTGAACGAACAGCAGACTGAAAGGCTCAGACGAAGCATGGTTTATATCGAGGAATGTCTTGCCATGCGCAACCATCTTTTTTATCGTGACATGTTGCTCAACGCCGTGCAGCGGATGATTATTGACTTCTTTGATTTCCACGCCTCACTTTATGGTAACGAGACCGTCACTAACCAAGCCGGCATCTTAATGGAAGGTTTCTTAAGGCTTTTGGAGCAAGGCGAGTTCCGTGAACACCGCGAATTGGCTTATTATGCCGAGCGGCTTTGCGTGACAAGCAAATACCTCTCCAAAACCATAAAAAAATATAGCGGCTACCCTGCGAACCACTGGATAAACCGCTATACAGCATTAGATATCTCGCGACTCTTGCGCAATCCTAATGTAACGATTCAGGAACTGACTGACATGTTCGGTTTCTCGTCAGTTAGCCATCTCAACCGCTATGTCAAGAACCAGTTAGGTGTTAATCCTAACGAGGTGAGGAAATAATTTAATCATTCCACATAGCTGACATAATTTCCTTGAATACATTTCCAGCGACCGTCGTTCAGGAGGAATATTTGGTCGCCCCAGACGCCGGAGATCTTGTCGCCGTCTTGGTCGCAGGCATACCAATGTGAGCCTTGTTTGACGCAAAAATAGCCGTTTCCGAACATTGCCGGAATTTCGTTGGAATAAGTATCCACTCTGCGACCCGAACAATGGTATATATACCAATTTGAACCTTGCTGAGCGGTCACATAGCCAAACGGATAGTACCTGATTTCCTTGCCGTAGATGCCGCTGACGAGGTCACCGTCTTCGTCCGCGAGATACCATGTGTTGCCTCGGCGGACACGGTAATAGCCGTTGTAGAGCACGTTGATTTCGTTGCCGTAGAGGATGGAATAGCCACCTCGGTAGATATAGACTGTCTTACCGGATAGCCGCACCTGGCACCCGTTGCGCAGGTCCTGATAGTGCTCGGTGCAATATTCCGGCTTGCGGGTGGTCATCTCGTTGTTCGTGTCCTCGAACCAGAGGTCGTACTTGTCCGACACTACATATTGGGCGGACATCGTCAGGCTCGTCATCAGAGCGAAGCAAAGAGCAAGCAGCTTGGTTCTCATAAGGCGATGATTTTGAGGGTGAAACAGAAGTTTCTATACATGTTACAAATCATGTGCCATATTTTGGATTCTTGGTAAATTTATACTGGTGTCTTCGGCAGGGCGACTGCGGGCAGGCGTTTGAAGATCGGACCTTGGACTTCGTAAGGCAGACCTGCGTCTGTCAGGGCGGAGAGGAACGAACGGATGAAGCGTTTGAGCGGACGCACCAACTCAAAGCTGATACAGAAACGGTCGGCAAGCGGCACCACCTCCAGAATCAGGTTGCCTTCAGCAAAACAATAGACCGACCGGACGTACTCTTCGAGTGCCCCGAGTGTAGTCTCACGCCCGAAATAACTGACGCTGAAGGTCGAACGCGGGCAGTCCATGTAGCGGTTGTGGAACATGTTGTATTTGCGCCGTTCCGCCATCGTAGGCAGCGAGTCTGTCACGGCATAGTTGTCCGCCAAATGCCGCAGTTCCGCCAGTCCGTACTCCGCGGTTTTCTGTTCCTCAATCGCCTGCCGCGTCAGGTTGTTCAGTTCGCTGTCCGGTAAGCCGGTCTGCGCACGTTCGAATGGCACATAGAGGTATCGCACCATGTCATGGTAGGCGTTCTTGCAGCCCACTTCTTCGTTGAAATTATGGACAATACCGGCGGTCAGCCGTTCTATGTCGCGCGGCAGGGCTTTGTCCAATGCCCTGAGCATCAACACGACCAACGCGGATGTGGGACTGCCGCCCACGTGCTTTGCATACGTCATGAGCGGCTCCTTCGGGATGTCGATAGCATAGTACCGCTCGCCCCTGTTAAACGGGTTGAGCGCGGCTATCGTGTAGTCAATCCGCCGGTAATAACTCTGCACTGTCCTGTTCCGCCACCAGAGTTCGTGCTTCGGGAGGTCGGTTGTGTCCGGAAAATCCGTCTCTCCATGCAGCAACGGACTGTCGGCTGTGCGGAGACCCTCTCCCGACAGACGTACGCCGCAGGCAAAGAACACATACTCATGCAGGGTTGTTTTCGCCCATTCTAACAGACCGATGGCACCCGTCAGCGAGTGGTGGATATTGAAGAAGATGTCGTGTCCCTCGTAGTCGATGAAGACCAGATGTCTGTTCACCTCTTCGGATCCCAAAGCAGGCGGTTTCCGTGTGCTCGGATGGACCACTACCGGCCGGCTGTTCGGCTTCAACTCATAGTTCTCCTTGATGCCGATAGTCACTTCGACCTCAAAATAAGGATACCGCTTTATGGCGGACTGGGCTGCTTGATAGAGAGCATCGGGTTGCACTTCATCGTTCATGGCCACCCGCAGGCGGATGGGGTACGCAGGAAACGGAGCACGGTTCGTTCCGTACAAGAGATAGGAGTCCGGTTGAAATTTCATGAGAGTAATGTTAGTTTGCTTATTCGTTTAGCTATGTCTTTGGGCCGGTCAATGAGGAGTTGACCATGGTTCATGCCTTGGAAGACTTCGATGTGGGCTTGCGGGCAGAGGGACAGGAGATGCTTCACTTGCGGTTTGGCGACGAAGGCTTCTTTGGTGCCGTACCAGAAATGGATGTCTGCGCCGTGAATGGCGATAAGGCGGTTCGTATAGACGGATTTATAGCCGTCCACTACGGCTTGCGTTCCGCCGAAGGGCCAGACCTTCTTGCACTCGTCTAACAGCACATCGAAATAATGCGAGTGAAACACCGCTTTCCAGAAACCCGTCCAGTGGTAGCATGTCCACACATTGGCCGCCTGATAGTAGCGCAGCGGATTGACGAGCCATCGCGGCAAAGGTAGCAGCGGCGCGGCATCGAGGATGGCATGGTCGATGGTCAGTTCGTTGCGCTCCAAGACACGCGAGAGGATTTTACCGCCCAGCGAGAGACCATAGGCGCAATCCAGATGTCCGTCAAAATGCGCTTTGATATAGGCGATGACTTGTGCGGCTTGGTCGTCCACGGATGTGAAACGGGTGTGCTTGCCGAGCGTGAAACCATCCACTTCGGCGGCGATAATACTGAACTTGTCTTCCGTCAGACGAATGAGCGGAAGGAAAATCTCGTACGAAACACCCAACCCGGGAATGAGGAGTAGTGTCGGGGCTTTTCCTTTTCCAAAGAGTTGGAAGTTCATATCACCAAATAATCTGTGTGCAAAGGTACAACAAAAAAATCCGAATACGCAAGCAAAATACGGACTCATGCGCACTTTTTTGTCAAAATACTTGCACATGTCGAGAAAAAAACACTACCTTTGCACCCGAAAGTTGCAAAGATGTTTAGCACATGGCACGAGAAGAGCGAAATATGATCGGTTTTACGGTAGCACTCATCAGTGAGTTTGCGAGCCGTTTTGGAGTGGAGACACGTCAGGCTTATGCATACATGAAACGCTACAAAGGGCTGGAGCATCTGCGTCAACACTATGCTGTTTTGCACACGCAGTCTTTCGCTGACACGGTAGAAACGATGGCACAGGTATGCGCCAATAACGGAGGAGGATTCAGGTGATGAAGTTATACCACGGCTCCAATGTGCCTGTTGAGGTGTCCGACTTGAGTTTTTCCAAACCTGACAAGGCTTTCGGAAAAGGTTTCTACTTGTCTGCCGACCGTCGGCAAGCAGTTGAAATGGCGGAGCAGAAACTGAGCCAGATCAAGAGTGGCAGCGTGTGCGTGTCCACGTTCCTTTTTGATGAGAACCGGCTCCATTCGGATGAATTGAAAGTCAAGATTTTTTGATGACTATAGCGAAGAATGGGCAAATTTCGTACTTGCTAACCGGACGCGGGGAAACAAAAAGTCTGTTCACGATTACGATATTGTGTATGGTCCGATAGCGGACGACGGTGTCACTTTCCGACTCCGCCGTTACATGGGAGGCGTGATTTCCCTTCAACGGCTGGTTGAAGAACTACACTATGCAAAAGGTATCACCTTCCAGTATTATTTCGGAACGGAACGGGCGTTAAACACCTTAAAACGAATATAGTATGGCATTGACGAAGGAGCAAATACAGTTGATGAAAGACGACCTTTGTACGGAGTTGGCAGGTCTGTTGATAGACGAATACCACTATGATCCGCAGGAAGCCATTGATGTGCTATATACGTCAGAGACTTTCGAGCGTCTGCAAGACGACTCCACGGGTTTGTATTACCAAAGTCCCAGTTACGTCTATTCGTTCCTCCAAAACGAACTAACCACCGCAAAGGTGTGTTGATAAATCGTCCCTCTCCGAGACGCTAAACCGGAGAAAGTATCGGCTAAACTTGACCGATTAAAAATAAACATAGTAACAAACAAAAATCCGCCTATGAAGCATAACGATTAAAAGGCAATATACATAAAATTATAGCGTTTTAGCTCAAATACTTGGGTCTAAGAAAGCTGGACACTTATCTTAAGACTTAAAACACACCAAGGAACAAGCCGAAATGCTCACGTTGAAGCGTGGGCTTTGTTCGTATAGATTTGGTGTGTTAGGTAGTCCAGCAAATCCTTTAGACCCAGATTGAAGCAACTTAGCTCCACGCTTTTTTTATGTGCCTCTCTCTCCATTTCTAAGTGAGCTAACGGAGTATTCGAAAAGCCGTTAAGTGAGTAGAGATAACATAAATTAAATGCATTTATTATGTTTAACAAAAAACTGATTATTGCATCCATGACGATGGTATGCATGTTCACAATGACTTCGTGTTTCGGACCCAAAAAGTTGACTCAACGCATCGTTCCGACAGCTGTCAACACTATCAACTCTGTAGGTTTGTCTGAACTGAATCTCAAACATGGTACAGATTACACTATTGTAAATACTGTAACTGCTGATGCTACTATCATCTATTCCGAGCAAAGAAAAGGAGAGCAATACACTCTCAAAGAGGAAAATGGTGAATGTAAATTGGTATATAGATTTGATAGTGAGCAAGAAAAATGGGCTCTTATTGATTTTGACGGAATTGCGCGGTTCGGTTTCTTAACAACAGATGATTTTGGTGAGTCATATTCAACCAGAAATCCAGAGTACGTAGCGCGCAATCTTGCTATTTACCGCCTTATCAATGCTTCTAAAGTGCGTGGCGCAGACGGAGTCGTAGAGCCTGTCATCTCTACTAATGTAGAGCAGCGCGGAAAGGAGATTGTCTTCAAGACCACCGTTTCTGCCAAACTCATCAAACTGAAAACAGATGCAAAATAAGTTTAACTTTTAAAGAATTTAATCATGAAAACGAAAACAATTATCGCGGCTTTGGCGTGCATTGCAATAGCAACAGCATCTTGTTCTTCTTCACGTAAGGCTGTTGCACCTGCTCAGCCGCAAGTACAAACAATCAATCTCGCACTGGTAGAAAATCCACAGGCAGACAAGTATGCAAATCTTGAGTACGGTATCCGTCTTAATGTACAAGACGGCCGTTCTGACAAACGCCTCATTCAAGTCTATGACGCTGCTGCAACGAGCAAACCAACAGTAAACGTAAATCCTGGTATTGGCTCTTTCGTTCCGGAAAGTATGCGTCGTTATATGCGTACTATGGGCTTCAATATGGACGCAGATGTCGCTACCGATTATTTGATGCAGATTACAATAAAAGAATTCCATACCGACTGGCTTTCCGGTATAGGATGGAACGGTACTGTAATTATGGATGTAAAGATATTCGATCATAACCGTGCTATCGTTTATCCGACTACTGAAGTCGCAGGTCGCGCAAGCATATATGGTAGTGCTCAATCCATATTGTACGCACAGCAAGCAATTAACAAAGCCTATGCAGCTGCTCTTGCTGACATAGACTGGGATCGCGTTGCCTATTTCTTGCATCGTGCAAAAGACCCGAAACAAGAGGCAAACAAAAAAGTCACAGGCGAAGGTAATACCGCTTTAGAGCACATCGCTGTACATTGGAATGTTAATTCGCGGCCGCAAGGAGCAGATGTATCTTGGCGCGTCATTTCTCAAACACCTGAAGTAAAGAACCAGAATTACAAGTATTTGGAGACCACTCCGTACGAAGGCACAGAGACCATCAACATCAAAGGATTGACGTATAACAATGCCGGAAATGTACAAATCGAGATCAAATGTGAGAAGAAAGGATATTATTCGCAAACTAAGAAGTTAGATGTTCTCTCCATCATTGACGACAACGATGTAAGTTACATGTTCCGTTTAGTGCCTGAAGACTGATGAAACGTATTTTATTTTTGATGACAATAATGTTCTGCGTGGGGATTGTCTCTGCGCAGGATATTATTTCATTGCGTGATGGTACTCTAATAGAGAATGTAAGCATTTTGAGTATTGGTGACGAAGGAGTAACGTACACAAAAGAAGGCAATACATTTTCTATAGATTATAATTCCGTAGAGGCTGTTTTACATGCAGATGGTCAATATGAGGAACTCAAAAAAACAAATATTGACACATCTGGAATGATGTTGCCGCTAGTTCCGGATAATTTTCTTATATGCTCCGCTGGCTCATATTATTTTTATGATTGGGAGAAACTTGTGATATTGCAGATTATAGAAAAACCACATGAAAAGAAAAAAATGAGTGTTCTGGAGAGACAAGAGTATATATACTCTTTGTGTATAATGAAGGAGGATTTTAAATCCTATAAAAAATATCTAAAGGAGCATAAGGATATCAATAAACTATACAAAAAAGCTTGTAAGCAAAACTCTTATGACATAGCTCAAATAGCAGCACAGGCTTATAGAGAAAAGAAGTTAGCAGGAGTTCCTAGCGAAGAAGCATGTGCAACATTCGTAAATGGATATATAAATGCCTACAATCAATCCAAAACTAATCCAAAATGAAACAGTTTTTTTTAGTAATAGGAGCACTTATTCCCTCATTCACATTCGCAGACATCATTGCTACATACAACAATGGAAACATTGAGGATGTGACAGTGCTGTCTGTGGGAGCAGATGAAGTGGTGTACAAAGAAGGCAATGTCCAAAAATCTATTGCTTCTTCCGAAGTAGAAGGTGTGCTTTACGATGATGGCAGATTTGTAGCCCCACCAAAGAAGTCAGTTGCAACTGAATCGTTTGAAGGTTCTTCGGATGATTCATGGACTGTAGAGAATACGCCTTCTGAGGATATCCAAACAACATCTAATAGCCGTGCAAAACATGATAAGAGAGAACGTAGCGGAGGGAACTCAGAGGTTGGGCAGGCATTCAAGGAAGCAGGGAGTGCCATCAAAGATGCATTTACTACTATGTTTGATGCCATGAAAGGAAAAAAAGACAAGAGTTCTTCTGATAATACGAATACAGAAACGAACTCCAATCAAAGTACTCCGGCATCTGAAGATGGATGGTAAATACCAACACCACTCTAATTAAAGCAAAGGGTAATCTTTACGGGTTACCTTTTGTTTTAATTGATAGTTGCTTCTTGGCAGTTTCAGGCGTTTACCAAACACCGCTCCTTTTCTTCGTCCATTACGTCGAAATAATATTCCGACCTCTGCCTGCTGCTTTATCTTTCTTCCCTTACGCGGGGGCTATCCTGCAATATCTTCTCGACTGTTTGTTACCAGTAGTACCCTCCTCACTACTTCTTCGAGATGGTCAATGAGGAGTTGGCCATGGTTCATGCCTTGGAAGACTTCGATGTGGGCTTGCGGGCAGAGGAACAGGAGGTGCTTCACCTGCGGCTTGGCGACGAAGGCTTCTTTGGTGCCGTACCAGAAATGGATGTCCGCGCCGTGAATAGCGTTGAGGCGGTTGGTATATACGGACTTATAGCAGTCCACCACTGCCTGTGTTCCGCCGAATGGCCAAATTTTCTTGCACTCGCAGAGTAGCACATCGAAATAGTGCGAACGGAAGACCGCTTTCCAGAACCCCGTCCAGTGGTAACACATCCAGACATTCACCGCCTGATAGTAACGCAGTGGATTGATGAGCCATCGCAGCAAGGGCAGCAAAGGTGCGGCATCAAGGATGGCATGGTCGATGGTCATCAGTTCGATGCGTTCCAAGACACGTGAGAGGATCTTACCGCCCAGCGAAAGCCCGTACGCGCAGTCCAGATGTCCATCAAAATGCGCTTTGATGTAGTCGATGACTTGTGCCGCCTGGTCGTCCACAGACGTGAAGCGCGTGTGCCTGCCGAGCGTGAAACCATCCACTTCGGCAGCGATGATACGGAACTTGTCTTCCACCAACCGAATAAGCGGAAGGAAAATTTCGTACGACACTCCCAAACCGGGAATGAGGAGTAGAGTAGGGGCTTTTTCGTTACCAAAGAGTCGGAAGTTCATATCACCAAATATACGGAATGACTTTATAACGGACCTGCTGTTTGTATTCTTTGTAGCCTTTCAGGTCGCGTTCGAGCACCTGCTCCTCGTTGCGGATACGGAGTGCGATTATCGGAACATACAGCAGCATGACAGCAACAAGCGGCATACTGAGAAACAGCAACAGCGTAGCCGCATACATCGGATGGCGGACCTTGCCGTAGAGTCCTGTGCTGATGACCTTTTGGTCCTGCTGCACCTTGATTGTCCGCGAGAGCCATATATTCTCACGCAGCACTTGGAAATACAGCCCGTAGCCGGTAAGGAAAAGCGCGATAACAGGGTACGTAATCCAGTCGTAATCAGGCAGCATATACCAATCAAAACGACGACCAAGCCCTGCCACAACGAACATTGCCACAAAAAGCAATCCGCTCAGCGCCACCACCCATTTCTGCTCGTGCTGTTCTTCTTTGGTGTTCAAGCGTCTGCTTAGCAGTTCTGGTTGATTGATCATAAGCCAGACACCGGCAATAATCATCGAAGTAAACAGCAGTCCGATGAGCCGCCATGCCTGCGGATAATCGAACGTGCCGGCAGGCAGGAACAGCAGCAAACAAACCAACAACAAGCCGGCAAGGAACTTCGTCAGAGCCTGAAAGAAAAGTTTGAGGGTCATAGTGTTTTCAATTTGGATTTGGTTTACATGTAATGCTGGCATTTAAACCCATTCGAAATTCTCCTTGCCGGCTCCTATCTCGAAATGGCATTTGACGATACCGAGGTCAACGGGAGCATATCCTAAACCATTGGTTAGGGAAAAGGCTTTCTTGGCTTCTACTTTGTTGCCGTCGTGGAGAACAAAACGGAACAACTGCTGATTGACGGCGGTTGGCGCAAGCAATGCCGCCTCTACGCCACGGATGAACCAATTGGGGAAAGGCTTCTTGCCTTCCGCTACATCGTCAATGACCTTTTTTTGCGGGTGTTGCACGCCTTGGTTGGCGCCATAGCCCACAGGCACAAGGCAAACCAAGTGCTCGCCGTCACGGACTTCGTAACTGTCGGGTTGCTTGCTGAAAGTCAGACCTACCCAGCAGGTGTTGAGTCCGAGCGTCTGCGCCAACAAGACCACCTGCTCGCCGTAATAGCCAAGCGTGGTGTCCTCGCCTTTCTTGCAAACCATCGCAATATAATTGCTGATGCCGCTGAACTTGCCATATTTTGCCATGCCTTGTGAGAAAGCATTTGGTTCGTTGGTTACCAACTGAATATGCAACCCTGCCTCGCTATTCGATTTGTCAATCAGCGTCTGTAACTGCACTATTTTCTCTGCCTCGATGGCGGTGTCCTTGTACTGCCGCACGCTATGGCGGACAAGGATTGCTTCTTGTAGGGTCATAATCTGTTAGTTTTAAAGTTATGCCTTGTTAAATTTGGATTTGGGTTGTTTGCAGCGGGGGCATTTCCAGTCGTCGGGCAGGTCTTCGAAGGCTACTCCGTCGTGCGCCTGAGGGTCATAGACATAGCCACAGATGGAGCAAACATATTTGCCGCTGGCTTCTTGCTCAGTGAAATCCACTTTGGCAAGTACTGTTGGAATGGGGTTGTTGAGGTCAATAATGCGTTTGGCTTCAAGGTTTTCATACCCCTGCGGTGTGTGCGTACCCATATAGATCGTGGGGTGGTTCCGGACGAATTCGCGCACGCGGTTGAGTGTCTCGCGGGCAGCGGCAAGGTCGTCAAAGACTACCGACAGTTTGTTCTCATATAGTGCTTCGTCCACATAAGTGATATCGCCTTGGAACATATAGAACAGCCCTTCGTCCTCTGCGATGATAAGACTGTTGCCGTTAGTGTGACCTTTCGCTTTGATGAAATAAACACCCACACAGATTTTCTGACTATCGGGGAAGTTATAATACGCGCCGTCGGTGAAATGGACGGGCACCAAGTTCGTCAGTCCCTGCAGTTCCGCAGCATTCAGTTCGTCCGTGTTTACGAAGATCTGTGCATTGGGGAAGGAACGCAACTCGCCGGAGTGGTCGGCATGGCGGTGAGTGAGGAGAATCTTAGTCACTTGTTCTGGCTTGTAGCCGAGTTTCTCAAACGCTTCCATATAGGAGCAAATATCCTTGCCCGTGTAGGCAAGTGACTTCTCGTTGGGCACCTCTTCCGGCGTGCCGGCAGGCAGACCTGTATCGACAAGAATAATATCCTTTCCCGTGTCAATCAAGTAGTTCTGCAGACTGCCACGATAGCGGATATTGTGATTGAACTTGTCTTGTCCTTCTTCGCCACCGAAGGCGAACGGCTGGGTGTAGAATCCGTCTTTGCGGAATTTAATGGCTTTAATTTGCATGATATTAAATTATTTAGTTTCTATTTTTGTGCAAAGTTACAACTTTTTTGCTAATTATGTAAATAAAAAATATTTATTCTCCTTGTTCATGCAGATGGATGGCTACTGCTTTGATAGTCTGCCAACCTGCACGGTCAGTCAGACGGAGCATAAAATGATAGTCTCCATCCGTTGCTTCTACAGGAACAGGAATATTGACATCCACTGTGTCGCCTTTTAAGCCACGGGCGATGGGGAAATCTTGGTTATAGACCCAAGCACCTTCTGCAGTGGTGTGCTCATGGTCGTGTTCGGTATCTTCTTCGTCATGGTGTTCACCTTCATGCCCGCAATCAGAGGCAGAAGTGCTATGCGTGTGGTGGTCAAAATTATTATGAATCTCGATATTATAGTTGCCTAATTCGGTATCATCCGAGCAGACGAAATGCACCTGAATCGTGTCGCCGATGTAATAGATATCACAGTCGGCTGGCAGAAACGATGCGTCGTCTATCATAGGTGGTGTATCATCTTTAGACTTGTTTTCACAGGCTGTAAAGCCGATATATATTGCGCACAAACATAGTGCTAAAAATAGATTCTTTTTCATAATTTGCAATTTTTAATTTGTTCAAAACTCCACTCCCACCATTGCCGACAGGTTCCATCCCGCTTCAGGGATGTCTATCAAACGGTAATAAGAGGTGTGGTCGTAGTATTTGGTATTAAGGATATTATCTGCTTTGAGAGTAATACTCAGCAAACAGGTTCGAAGCACAAATCGCTGTCCGGCTGAGAGGTTGAGCGTCCACCATCCGTCAGTCGGCTTCTCTGGCGGTACAATGTCACGCTGCGCTCCGCAAACACGCACATTTATGGCAGCAAAACCTTTGCCAATGGTTTTTGACTTTGAATTATTGATTTTAGACTCTTTTCCCCAATGGAACTTCACTTCCGGCATCAGACGCCATGGCGGAGAGAAGGGGAGACCATAGCCTTTCTTGTCGCCGGATAACTGACGAGCAAAGAGGTATTCACCTTGCACGCTGATATCCAGATGTCTCCATGGACGGAAGGTTAGTATCGCTTCTGCTCCTGCTCGGATCACTTGCGCCTGGGTATATCGATAGAGTTGCAGACCTTCGCGGTAGTCTGGCGTAGGGCTAAGGTAGATATAGTTGGGGAAATAGCCAACAAACGGATCTGCCTGAACACGTACGAAGTCATTCTCCCATGCCAAGGACAAATCGGCTTGATAACTCTGCTCGGGGTTCAACGCGCTATTACCTGCCTCGTAACGGAAGATATGGTAATTGATACCATCCGCTCCAAGTTCCTTGGCTATTGGTGTGCGGAATGCTTTGCCGATATTAGCCTTGAATGTCCATCCGCGGTGAGTGTATCGTACACCTGCCGACCATGTGAAACTATGGAAATGGCGTGCAAGGGACGCAGAACGCTCCTGATAGATAGCCGTATTGCCTATAGGTGTCAAGTACCAGTCGTTATAGGCATGAATATGTGTGTGAAAAAAATCGTAACGCACGCCGGCATTGAGCGTCCAACGGCTGTTTACCCGCCATTCTTCGCCTGCATAAACACCTACACTATATTGCTCAAAGTCTGGGATGATAAATCCCCATCCGCTTCGGCGGTTATGCTGCATCTCGCTTTGCAACCCAAACCGTAAGGTGTGTTTTGCTGCTACATTCCACCGGGCAGAAGCATTTATTGTGGCAGTATGTTTGCTAAACTGCCGCTCCATGCTATTAGGTGGGGTGGGCATATAGCCGTGCGATACAGGTTCTGACTCCTCGCGACGCAGGTTATGCTGCCATGCGGCATCTACCTCCATGCCCCAATTGTCATGAATATACGCCGTATGCCAGAGCATTTTAAGATGATTGACAGATTGTTTGGGCAGGTCTATATCCCGCTGACTATGGTCGTAGTCTATATCTGACAAGCGCACCTCCAGCCCATGAGCATTGGCAAAGAAGCCGCTCTGAGACCATGTCTCATAGACACGCAAACAAGTGTGCCAATGGCGCGTATTATAGCCCAGCATAAGCGAACCGTCAGCCTCACGACCTGCCGTGTTGCGCAAGGTGCGTTTATATAGAGGTATGCGATAAGAGTAGTACTCAAAACTATCTGTTGGAACACTATAATCGCCGTAATCTTGATAAGTGGCATTTAGACGCCAATAAAAAGTATGAGGTGATGATGTTGAATGGAGAGATTTTCTCGTTCCTTCTACTTGTGTAGAGACTCCAATAAGCGTGTTGTTGCTTCGTGCGAATATATGAGTCGAACCGCTGATAGATTTCTCTTCGCATATCGAACTTTTGGACTTTGAGCTTAATAATATGGCTCCACCAACTGCGTCAGAGCCGTACAAAAGAGCAGAAGCCCCTTTGATAATCTCGATATTATCTATAGCGAACTGGTCAATCTCCAGTCCGTGGTCATCGCCCCATTGTTGTCCTTCATGTCGGATTCCGTCGTGGATGATAGCCAGACGGTTGAATCCTAAGCCACGGATGGCGGGTCTTGATAGTCCCGAACCGATCGAAGAAGCCTGCACACCGGCTATTGACTCCAGGCTCTTTGCCAACGAACCTTGCATCTGTGTGGTTACATAGTCTGCATCCACCTCCACGCTGCTCTGTGAAACAATGTAACTAACATGCCGATGTGGAGCAGTCACAGTTACTTCTTCTATTTGTAAATCCGTTGTATCCGTTTCTACGGACGCAGGAATAGACAACAATACGGCGCATGTAATTGTAAGTAAATTCATTTTGTGCCGTTTAATGGTTAAATACTGAAATCATGAGACTTGGTACATGTCCTTGTACTTGGTCCCTTGTTATTTAACACGGCGGGGCACGCCCTGGACAATGGGCAAGGAAAGTGTAAGAAAGAAAATAATAATCTGGTCGTTGCAGACTGCATATAAATGTTGTCGCAAAGTGATAATATGCATAATGCGGTTGTAGGATTTTGACGATTGAGAAATGACATATTGCACAATCATCGTCATCTGTCTGCTGATTTGAAAAATATGTGTGTCCGCATTGCGACAAAGGAAGATGGTCAAGCACGCACTCAGTTTCATGAGAGTGATGCACTTCTTGATGGTGGGTTGCTTTAACCACCATCATAAAGCCAAAGGCAACCAATGTCACCCATGCAGACAAACAATATATTAGTTTTCTACGCATTTTCAAGAACTATCATCATGCAAGGAATATTGGTATTTGATTGTTGATAATAGCGCTATTTTATTTAATCACTTAAGTTTCCTACAACGATAATCAACTGATTATATTTATTGGTTATCTATGAATTATACTAATTTAATTATAAACTATGTTTTTCTCATTTAAAAGTTTTCAAAAATCACCCAAAATTATCCAAAAATACCTAAAATTGAATTATATTCCCTTTTATGTAGTAAATCTAAGTTAGTAAATAAATCCGAACAACCAAAGAGGTATACGATTAACATCCCCAATAGGAGTGTTATCCACTGCAAGATAACTATGCTCTATATCCTTGATTTGTTTAAAAGTCTTTGATGGTCCACCAACTTCCACTGTGTATTTTCTATTGACCATAAAGTCTCCTTTGGGCGAAAGAAGTACTTCGTTTCCTGCCGCATTCAATTGATTATAGAAGAATGTCTCACGAAGTGTACCGATATTAGGATTCGGACTAAGGACATTCATCAAATTGGCATTTCCCAAATAGATTTTATCCGGCTTTCGCAACGCTCCTATTGACCGCGGTTGGCGCGAGAGCAACGACAATAGTCCGGCTTTCTCAAGAGTATAAAGCATTCTAAGGCCACCCTCTCTATTCGTTTCCACGGCAGCGAAGAGTTCAGTCATATTTGGGGCTAATGGAACCGCTTCCGCCAGCACCATCAATAAGCGCTTAGTCTTTTGAATAGTTGCATAATTGACTTCTTCTACGGCTGGCCAGTCACGCTCCAGAACGAGCCAAATGGTTTCTTGTAACCGCTGCTCGAAGCCATCACCTTCTTCTTTATAGAATGGATAGCAGCCGTGTTGAATATATGTTTCAAAATATGGCTGTATGGTTATTTGTTCGGCTATGAGGGATGCAATATTGATAGAATCATTTAATATGTCTTCCATAGAATAAATAGGCATCTCAATACCTCTCTCAATAGCAATATATTCTCTGAGAGACATAACTTGCAGCGTGTACATACGCAACCGCCGAGACAGATCTCCTGCTTGTGTATTGAGATGGAGCATACTACTACCTGTAAAAATGATGTGAAGAGATGGAAAATCGTCATAGATATTTTTTATCTCTGACTGCCAATTATGATAGTAGTGCACTTCGTCTAAAAACAAATGCGTTCCTCCGTGTTGCTGGTGATACTCGGCAAGATCATACAGCGTGTGCGTTAGAAACCATCCATGGTCAACACTAGCATATAACACGGATTGTCGGTCAGCAAAGTCCTCTTTTATGTGCTGCAAGATCAGTGTTGTCTTACCCACACCTCGATAACCACAAATGCCGATGAGGCGATTATTCCAATTGATTTGTGAAAACAAATACCGATGGAATGTAGTTGTTACCATCTGCAAGCGGTTGGACATGGCTTGGCGCAAAACAGAAATATCCTCTACCATAATTTTACATATAACAAATTCGCCGCAAAGATACAATATATTTTTGATACATACAAGAGTTTTTGTTATAAATCACCGTCAGAGCGTCGATTTTTATATGTATTTTAACCGCTAGAACATCGAACTATGGCTGTTTATCCGCTGTTGGAGCGTCGATTCCTGATTATTTTCGCTATTTCGGTTGTTTTTTGTATCCCTTTGCGAAAGAATGGCTCCAAAAGAATTTATATTACTAATGAGGTGGGCTTTAAGCGTGCGGAAAAATGAAGATTATTGATTTAGATATAGTGCCTTTATTCTATCAATCAGCAACTTCTATATAACAAATCGTTGTTACTTTTTTTTGTATTGGTTGCGAGTGAGGAGTGCGGCGCTTCAAATGATGTCTGCAAAGGTACGATTTTTTCTGAATTATACAAACGATTAGGGTAAAAATCGTACAGAGATACGAGATTTTAGGCAGGCACTTTATTATTAGACTATAGTTTTCCACTTCAGGAAACATGAATTTATATTTTTGGATAATTTTGGGTAATTTTTGACAACTTATAAAGGAAAAAACTTGTTAGTCCAAAATTATCTTAAATTACCCCAAATCTAATTTTATTCTCATCTGAGTGGGAAACTATAGTTATATTATTTAATTTTCATTAACTTAATAGCGTCGTTGAGGATTGTCTCGTGGTCGAAAGCGAGATGGGGTAGGTCGTTTATTGGCCACCATTTGGCGTCAGCAGCGTCGTCTGCGGCGGTGGCTTGAGGCATAGTGGTAATGGCTGTATATGCAGCGGTGATGACGCGTCCACGCGGGTCGCGCTCAACATTGGAATAAATTCCCACCAACTGCATACCACTCATGACGATACCTGTCTCCTCCTCTAATTCACGCTCGGCACAACGCGCTACTGTCTCATCCATATTGAGAAATCCGCCCGGAAACGCCCAACAGCCTTTGTATGGCTCGTTGCCACGCTGAATAAGCAACACGAATATCTGTCCGTCTTGCTCAGCAAAGAGTACACTATCGGCTGTTATCGATGCCCGAGGATAACGATAAGCATATAAGCCATCTGATGTTTTTATATAGTCTATCATTGTTGTATTAATGGATTTATTATTGACAAAACCTACCAAAAGATATATCCAATCAATAGTTTTACACGAATATGTAAAACATTAATTGTTTTTATCTTTAGGTCTATCGTTTTCACTCATATTCTTGAAGAACAGGTCCACGAGCCGTTTAGTTACAATAGTGCGGCGAACGGCATGACGCACTTTGTCAGCAGAAGACGGATTGGTGTTGTCGTCATTGATTGATGCTGCTTGCTCTGCTTGTAGCACCTTTTGTTCGCGTTTGTCGATTTTTTCGCGAATGCGTGGTGACGAGTGCTTGTAGATGAAATCATAACATGGTACAGCAGCCTTCATGATATATGGAGTGAGGAAAGTAGTGAGTACGCTGGCTGCGACGATGATAGGGTAGATGACGGGGTCGGTAACTCCTAATTTGCCACCTAAGGCTGCGATGATGAATGAGAACTCTCCTATTTGCACAAATGAGAAACCGGTGAGCATAGAGTCTTTGAGCGTAGCGCCTCCCCACCAGCAGCCGAGAGTACCAAAGATAATCATGCCAACGATGACAACAACAGAAACATAAAGTATCGAGGACCAATATGTTACTAAAGACGATGGATTGATCATCATACCAACCGACACAAAGAAAATAGCGGCGAAAACATTTTTAAGCGGGGCCATAAGGTGTTCAATACGATGTGATTCAAGTGTTTCGGCAAGTATCATACCCATAACAAAAGCACCAAGTGCGCTGCTGAACCCGGCTTCTTCGGCTGTTAGTACCATACCAAGACACAGACCGAGTGCAAGAATAATCAATAGTTCATCGTTGAGATATGGGCGTACTTTTCTGAGCAGTGTGGGAATAATAAGTATGCCGCAAACAAACCATATTACAAGTGTGAGAGCAAGTATTCCCACTTTTTTTAGTAGTTCTACGCCATCTAAACTATTTTTGACTGCAATACTTGAAAGCAGGACCATCAACACAACTGCCACAATATCTTCTAAAATAAGAATACCCGTGGCACCTTTCACAAAGCGTTCCTTACTGAGCCCTGCTTCGTCAACTGCCTTCATTACGATGGTTGTGGAAGACATACATAGCATGGCCGCCAAAAAGAGAGAGTTCATAGTATCCAATTCAGCGGAACGCCCAACGCCAAAGCCTAACAACAGCATGCCCAAGATAATGGTTGCAGCACCTATAAGTGCTACTTTACCGCTTTCAAACAGATTTTTAATACGGAACTCAAGACCAATACAGAAAAGTACAAACAGCACTCCGATATTTCCCCATGCCTCAACATTTTCAGGATTTACCCAATTTTCTCCAAACAAGTTTGGACCGACCAAAATACCGGCTACAATATAACCTAACACAACCGGTTGCTTGAGCAACTTAAAGAGCAGACTTACAACGCCTGCCGTAATCATTAAAATGTATAAATCATGTACCATATTATATATTTATTATATTATTGTCAGAATGGATATCCTATACCGAAATTAAAGCGGAAGGCATCAAGAGCGGAAGGGATATTGAAATAAGTGTTTATAGGTTTTGTCTTGTCGGGGTTACCGGACTTATCATATTTGAAGGTTTGATAAGGCGAGTGGATACCAATACCGATGTCAAGTCGAATAACGAGTCCGTCGAGGTCAAGTCGCAGACCAGCACCTGTACCAAGTGCTATTTGTTTGGCAAAATTAGGATTATTGATAATGCCATCGTTTAGGTCCTCGGGCAGTTCTAATTTCTCGATATAATCTTCGAATCCGTGTGATTTCAGTATATCTGTGAGGCTTTGCCAGTTCCATACATTACCTGCGTCCACGAATACAGCGCCAAAGAGTTTCCATACGATTGGGAATCGGAGTTCGAAGTTGGCTTCTAACTTGACATCACCTGCATGGAAGAAGTTTTGGTTGTATTTAGCGGAGTAGAAATTGCCGGGTCCGTAGGCATAAGGTGAAGATGCACGCAGACTGTTGGGACCACCGGTGTAGAATGCCTCTGAAAGCGGGGAGAAGGCTGAGTTACCAACCGGCATATTTGCTCCTGCGTATAGTCGTGTGGCGATACTCACTTTGTCGGTTAGATTGAATTTATTACGCAGTTCGGCAGTGAGTTTAACATACTGATTGTAGGTGATAGCACCTAATGGTTTGTTTTGTTCATTCCATTTATGACCGAATGCACAATAGATTGCATTGACGAGGTTACCTGACTCTTTGAATCCTAATTCAATCATAGAGTTAACCGGTCGATTGGATCGGTAGTTGTTGTATGTAAAGGTATAGCCAATTGCGGGTGAGAACTCATCACCTGCCAAGAGATTGATTAGTTGTGGGTATTCTGCTGCTTTATCCAAGAGGTCGGTTGCTTCGGCTTTCATGCGCACCACAGTAAGAGAGAGAGGTGTGAAGGAATGAACGATATAAGGGCTAAATGGTGAGCGAATGAAATAGGTTAAAGACCCGGATATCTTATGCAGACCATATCCTCCTGCTATATTTTCATACTGATAGCCAACAGAGTAGCGTGTGTCTCCGTCAGGGTTGTTATTTCCTTTCCAATGTAGATAAGGAAACACAAGAGCGGTATTGACACCAAGTTTGTAAGTATCTGTTTTCTTTGGGTCGCCCGGGTGTCTGTTTCTTAGTGCCCAATAGTATGCGCCATTGCCTTTGATGGTAAATGTTTCACCTCGTCCAAGTAGGTTTTTGACAGATGATTTGATGGTGAGGTTAGGTCCGATACTATTATTGGAGCGATATGCCACTCCAGCGTCTGCTGTTAATCCGTAGGTGCGGAAGATAGTGTCCCCTCTGAAATACTCTTGGTGGCGCCATTCTTTGGTAGCGAGTACGCTCAGACCGGATTTATATAGTTCACCCTCAAGGATATTATTGTAGTCGCGTTGTGAGAATAGTCGTAGTAAAACGGAGCCGTCTTTGGTTAGTTTGTAGTCGGCTGTGAGGTTGGTGAAAAGGCCGTTGGTCTTGTTTATTTCGGGGTTGTCGGATATAGTAGAGCCTACTGTTACCCGTAGTTTGTCTTTGAAGAACGACTTGCTGATAGCGATATTCATGTCGTTAGTTTTACCTGTAGCGTGGTTGGTTTGTCCGCTACTGATATCCATATCAATAAACTTGCCTAATTTAGAATTTGCCATGGCGGCATTGATACGGCTATTGATTATAGATGAGAGAGCATATCCATCGCGTTGTGCTGCCACATTACTTTCCCCTACATACATGCCTGTAGCAAGCAGGGTGGCAGCCAATCCTTCGCGTGTGTCTTCATCTACTGAAGCCAATTCTCGAGAAACAGTTTCGTCGTTTGGTGCTTCAAGAAAGAACCCGATGGATTTGATTCCTATCGAATCTACTTCACCTTTAACGCGTACACCAGTTGTGAAATCCACACGACGCGTTTCCTCATCTTTGGACTCAACATCGGCTTTTACTTTTTGAGATGCCGATACATTGAGTTTAGTTTTGCCTATTGGTCCATGGAAAGAGATATTACTACCTGAATCTACATGGAAAGGCATAATAGGGTAGGCTTTGGGCGAATATCTAATAAATCCATCATCAACATTAACTTGTCCGCCTAAGTTGAGTTCAGAATTGGCCACTTTGTATTGCACATTGACTTTTCCGTAAGGCTTTACTTGTGCAAGGTTTTTCTTATCAATAGGATAAGTGATATCAGTAGTAGGTAATATGTCAACATCTACATCAGCGACAATATCATCGAGAGGTCCGGTTACAGTCCCGTGTATGTCAGTTGCCAAATCGCCATATACCGGTATTGGTCCGTTTTTAACCAATTTGACCGGTGCAAAACTATCTGCTTGGATTGCAATATTGAGCCGCATGCTATCCAGATTCAGGCCTCCGGTGAGAGCAATAAATGTGCTGTCGGCACCATAAATAGGCAATCCGTTGAAGTCTAATTGGTTATGCTCCATGATAATAGGTGTTTGGCCAAGACTCAGCCCTACCTCGAATGGTTTGTATTGTGCCGCTACACCTATTGGCAATACATTGGCAGACAAGTCAAATTTGTTTGGCAGTCCGTCGGCACTTGCTTTTGCTCTTACCAAACCGCTCAAGTCAAGGTCAGCCACATGAATGATGCTATCTACAATGTCGAGCGGAATGTCGTCTAAACTCACATCTGCCCGTATGGTATTGGCATAACGTTTTGATGGAGCAACGGATATATCTACAAAACGGTTACCTATATTAGTTGTGTCTAATACAATACTGTCTAAAGTGAGCCGTCCTTTACCATTGATTATGTTGTTGTTACGCTCTAAATCGAAATGTAATAAAGCGTCCGTTTTCAGGTCGTGCAATGTCATTGCTCCATCGGTAAGACGAGAGTGCGCCGCAAGAGAAAGATTGGTGGTACCTTCGTTTAACCTTAGTTGAATGTCAGCATTGGCGGCAGGCAGGCGCAGGGCAGTGCTGTCCTGAGGATGGTTGATTTCGGGTATTGAGGCGTCTAATGCCAAATTGGTTTCAACTGAGTCGGAAGATACGGACAATGCTATCTGGTTGATATCAAGTCCTATTCGCTGAATGATATGTTGAGCGGGACTTCCTTTGGTGAGTTTTATATTAGCGGCAAAATCAGGTAAATGATGCCTAAGAGTGTCGATTATTGTCAGGTCTTGAAGCGTTACGATGGAATTGATAAGAGTAGAGTCTCCAACTGCTTTTATAAAGGGCTGAATGTCATCAACTAACTTGAGCACATGCATAGGACTTTTGATATCAACATTTAATCCTTTAGTAGCCAAGTCGAGTGTGGTTGTGCTGTCGGTTGTAAAATTCAGAGTCAGATGTTCAGCAGAAAAATTCTCGCCCGCTACAGATGCATTGATGTTGTGCATATCTGTATGATAATCAACGCCGATGTTTTTGGGTGTAAGAAAGTCGGACACTCGGAAACGATGTTTGGTTAGAGCCTTAATACGAAGAGAAGAATCGTTGATGGCAATAGGCAGATGTAAATTACCATCAATGGTTTTGTCGGCGAGTGTGGCATCAAGTTTTATTCCTGAAACATTGATATTGTCATATATGCAATCGGTCATGTGGATTTTCACATTGCTCTTCATTGCACGGGAATGAGGGTCAATGCCTTTGCCTTGAGCATTGATTTCGCCTGCAATTATTATTGGCTTATTGTTTGTGAGGAAGGGACTTAGATCAACTTTTTCAATATTAACAACAGCATCGTATGCTTCGTCATCGATATCGTAGTATCCACGCACTTGTGCCATGCTGCCACGGAAATTGGCATTTGCTTTTACATCTATTCGCATGGTTTGAAGATCAAGCGCAGTAGCAGTTACATCTGCTTTGGCTCCAAACGAGTCGGATTGTGCATACAGACCTTTTGAGGTTATCATTTGTTTTTCAAGGTCAATATTGGCACCGCCGTGGACAGTGTCAATAGGTATGAGGAGCGAGCCTATTGCAATCGAAGCACCGCCGAGGTTGATGCGGTTGACATCGTAATGGTTGCCTCCTACATCCACTAAAGCATCTACAGACAAACGGCGTGTTTGAATGTCGAGTCCTATAGGTGTGAGTTGGAAATGAATGTTGCTCAGTTCTCCATTAGGCACATCGAATGAGAGGAGTAGTGGAGCAGGCTCTTTTTGAGCAGTAGTATCAGGTGGAGTCTCACGCAAGTCAATACCAACAAACACATCCGATAATTTCAAATCATTCAAAGGATATTGTCCTTTGAGAATATTGAGTTGGGGGCTTGATAAGTCTAAATTATTAACTAATACATCAACTCCCACTGTGGCGATTAAACTATCAGAGTGGAAAGTAGCCTTATTGAGCATGAGTTGTTCAACCACTATGGGCAAGCCCATGAGTTCGGCGAAATTGCCGTTATTAATGGCGTCTTGTATTGTTGGTTGTGCTTTGTCGGTTAGCGCCTTGGCACTAAGTCGTAGTGCATGAACATAAATCAATGTGTCTTGTCCTCGATGACCTACAAAAAGGCTGTCAATCTCCACTTGCAGAGGCAGGTCACCGGTGCCTTTCCATGCGCGATAAAGCACCATAGGAGAATGGTGAAAAGGGGAGATATATAGTTTGCCTAAGTCTATGTCAAAGTCGGTCTTTTTGTTTGCTATCTCCACTCCCTTTTCTAATACGGCAATGCGTGCTGATGGCGTTGAAACGACCGCTGCTACTGCTATTAACAGAAGCAGAACGAGCCCGACTGCCACACCAAATATGGCAAGAGGCATTTTCCACCAAAGGCTCCTTTTACTCATTTAGAAATTTTTCTGGACTCCGAATTTCAGGCCATACAGACCGGGCGTAAATTGGTTAGCAAGTAAGTTGCGTAGTTTACCAGAGAATATAATCACATCGTTAGTGTATTCGTTGTAGCGCTGTCCCGTATCAGGGTCTTTATAGCAGAAAGTAGTTCCGCTATATCCAAAACTGAGAATAGAGAAGAATACCTGGAATGTGCTTTTGCGGTTGAAGCGGTATGTAATCACAGGTGAGACCTGAGCACCATAGGTGATGCTATGTCTTAGTCCATCATAATCAGTTCCTTTTATATCACCATCAGTTACACGAGGGAATTCCATTCCTGTATATAGGTGCGCTTCGAGCCATATACCTACCTTATCATTAAAGAGCGTCTTGAGGCGATAGCGTGCATAGGGAGTTATTTCCCAAGAACCATTGTGGATTCGCAGGTTGGTATATACGGAGGTGTCAAGAACAGATATGGAGTAATTGGTGGTTGTATTTGAATAAGTCCCACCAAAACGCATACCTATATATACCTTTTCATTTATTTTCCATCCTACTTCCGGTGTTAATGAAATAGACCATCCGTTTTCTGTGCGATTGGAACGCGAGTCGTTGTGATAGTAGATATCGAAATTATAGCCAAAATAGAGTTTCTGTTTCCATTTGGGCAGTTGAATGTTGGGTGCTGCCACTGTGGCAGAATCTTGCGGCGAGTCAGCCGTTTTGGTTTCGCCGGCGATAGCGGCAACAGAGGCCAGACCTTCTGCAATATGATTTTCCTGTGCCATTAGGGAAGTTGTGATAAATACCGCTATGGCAATAAGCAAATACTTTCTTATCATAAGTGTTTTGTTTTTTCTTTGGTTATATTGTGAATTCTGTACCTATCTTGTTCCGCCACCAAGTGCCACATAGAGGTCTATGAGACTTATAAGACCATTATATCTGTTAGTTACATCGGCAAGTTGTGCTTTGAGATAATTTTCTTGCGAAGTGAGCACCTCTAAATATGATGCTTTGCCTTTCTTCATGAGTTCGCATGTTCCATTGTATGCTTCACGCTGAGTGGTGAGAAGTCGTTGATAAAGTTCGTCTTGTTCTTGTGCGTTTTTGCAACGAAAGATAGCGTCGTTCACTTCACTACCTGCACGCAGCATTGTCTCAACATATCTATTTGCCGCTTCTTCTTGTTCTAATTTGGCGATATTGAGATTTGCTTTCAGTTTTCCTCCTGCAAAGATAGGCTGTGCTAATCCCAATGCAGCATTCATCAGCAGTTGACCGGGATTGGCAACGACACCGGCGTTATTTGTCCATCCAATAAGTCCTGAGAGCGATAGGGCAGGGCAGAAGGCGGCTTTTGCCATATTGGTCTGATAGAATGCAACAGCCACATTTCTTTCTGCGGCTCTGACATCTGCGCGATTACTAAGTTGAGCGGCAGGAATGGGCTCTATGGTCCATGTGTCAAACGAATAACTGGTCCATGGTGAGCGCGACAACTCATGTGGTTCCTCGTTCATAAGACGACACATTGTCAGTTCCAAGGAATGAATCTGCTCCAAGAGTTGCTTGCGTTGTATTTGCACATTGATAAGTGAGGCTTCCATCTGTCCTATTGAAGGCGAATATGCCTGACCATTCTTAACCAACACATTTTGTACTTCTAATACTCGTTGCCAAATAACTTCTGTAGAATCAAGAATTATGGCTTGGTAGTCGAGCAGTTGCAGTTGTGTATAAACTCTTGCCATAGTAGCCACAAGATTAGCATGTGCTGCTGCTAAATTGTCTTCTGCTTGCAGTCGCAATTCTTGTGCTTGTCGTTTACGATTGGTGATTGTACCAAAGCCTTCACCACCCCAGTTGAGCGAGAGAGGTACCTGATAGGTAAGCACTGCACCCGACGAACCACTGCCCGGTGTTATACTACCCGACACCCCAACACTTGCAGGACTAAGGGCGAGGGTAGGCAGATAACCGAGCCGAGCAGCACGAAGCCGAGCATCGGCCTCTTTGATAGCCAACTGACGAGAAAGATAATCGACATTGTTTTCTAATGCTTTCTGGATATATCCCTGCAACTGCGGGTCTTGTATATACGATTGCCAATCTGCTTCACTGACAGTTGATACTATGCTGTCCTGCGCAGCTTGCTGAGCAGGTGTGTATTTCTTAAATACCCCACAACTGCTGAGCATCAAAGTACATAATACAAGAACTAAAACTATCGGAGTATTCTGAATATTCTGATTATTCGGAAATTCCGGTGCAGATTGGAAGCGCTCGTGTAGTTTTTGGAATATGATATAGAATGCCGGCACTACAAATACAAGAGCAAGCGTGCCTACAGCCATACCACCAGTTACACCGATAGCAAGCGCGCGGTTACCATTGGCTCCTGCGCCACCTTCGATGATAAGCGGAATCATACCGGCAATCATTGTTACTACAGTCATCAAGATAGGACGCAGACGATCTTCACATGCGCCAAGTGCCGCTTGAAGTATAGGCATACCTTGTTTGCGTTTTTCAACTGCAAATTCTGTAATCAATATAGCCGTCTTAGCCAACAGACCAATAAGCATAATCACACCTGTTTGCAGATATATGTTATTCTGTTGTCCACAAAGCCATGAGAATGCGAATGAGCCCATCAGACCGAAAGGAACAGATAGTAGCACTGCAAATGGGATAAAGAAAGACTCGTAGAGTGAAGCAAGAATCATATATATGAGTAATATACAAACAAGATATATAATACCTGTCAGGTTAGATTTACTATTTGCTTCCAACTCACGACTCATACCACCATACTCATATCCATAGCCTGTTGGTAAATGGTCTTTTGCAACCTCGGCAATAATGCGTTGTACATCCCCCTCGCTGAAGCCGTTATTAGGTTTAACCGAGCATGCAATTGACTGATAGAGGTTGAATCGCTTTTGAGTTGCAGAACCAACAGCAGGTGTGAGAGTAATGAATTGAGATATAGGAGCCATCTCATCGCCTATACGAACAAAAATATTATTGAGTGAGTTAGGGTCAAGACGATACTCCGGCGCAGCACCGGCCATCACGCGATATACTTTGCCATATTGGTTAAAATTGCTGATATAAGCACTACCGCAATATGCACCCAAAGTATTGAGAACCACATCAGGCGAAATACCTGCACGATCACATTGAGTGGCATTGACATCCACTTTGTATTTAGGGAACGACTCCGAGTAGAGCGACATCGCCATTTGCACTTCGGGGCGTTTCTGCAGTTCAGCAAGGAAATTATTAACCACCTCGTTGAACTTAGACATATCGCCACCCTGCAAGTCTTCCATCTGAAGGTCTATACCATCACTATTACCATATCCCGGTATTTGCGGCATCTGGAAAGGTATAATCTGAGCATCTTTTATATCTTCACATGAATAGTAAAGTTTGGCCATCACATAATCAATATAGTGCTCATATCCCTTACGCTTATCCCATGGTTTGAGACGAATAACAAGCGTACCATAACTAACGCCTGTACCCGACAATAGTCCGAAACCGGAGATTTTAGCATAACTCTCCACTTCTTCTAAACGAAGCACATGTTCTTCCACCTCAGCCATTATCTTATCCGTTTCAACAAGCGGCGAACCGGCGGGTGCTGTTACATCCACCATAATCACTCCTTGGTCTTCTTGCGGTACAAGTCCGGCAGGAAGGGCACGCATAGCGAGTACCATTGCTACCACAGCAGCCAAAAGCCACAGCCATGCACGACGAGGTTTTTGCAAAAAACGAGATACACCATTCTTATATTTACCAAGAATAGCATTATATGCTGCATCGTATGCTGTCTTAACCCAATAGTTCAGCCCCTTGCCTTTCTTTTCTTCCGATTCGTTTTTCGGGCGGAAAAGCACCGCCGTCAATGCCGGACATAGAGTTAGTGCAGAAATACAACTCAGTCCTACCGAACTTGCAATCGTAATACCAAATTGAGTGAAGAAAGTACCACTTGTCCCGGGCATAAAGGTTACAGGGATAAACACAGCCATAAACACTAAGGTACAACTAATCACGGCTACCGTCACTTCGCTCATCGCATCTTTGGTCGCTTTATAAGCCGAGGTGTAACCCGATTCCATCTTTGCCATTACGGCTTCTACAACCACAATGGCATCATCAACCACAGTACCTATAGCCAGTACCAATGCAAAGAGAGTAAGGATATTAAGTGAAAATCCTGCTACTTTCACCACTGCAAAAGTACCCAGTAAAGAAACAATGATAGATATTGATGGTATCAGGGTAGCCTTGAAATTCTGTAAGAAGAAATAAACCACCAAAATCACAAGCAGAATAGCGATTATAAGGGTTTCAACCACATTATGTATAGCGGCATACAAAAAGTCGTCACTTGTCTGAAGAATTGTAAATTCCAGACCAGCCGGCATTGTGGTTTGCAACGAGGAATAAAGTTCGTTGATTGCGGCATTGACTTGTGTTGCATTGGCTCCCGGGGCTTGATTGATAATAAATGCCACACCGGGCTGACCATCCACACGGGATGAAAAACTATAACTGAGCGCACCTAATTCCACATCGGCTACATCTCTTAGGTGCAGTACATTGCCGTTTGATGTGCGTAGTACTATTGACTCGAACTCTTCTATTGACTGCAAGCGTCCTTTGTACTCAAGGTTATATTGATAAGTGTTGCCGCTCTGCTCGCCAAGCGCACCTGTGGCTGCAACCATATTCTGGTTGCCGATGGCTGCAAATATATCCTGAGGGTCAAGACCATAACGAGCCATCACATCAGGCTTCATCCAAATACGCAGTGAATAGGTGTTACCCAAATTCTGAACTGCACCTACACCGGTTACACGCAACAATCGAGGTTTAACATTGATATCAATATAGTTAGCAATAAAGTCATTGTCGAACTTACCATCACGGCTTACCAAGGCTGCAATCTGCAATATGTTATTTTGTCTTTTCTCAACCTTCACACCCACACGAGTAACCTCTTGCGGCAATAGTCCTAAAGCCGCTGACACGCGGTTCTGAACATTGACAGCCGCCATATCAGGGTCGGTGCCTTGCTTGAAAAACACATTGATACTTACTTCACCCGTTGCACTGGCTTCGGATGTCATATATGCCATATTCTCCACACCATTAACAGCCTCTTCTATTGGCATAACAACAGATTTCATCACCGTATTGGCATCCGCTCCTGTATAAGAAGTGGAAATCATAACGGTAGGAGGTGCAATATCAGGATACTGCTCTATAGGCAGAGTCTTTAGGCAAATAAAGCCAACTAAAGCAATAAGCAGAGAGATACAAACTGCCATCACTTTTCTATCTACAAATATATTACCTTTCATAAAAATTGAAAATTGCGAATTGAAAGTCGAAAGGATTAATTTACTTCACCATCAACCTTTCACCATTAACCTTTCACCATTAACCTTTCACCATTAACCTTTCACCATTAATATATCACTTTGTCCTTTTCGTGCACATTGGCAGCACCTTTGGCAACTATGGTCTCGCCTACTTCTGCACCTGAGAGTATGACAGCCCTTTCACCATCACCCAAGTCTTCAATCTCGACAATGGCACTTGTGGCTAAACTATCAGCGCCAACTTTATACACCAATGCTTTGTCTTGAATACGAACTATTGATGTCAGAGGAACCAAAATAACATTCTCCCATTCAATAGGCATCACCACAGTACCTTGCATACCTGAAAACAATTCGCCCTTAGGATTAGGAAAGGTTACATAACATGTTATGCTACCTGTGCGCTGGTCTATCAAACCTGAAAAACTAGTTATATGTCCTTTTTCTGTGTATTCTGTACCTTCTTTGAATCGCAATGTAAGAGCGGGAGCGATTTTGATGACTTTATCAAGGTTGCCAAATTCGCTTACAAGCGCATGTATCTGACTTTCAGTAAGCGAGAAACTTGCCTCCATCTCTTTCACTCCTGCAATACGCGTAAGCATATCTGCTTCAGCAATTACATCGCCTACATGAGGAATGATATTACCCACTAATCCATCAACAGGACTTTTGATAGTGCAATAATCCAAACGGAGTTCAGCGTCACGCACTGCTGCCTCAGCCTGAGACACTTGAGCCTCTGCCGACTGAAGCATATTCAAACTCATGCGAAGCAAATAATCGCTGATGATACCTTGGTCAGCCAACTCTTTGTTGCTATCTGCTTCCAATTGTGCATTGTCACGATTGGCAATAGCAGTCTGCAAATCAGCGCGCGCATGTGCTAAGGCGTTCTCAGCACTGCGACTGTCAATAAGAAAAAGTATGTCACCTTTTTTTACACTCTGACCATCCTTCACTTTAATCTCTTTTAGTGTACCGGTGCAACGGGATACAATAGATACATCCCCTGTGCCGCGGATAGCAGCACTCCATGTTAGAGGAGCAGTTACGGTCTGGCGAGTCAACTGAATAGTGTCATAACTTGTGTGCTGCTCTTGAGGCAACTTAATACAACCAACTAATGTACATAACACAAATGACAATGTACAAAAAAGTAGTTCATGCAGATTTGTTTTGGATACAATCATATTTTTCATATTGTTTAAGTAAATAAGTATTTTTCATCATTATATTTGATTTCGGAGCATACCACAATCTGAAAAATGATACCTACGCATAAAATGAACTTTATGTTATGCCGATTACTTCTTTAACAAAATAAACACACAAAGTATCAATGTATATGTTACTAAACATCTCAAACCTCTGAATATAAGAAGTTTGTTAAGTAAAATTAGTTTAGGTTTATGGGTGATTATTCCGAAATTTTGTGCAAAGATACGCTTTTTCTATAAATACACAAAGGATAACATCAAGTGAAGAGTTTTTTTTAACAATGATAGAACAACTTTTATTGCAAATCTTTAAGTATACTTTGTGTAATCTTTTTATTCTGAAATCATGATATTCATAAAACGGCATATATATACCTGAAATTGATTATTTTACTTCTTGCAAAGCGCCTGTGACAGAGTTAATAATAAAGCCGCGAATAATGATATCTTTAGGGATAAGCGGGTGTATTCGTATTGTTTTGACAGTTTTTAAGACAGATGATTCGGTGTCATGAAACCCGTCTAACCATTGGTTTAAGTCAATACCACACTCTTGAATTGTATCTAAAGTATCGTCTTTTATACCTCTTGCTTTCATCACTTGATAAAAGTGGCTGTAACTCATGTTACAAGCACCGCATTGGGAATGTGCTACCACCATGATTTCTTCTACTCCCAATTCATAAATAGCCACAATTAGACTGCGCATGGCCGAATCGAAAGGCGAAAGTATTATTCCACCTGCGTTTTTAATGATTTTAGCATCGCCGTTTTTCAGTCCGAGTGCGGCAGGCAGCAATTCTGTCAGACGCGTATCCATACATGTCAATACTGCAAGTTTTTTATTTGGATACTTATCGGTTATATATGGCTCGTAGCATTTCTGCTCTACAAATGAACGATTATATTCTATAATTTGATCTATCATAATTCAAAAGATAATTATCAGTTCAGTAACATCATTTTATTGTATTACAACTTTTTTCCCATTAACGATATATGCTCCGGCAGTCAGACCTTCCAATGAGATTGCGTTGGTTAAGATTTTTTTACCATCAGTACTGAAAACATTGTATCTCTCGCCTTGATTGGTTATATTTTCTATGTCGGATGTGTTTTCATCGATATTAATAATTCTATACATCTGACTACCAAGACCAAGTTGCTCTGCATATTCTACAGTGTGCGTTCCATGCAGTTTCTCGATACGCTTGATAAGCGGATCGGCATTGTCGCCTGATGTGGATTGATGGTTAAAAATCAAATCAAGACACGCCTTGTCAAGTGCCACAGGGTCGGTGGACGCCAATATACCCATATCTTTGAGTTGTGGAGTAGCGGGGTGGGCATTGCAGTCGCAGTCAACCGACATATTATTCATCACATTGATATAGACTATATCTTTACCGTCTTGCTTAAAGTAGTTATGCACTGCTTGTGCAGCGGCTGCCATCGACTCAAGAAACGAATCCTGATTATTGTTACCCCACGGATTGGTGGTGCTTTTACCTGCAGAATGTATGTATGCTTTGCCTTCTTTAGATGCAAAACCTATGGATTGATTTTTCAATACACCGCCAAAACCACCCATAGCATGTCCTTTGAAGTGAGCGAGATTGATCATAAAATCGTAGTTTTGAATATGACTGCCTACGATATCGTATTTTATCCATTTGGTATCGGTTACAGGCAGGTTGATAGACCCGTCTTCATCCATTATCAACATCACCGTACCCGCGCTCGGCTATAGCCTTCTTGTGGCTGGCTGTGGTTGAGCGGTTGCCGCCATAGGCTGTGTTACACTCCACAAGTCTGCCGCCGGTTGCTTTTTGCAAAGGAGCAATAAACTCAGGGCGCAAGTGGTTCGAGTGCTTGCTCTCACCGGTTGAAATCTTTATTGCAACGCGGGCTGTATCTGAAATCTCCAAGCCTAATGCATTAAATATTTTAACAAGTGACTCAGGAGTTATTTCCTCGGTCATATATACCAAAGAGGGGTCGTTGGTGAGTGTTGGTGTGCTCGCATTGGTTTTTGAACAACCATTGAGCAACAGTACAATCACGGACATCGTGATAAATGATAGAAAAGTGATCTTTTTCATTGTATTATAAAGTTATGTAGTTATAGTTGTATAGTAAAAGTAGATTATTGTTTCTTTTTTAGTATTTCATATAGCAGAAAAACAGCACGACATATAAGCCATGAGGTTATAAACACAATTATTGGGGCGAACCATGTATTATAAATAATAAGTGCTCTGGAAGATAATACATGTAGATAAATCAGTTGAACCAACGGGTGAATAATATAAATTCCTAATACCAAATCACGCGTTTGGTGTGGTAGATATTGTTGTAGTACTTGTGGTAAATAAACTGCAGCAAGCAATAGACAAAAAGCAAAAATATATGATGTAAATAAATCGCCATATTGTATCCCAAATGCATTTTGTAGCAAATAATCTTCTACAAAGGGAAGAATTGAAATAAAGCAACATATCCACACTATGCCCTTTTGTAACAGATGTGATGAAAATATGTTTTGTTTACTTCTAAACCAACTCCCTAATAAAAAACATAGTAAACCTATAAATAAGAAATTACGAGTTATGTATGGAGGAAAATCTAATAATTGAATGCCGAATCGCGCTATTAGTAAAGGGACTATCAACCAATATATTTGTTTCCATGCATTGAACTTATCTATTAATGCGCCTATAATTATCACATATAAATAAGCACCTAAGAACCAAAGATGATAATGAAACGGATTTTTGTTGAATACTATCCATGTCATTAGAATTTGTCCCCATGAGCGGTCACAGATATTTCTTCCGCTATGCCAACTACCTACAAAATCTACGGCTGCATATAGCAAGGTAGCACTCAGCAACAATATCAATGAACGAATAATGTATTTTTTCCAGTTTTTCTTTTTATTTTGTTCGCCCAGAAAATATCCTGCCACCATAAAAAAGAATGGAACAGCAAAACGGGTAGCAGGTAGAATGGTATATGTATAGCATGCATCAATATGAATCAACACAACAGCCAGCATCGCAACAATACGCAACCATTCTATATTTGTAATCCTGCCTGAATTAGTCATACATATTTTCAAAATGCAAACATATATCTGCCATAGAACTTTATGACAAATCTATTTTATTGTATCTCAAAAAGACTTATAAATCCTGTCATAGCAAAAACTTGGCGTATGTCAGCATTTATCGAGCGCACAACTACTTTTGAACCATGTGCTGAAGCATCTTTTCTAATGGAAAGGAAAATACGCAAACCGGATGAGGAAATATATTCCAACTTGGAGCAATCAAGTATGATATCTTTGCCTTCTGCTTCCAAAAGTGGTTTAACTGCCTCTGCTGTTGCAATAGCCGCGGCAGTGTCTAAACGACCTTCGAAAAATGCAACCAGTTGTTTGCCATTGTCTTGAATGGTGGTAGTCATAAGTATTATTGTTTTAATTGGATTATTAATAATTTATCTTTTTAATCAAGGTGAGGATATTTTTATTATCAACGCGTTCATATCGAATTTCATCCATAAGTTGACGCACAAGGTGTATTCCTAAACCACCTATTTCTCTGTCTTCAGCAGATAATGAGGTATCTACTTCTTTTTGTTGTGTAGGGTCGAAAGCAATACCTGTATCTGAAATGGTAAATATAAGTTGTTTGCCTTGATTATCTTCTTTTTCTGAATACTCAACAAAGACCTTACCATCTTTGCGTTGAGGGTAAGCATAGAGCATCACATTGCATACTATCTCTTCCAATGCAAGGTTTATAGGCATACTCAGTTCTGTAGGCACCTGCAAGCCTTCTATCCATTCTGCGAGGGTAGGTATCTGCTGTATATCATTACGCATCACAATAGCAGATATCTGATATCGAATTGCAAGCATCGTAAGGTCATCGCTTTGTGGAGCGTCATTGACAAATGTATCTACATCTTTTTGAATTGTTTCCACTATATCTCTCGGCGACATACCATTGGCTTTAGTTAGCAAATTTAACATGCGTTCTTCACCATATTGAGTGTGATTCTTGTCTTCAGCCTCAGTAAGACCATCTGTGTAAAGGAATATAGTATCGCCTCGTTGAATTTGTGCTTTCTGACCTATATATTCAAATCCTTCCATTATGCCTATAGGTAGGTTGGGGAGTACATCTAATTTAGTGGTTTCTTGTTTATGAACCAATACAGGTGCATTATGACCTCCGTTACAATAATTTAGTACACCTGTCTCCATGTCCAACACACCAACAAAGAGGGTTACAAACATATCCTGCTCGTTTTGTTCGGTGAGCGGGTTGTTCATTTGTTGCATAATTTGGTTTGCCTCTTCTTCATGAGATGATACGCTACGGAAAAGCGAGCGAATCATAGCCATCACAAGTGATGCAGGCACACCTTTACCGCTCACATCCCCCACACAGAAGAAAAGTTTATCATGGCGAACATAAAAGTCATATAAGTCGCCACCCACCTCTTTGGCAGGATATACCACACCATATATATTCAGATCCGGACGGTCAGCAAATGGAGGAAACACCTTAGGTAGCATGGCACTCTGAATGGTTTGTGCTATCTCCAACTCGCCTTCCATGCGCTCTTTTTGGTTGTTGATATCTATCATCTTAATGGCGTTTTTTGTACTGCGGTACATGATAAACACCAGCAGAGCGAGACTGAGCAACATTAGGATATTTACTATCAACCCGACGCGCTTGAGTTCGACAAAAAGAATATCCTCAGGAATGATGATAGACAACTTCCAACCTGTTGCGTCAATTTCCTCATCAAAAACGAGGTACTTGCGTCCGGGTATGGTATCCGGCGTGACGATATCCTTACCCGAAGCCGTGTAGATAGAATAATAACTATCCGGATAGACTTGCAGGTGGTCGAAGATAAACTTCAGTTTGCTGAGCGATATGTCGATACAAACAACTCCCACGACACGCTTGTCGGCGTCGCGTACGGGATAGGAACAAGTGACGACAACAGTATGCGCCCCCTCATTGTCTGCGTATGGGTTCGACCAATAGGCATGGTCTTTTGTCAGACCATTGTTAAACCACTCCAACTGCGTGTAGTCATGGTCGGCTCCACCTATCTGACGGATGGCAACCCTTTTCTCAGTCTGGTCGTTACGGGTACCATAGACTTCGTACCAGTGCCCTTTCTGCGGAAAATAATCCGGCACGAAAGCAATACCGGCCCCTTCCACATTTTCCAATGTCTCGAACAGCATGTTCACGCATCCCGGCATGGCATCTGGGTCGTTCAAGCAGAACTCCGCCATCTTGGCAAGCATCTTGGCAGCGGCTTCCAATTCCACTGCGGCGGTATTGATCTCTTGTTCCGCCAACCTCAACTCCGATTTGGCACGATAGACGGCGTCTGCTTTGATAGTGGCACGAGTATAGAAATACTGTACACAGGCTATCGACTCCATCGCCAGTATGGCAACGAGCATCAGCCACAGTCCAGCATGCGTTTTTAAGGAATGTTTTGAGAGTTTTTCTTTCAGGTTCATAGTTGGTATCGTTTTTTATGCTTCATATAGTTTTTGTCAAACTCGGCTACAAAGGTACAACTTTCTTTCGAATATATACAAATTATACATTCATAAATATAGTATATTTAGTATTATGCACATTTTATTCGAAAATATAAAGTATACTTTTTTCTTATTACGCAGCGAATGGGCATTCCCTATTATTAAGATTTAGGTTTATTACACTCCTCATTTTTCAAATATCTCCTTTCTGTATAATCAAAAAAGAGGCGAAATCTATCACCTCTTTTGCATTAATTGTCAGTTTTTATTTTCCGCGCTATTTGCTGCTTTTCCGTCTATTGCAAGCGCGGCAGAGCATCTGGCAGTTGGAAGCAATCGTTCGTCCGCCTTCCACCCACGGTGTGATATGATCGGCTTCCATAACCTCTATCTCGAAATGCTTGTCGCAGATTGCGCATTTATCGCCTTGCCGCTCATAGACCTCACGGCGTGTATTCGCATCAAAGGCACGGATACCCAGATGATGAATGTCGCCGTCAAGTATATAGGTAAAAATACCGCTTTTCTTCTGTAAATCGCTGTCCGCCATCAGTTTAGCCATCTGCTCACCGATAGCCGTAGCGGTTAAAGGGGTTTCTTTATGCTTGTTATAGAGCAGTCCCCACTGCACACCTTTCATCTCTTTTTTGTACTTATGCCCGAAGAGTTTCTCTATCCAATGGATGACGTCTTGGTAGTACTGCCATAGTTCGTCAGCATCCGTGTCATGCTGCTGTTGCGCCATATATTGCTCAATGGTAACTGGGAGCGCGGACGTCCCCGTCCGCATATTATCTTCTGATGCAGGCGAAGACGACCGCGTTCCATAATAGTCGGCAATCCAACGGAGAGCAGTCTCAAAATAATCCTGCCGAATAGGCGAACCAGCCATGAAGTCTGAACCTATCTTGTATGCCACGCAGCCTGTCTTGGAGAAACGGCGTTTGGCTTGTGTCACCCAAGAACCGGAATAGATAGCGTTGCGAATCTCTTGCTCTTTGAGTTTCTCGCCGGCAATGTTGATGCGCTGAAACCAACGCAGTTTTTCCTCATCCGTTCCCTCGCAGATATAGACTTGTAGTTTGTAATCCAATATGCGATTTTGCTGCTCAATGGTCATATTATTGAAACCGAGCAAGTTTCCGTCAAAGTTCATCATGTACTCGCCTGCAATAAACGAGCAGATGGAGATAGTTCGTTGCTGACCATCCAAAAGTTCGTATTGTATATTGTCCACAGATTGAACAGATGAACCAGATTTCTGTTCTGTTAAATCTGATAAATCTGTGGATGCTTCTGTTTTGACCCAATACATGACATTCAGCGGAAAATTCTGCCAAACAGTGTCCATTACGGCATTGCGCTGTTTTTCATCATAAACGAACTCCCACTGGTATTTCGGGCGAATGCCATATAGATTGATAGTGGTTTTACGCATACTATCAATCGGCTTCTGCTTGTTTCAACAGAGATATGGAGAACTCTGAGTATTTTCTCAGTTTCTTCAGTTTTCTCTGTTGACAAATTTTCGGCAGATGCGATAAGAAAAAGTGCGAGTTTCTTATCGCGTACCAAGGCAGCCCGTCACGGAAACCTCATCCAACTTAAGAAACTCACACAGAACGTAAACATCTATATTAGTTGGATTAAGGCATCCTATACACAGAAACCTTTACTGATTATTTGCTATTTATCTCCTTAAACTTTGACGGGCTTTTCGGTAAACGCGAAATAATAGTAATGCTTATTATTTTAATATGTTATTGAGCAACGCTTTGCGCTGGTTTTATGTTGTGTCGGTTTTTCCGGGCTTACCGGAGATGCCGGTCTGTCCGCAGTTGCCTCCGAGGAAGCGGATAATGCTTTGCAGGCGGACTATCTCTTTCTTTAGTGTCTCGTTCTCGTGCGCGAGGTTTTCGATTATTTCTTTTTGGTTGTTGCGATAGCAGAGGCGTGCTGCTGTCATGCGCTCACGAATTCCGTCTTCTGTAACAAATTCATAGTCTTTTCGGCGTATGTAGGTCTCCATAGCCTTGTCCACCATGTGGCAAAGACAAATAGCACAATTAGCCATTTCTTCGTCTGTCCATCGGTTGAAAAAAGGCTGATAATCTTCCACCGCCGTATGTTCTTTGCAGAATTTGTGTAATGCCTCAAAACGAGGGATCGTTTTCCACCACTCCTGTTTTCCGTGTTTCTTGAGGTAATCGGTATAATCTTCAAGCAATTCCTGATTAGAACCTCGTGCAATACCGAGCAATTTCAATTCAACCTCAACAGAAGTTTGTCCGTCGGTGCTACCTTCTACAATATTCTGCTTTGTTGAGCGTGCCGCCTGCACCATCTGATCAACTGTTCGATCGCCGTATTGTGGCAGGAAACGACCGCAAAAAACGGCAGTCAGTTGATAAAGCACATCGCTTCGTTTATAAAAATTCAGGTCGGTATAAACCACCTTTTTTTCGAAGAACGCTTGGTGTGCCGTCATTATTATATTGTAGTTGTGGCGTTGGCATTTCTATGTCTTATTGTTCTTAGGTCGGTTTATGATTGATGTTTATGAAGCGGTAATCATTTATAGTTCGCATGTTTTTGCAACTTTCGGCCGCAAAGTTACTGTTTTTTTTGAATTGTGAGTGGTCCTTGAGCAAAATTGTCTCGGTAGTGGCTGTTTTTCCTGAAGCCGATATGGCTCGTCTGCAATGATGCGAGTGAAGAAGTGTTTGTTTTTAATAAGTTCATACTTACTACTGGTGCGTATGCCATCTGTTATCTGACAATACAGTTTTTGCGTGGGAATTCCTAACTCAAATATAGTTCGGGCTGTAAAAACTAATCTTTAGCCCTTTCTGCCTCAAAGGACACATTGTAAAGTTTGGCAAGTCTCGTGCCGCTCATGTCAATATAAGTCTGCGCTGTTCATCTTCGCCGACTTGCGTCCATTCGTTGATATCTATTGTCTTGTATTTATTTATAATATCAATTTTATTCTAAAACCTCGAGTTGTTGTTTCTTCAATGAGTTCCTTCACCTGCGGACGGATAGACTCGCGAGCAGCATCTGTCAGCGGTGATTTGTTCAACCCTTCTACCATGAAATCCAATGCCGTAACGCCCGATAGTTCGGTGTGCGTCAAACGCAGTGTAAGCGGGCGATATGTGAGCAAGTGGTTGAAGAGCATTTCTTTGAGTAGCGAATAAGCAAGGTCTTCTTTGCCTGTGATATTATATTTGATACAAAAACGGTTGATGTCGGTATGAATTTGCAGGAAATCATAGTTGTCGCTATCAATTTCATAAACGAGTTTCTGAATCCGGTTGACAAATGCTTTTGTGGCACTATGCACAGGGTGTTCGAAAATCTGTTCGGGAGTTCCGTCCTCATAAATAACACCCTCATTCATAAAGAATATGCGTGTACTCACATCGCGTGCGAAACGCATCTCGTGGGTGACTATCAGCATCGTCAAACCGCTTTTTGCCAACTGGCGGATGACGGAGAGCACTTCACCTACCATCGTCGGGTCGAGCGCCGAGGTGGGTTCGTCGAAGAGAATTACATCAGGGTGCATGGCAAGCGAACGGGCGATAGCCACGCGCTGTTTCTGTCCGCCGGAGAGGGAGGACGGATAGACATCGGCTTTCTGCGCCATGCCTACTTTCTTGAGCAGTTCCATTGCTTCCTCTTTGGCTTGTGCCTCAGGCATTTTCAGCAGCCGCATCGGGGCGTAGGTGATATTCTCCAGCACCGTCTTATGTTCGAAGAGATTGAATGACTGGAAGACCATGCCCATCTTACGGCGCAATTTGTCCAGCGGATAGCCGCGGGCGGTGATATCCTCGCCGTTGACGATGATCTCGCCGGATGTGGGCGGTTCGAGCATGTTGATTGCCCTTAGAAGCGTACTCTTGCCGGTGCCCGAAGGACCGATGATTGAGATTACTTCGCCTTTTTCTATGGTGCAGTTTACATCCTTGAGGACGGTCAGTTTTGAGCCGTCAGGATTGATGAAGGTCTTGCTGAGATGATTGATGGTTATCATAGGATTTACGAATTACGAATGTACGAGTGTGCGATGTATGATTTATTTAGGCATTTTGTTATTTAGAAGTGCATCAGGACAAAAAATGCGAATTTCTGTGGAGCCAATGAATAAAAATCGGGTCTGAGAAATGAATGTCTTTCCCTTCGATTTCAACCAGTTCCTTCTTTTGCAAGGCTTTTTTGATGGTTGCAATGTTGGCGGAACTGCCTAATTCGTACTCCTCAATGGTGTCTTTGCGGTTTATCTCAAGTGCCTTCCCATCCATGACAGCCCGCACAAAACGTATTTGGTATTGGGTAAGTCCGTTCATCTGCTCCATAAACAAAGCATGGTTTTGGTTAAGCAGATCCTGTTGGGCATCGGCTAATATCTCCTCATTTACTTCGTTGGTCGTGCGTGCCCATACCAGCCAACTCAGTTGCTGCACATACGAAGAGTTGCCATCTACATAGGCGTAAATCTGATCTATTATTTCAGATGAGATGTTTTTGCCGGCTTGCTCGAAACGCTTCTGGATATATTCGTACCAATACTGAATGGGTATTCGCTCCAGAAAGATCATATCGCCGAACTTATAAAACGGATAACTGCGGCTACCGAACATGTTCATCAGTAGATGACGTTTACTGCCATAAAGACAATAAGAGACAGAGTGTTGGTGTTGCCAAACAGAGCGCAGTTTCTTTTGGAACGTAACGGAATCGTTCAGTTCACCTATTTGCTGGAACTCATCAATACAGATGATGATATGGATGTTTTTCTCTTTGGCAATCCGTTCCGGAAGTGTAAGTGCCTCTTCACCGTAGTTGGAAACCACGCTTTTGAGACTGAACGAGACGGGGTTAAGCGGGTCAGCCGACATCGTTACGACAGGAACTAATGAACTGAGAAAGCGTTTGGCATTCTCCATCCATTCCTCAACACGTGTAGCAGTCTGTTTGATGATTTCCGTAGCAAACATCCGGTAGAAATCCTCCGGTGTGCGTACAGAGAAAGCATCCATCCGTACAATGCGAATTTCGGAATGGTTCTTCATTTGCTCTGCCACTTTGTTAACCAGCGAAGTCTTGCCCCATCGGCGCGGAGAAATGATGATGGTATTGAGCCCGTTCTCAAAATTCATGGTCAGCCGGAAGGTCTCTTTCTCGCGGTCTGTGAAGTACATTCCCTCCGCTGCTACGCCATATACAAAAGGTGTATTCATAAGGCTTTATTTCAAAATCCGCTTCTATATAACAAATTCTGTTATTACATGTTTTTGTTTTGGTTGCGGGCGAGGACCGGCAAGCCTACCGCGTTTCAAATGATGGCTGCAAAGGTACGAAAAAAAATGAAACTAACAAGAAAATTAGTAATAAAATTGTTACTAATTGTAAAATTACTTGATTTAGGGGCTAAATTTAGGCATCGTAAAAGTATCCAATTATTAAGATTATGGCAAACAAGGCTCTCAACCGAGCGATGAGCATGAAGCGATTAAGGCGCACCGCAGGAGTGTCCTGTGGACATTCAAGGAGTAAGTGCGCCGCGCGAGTTCGCAGGGCAAACATAGAACTCCTTTAAGCCGAGAAGACAGGGAGATGACCGAGACATGACCAACTCAAAAAAAGCCCATTTCCGCCCCGAAAAATGTACGATTATTAAGATTTCAGCACGGTATCTCGTCAGTATCCTGTGGTCTATCCTCTCGTCAGCGTCCCGTAAGTCTCTCGTACACGGCAGGTAAGCGGGAAAATGTACGATTATTAAGATTCGGGCAAATATGGCAACCGACCAAATTGTAGCGGTCAATTAGCCACTCTCGCGCCACTCCCAGACATAAAAACAAGCGGGCTTTTAACACCCGTTTGTCCTATTATTAAAATCAAAACTTACTTGCTGCTTTTGCGCCTGTTACAATCGCGGCATAACATCTGGCAGTTATCCGGCGTGGTGTGACCGCCCTGCGACCATGGGGTTATGTGGTCGGCTTCCATCTGCTCTATCTCGAAATGCTTGCCGCAAATAGGACAGATACCCTTCTGTTTCTCATACTGGCGACGCTTGGTGTTTCCGTCAAACGCGCGGATTTGCAAGTGCCGCTCATCGGCATCAAACACATACCAATAAATGCCTTTCTGATTGCCGACATCGGAGTCTTGGATTAGTGCAGAGATGCGATGCTCCATTTCCTCGATGTTAATGTGTTCCTGCCCATATTTATTGTAGATAGCACCCCAATCCACGCCTTTCATCACAGAGCGGTATTTGAATTTGGCTTGCACCCAATTGATGACTTGTTGGAAATAGAGCCAAAGAGCCGTAGCGTCAGTATCTTTGATGGAGTGTTGAGCCATATATTGCTCAATAGTTATTGGGAACGCGGACGTCCCCGTCCGCATGCCGTTGTTTGTTGCGGGCGAGGACGACCGCGTTCCAGAGCAGTCGGCAGCCCAACGCAGCACGGTCTCCAAATAATCCTGCTGAATAGGCGAACCGGTAAGGTATTTATTGCCCATAAGATATGCGCCGCAGTTGGATTTGGAGAAATACCGCTTGGCATCACTCAGCCACGGCGAAGCATAGACGGCATTTAGCAACTCTTGGTTGGTGAGTTTCTTGCCGGCAATATTGATGGTCTTGAACCACTTGAGTTTCTCCGTGTCCGTTCCCGTGCAGCGGTAGATATAGAGTTCGTAGTTGAGAATCTGTTCTTTCTCCTCTTTGGTGAGATTGTCGAAATATCGGAACAAGTGCGCAAAGTCGCCATTTACATATTGACAAATAGAAACCGTGCGTTGCTGACCGTCTATGATTTCAAAAGTACCGTCATCGTTTACCGACCAATACATCACATTGAGCGGAAAATCTTGCGTAATGGTGTCAATTACCGCGTCACGCTCCTTGTCGCTATAGACGAACTCTCGCTGAAACGGCGGACGCACGTCTAACTTACCACCATAGGCTTTCACGCCCGCTTCCTGATTGTCCACGTAGTCTTCTGTAAGCTCGCGAACGGTAATTTTATGTAATTCTATTTTCATGGCTTTCTATTTTTTGCGACGGATAATTATTCTCATATATGGGATTGTTGCAATTCCTTTATTGTTATAGTATCCCAAAACAGGATGGTCTGCTTTAATTGATCCCTTTCCTCCATTAGCATAATAATTATCTACAAAATCTTGTTTTAAACCATATGGGGTAAGTTCTCTATATAAATTTCCTTGTCCTTGACCTATTATTTCAAATTGGTCTGGGTTATATTTGTCCATAAAAGTAATAGGTACGCCCATATATCCATCGTAATCACATGGAATGTCGCTTGATTTATTAATATTTATTGCATCATAATTATCATATTTAGGATATTCTTCTGGGCTGTAATGTTTATATAAAACTAACTCCTCGTGGCGTTGAGGATAGTCTAAATTAGTAAACCATCTTATACCCACTACTCGAATATATCTATTCCCATTTTCATCAACACGTAAGGATTTTGAACGGACTTCGTATGTTGGAGGTATTTTAAACTCTCTATCCCCGCTATGTACACTTGCCCCTAACCACATTTTATTTTCTTTAATTAACTGGAAACACTCTTTATATGTAATAGCATTTTGATTGCCAATAATAATGAATTTCTTATCGTATTTTACAAGTTGCGCGATATATTCCCGGAACAAAGAAAATGGAGGATTAGTAACTACTATATCTGCTTCTTTCAATAATTCAATACATTCTTGAGAACGAAAATCGCCATTTCCTTTTAGTATGGAAATAACGTTCCTATCATTTTGCATGAGGTACTTTACATCAGCAAGATTAATTGCTCCATCTCCATTTACATCTGTAACTTCTGTTATTTCTACTTTATAAGCAATTTTCTTGGGATCATCTACTGTATCGCCAAAATCCAGTAACAACTCATTGCCGGAAACAGGAGAACCATTATAACAAGTAGCAATCAGTTTTTTCAAACCGAGTGCGTTAAAGTTCAAGGCAAAGTACTTGAAGAAATTACTTTCGTACGGGTCGTCACAATTACATAATACCACTTTTCCTTGAAAGTGTTGCTTGTAGTATTTGAGTTCCTTTTCTATATCCACTAATTGCGTGTAGAACTCGTCTTGCTTAGCTACTTTTGCTTGTTTAAGGTCTGCTTTTGCCATAGATTGATAGTTGTTTAACGCAAAACTATCAATCCGTACATACACAATAAGAAAAGTGAGTTTCTTATCGTGTCACCAAGGCACCGCTGCAAAGGAACCTGATTAGCCTTTTAAGAAACTCACCATGAGTGAGCATCTATTATCAAAGGCTAATAGGCATACCTATTGCAGGTACACTTATCGCTTATTATTTCTGCGTCTTATTCCTTAACAGTTTGCAGCGGTTTTCGGTTGACACGAAATAATAGTAATGCTTTATTTTTATTTAATTAGCGCAACGCTTTGCGCTGTCTTTCTCCAATTTAACGTCTTTGGAGAGGGACGATGTCTTATAAGAGTTTTCTTAATTCCTCGGCAGAGGGTAAGATATTTTTGTATGCTTCCGGTAGTTCGCTACTGCTATGGTACGTGGCGATACCCATCAATCGTCCACCGTCAGTGGCCGAATTATAAATGACAAGGAATCATCCTTTCAAAATATGCTTGCTTTCTACATTCTCTAACACGGTCATTTGCTGGATGGCTATCTGGATGAGTTTCTGGAGGCGTTCGCCTTGCGGCATGCCTTCATGTATAAAGACCGCATTCAGGTTCTCCATGTTGCTCAAACAAATCAACTAGTTAATCGTTGCGTAGTCGCGTATATTACCTTTGTCCTCCGGGTGGGCGTTACGCCATTCTTTGGCGGTCATTCCGAATAACGCTACATTGAGCACATCGGCTTCGTTGGCATAGATGAGCGAACGATGGTATGTGTCAATCTCCTGCGGCACAAGGTGCTCCTTGATAGCGTCCGTATGGATATGATAATTAATCTTTGCCAACTCGCGTTTAACAGACCAATTTAATCTTTGCCAACTCGCGTTTAACAGACCAATTTAATGATATTTGCTCTTTCTCCTTGAGTTGCTGGTAGTCGCGTACGATATAGAATTTGAATGTAGGACTAATCCACATGGCAAACTCAAAAGCAATGTCCTTATGCGCGTAAGTTCCGCCATAACGACCAGCTTTTGCTTGCAAGCAGATCGCACCCGTGCGCTCAACAAACTCTTTGACACTGATTTTGAAGTTATTGAGACCTGCGTTATTTCTAATTGTGGCGAATTCGCCATAATTAAAATCGGGGTTATTAACTTTCTCCCAAATACCAATGTATTCCAATGTGTTTCGGTTACGCAGCCAGTCAGTCACAAAGAAATCACCGTCCTTTGCTTTTAACATGTCTGTCAGACAGATGTAGTCTTCTGCATGAACTTTAATAATTGTTATCTCGGTTCTTTGTACGTTCAGCGTATTGGCCATATTTTATCTTTGCAACTTTCTGCTTCTATATAACAAATCTGTTATTACATGTTTTTGTTTTGGTTGCGGGCGAGGACGACCGCGTTCCAAATAATCGCTGCAAAGTTACTGCTTTTCTTTGATTTATGCAAATATATTTGCGAAAATCGTTTTCGTGTGGGCGATTGTTAGGGCGTTTTGGTATTTGTGGTGTGGCATTTATTTACGCAGCAGGCACAGGCTGAGGGTTTTGCGAATGAGCCAAGCGAGGATGAAATAGATGATCGTGATGACAAGCAACGGGATGAGTGCATCGAACGTACGGGAACGGATGAGGTCACTGGCACGCGTCAGGTCGGCGATAGCGATATACCCCACGATAGAGGTGTTCTTCAGCAGTGAGATACATTCGCCCGTGTAGAGCGGCAGCCCTTTGCGCAACGCCTGAGGGAATACGATGCCCATGAAGGTCTTGAAGGGCGTGAAACCAAGACTCAGACCGGCTTCGGTCTGTCCTTGGGGTACAGACGATATTGAGGTGTCAAAGATATTTCCCGCCGAGGATGCAAAGCACATAGCAAATGCTACGATGGCAACCAACGAAGCACTCATGCCGCTGTTGGCAAAGACCACATAGAACAAAATAAGCAGTAAGACGAGCGTTGGGATACCGTTGATAAAATCTCCGTAGAGGTCAGCCATTCCGCGAACCCATCTGCGCTTTGAACGACGACAGACGCATACACCTATACCAAGGACGGTGCCTAAGAGGATAGAGAAGAGCGTTATCTTGATAGTCTCGACAAGACCATCAAGGATAAGTTTGAAGCGGTTCTCCTTAATAAAATTCATTTGAATGCGCTCACCCAAACTCATGCGTGCTTCTCCCGACCTGTCCACAATAAAATAGCCTGGGTGACATTTATAGTATGGAACGGAAAAATCCACTGATTTCAGGCGTTCTTCCGTTATAAAGAGAGAGCCTGAGAATATATCTGCCTTGCCGGTGTTGATAGCCATGATAGACGAGCCGACATCCATAAACTGCATTTCAAAGGGTCTGCCTATTGAGTGCGCAAAACGCCGTAAGATATCGGCATCCAACCCCTGCCACTTGCCGCCTTCGCCCACATAACTGATTGGGGCTATATTTACGCCACACACACAGCGAAATGGTTTGGCACCTTCAGGAATAGTATAAGCAGGTTCATCTACATAAGGGCCTTCGTTAATCCAATGATTGATAATGTCACCCAAAGGGGCAGAGGCAAGGAAAGCGTTGAGTTGGCTGGCTAATTCAGTGTTACCTTTCTTTATTGCAAATGCCACATCGAAAACCTCATCGCCTACAAAAGCCTTTTTCATCCCTAAACGTCTCAAATCTGCCTTGGTGAGCATCACTTCGTCGCTCACATAGACATCGGCGTGACCTTGCCGCACAGCCTGCACTCCATCCGCTTCGTTGGAAGTGAGGAAAAGTTGTACATCGGCGCGATTCTCATATTTCTGTTGGTAAAAACTACCATTGGTGACTGATAAAACAAGTCCAGAGAGGTCTTCCTCCGACTTAGGTTCACGATAATTGTCACCGCCTGAGCAGGCAGAAAATACGCAGACAAATGCAATAAATAACAAGGTGAAATAATGAATCTTCATAGCCTATATCCTCTTTTTCAAAAAAAATGTTGAGAAACTTATATATCAAGTGCATAGGTAATAAAATACTAAAGTTTTCCGTTGGTGATATTAAATAAATAAATTGGCTTACTATCTGATATAGAAAACTTTAGCGTATTATTACTCAATGTATTTGATTATTTTGGCGGGGTTGCCAGCAACGATAGTGTTATCCGGTACATCCTTGGTAACCACTGCAGCAGCAGCCACTACGGCGTTTTCGCCAACAGTCACACCCGGCAGGATAGTAGCCCCCGCACCCACCCACGCGTTCTTGCAGATATGCACAGGTTTGCAGAGTAGTATATGACGTTCGTAGAGATCATGGTTATTGGAGATAAGTTGCACATTGGCTGCGATCATCGCACCATCTTCAATAATGATACCTCCACGAGACATCATCAAACAATCAGGCATAATCATCACTCCTTTACCTATGTGCACCATATCAAAGCACACACCTTTCAAAGGCGGTTGAACAATTGCTCCTTCGCCAAGGTTATCACCAAAGAGGGCTTTTGTAGCATCAATATTCTCAGGCGTGAAGGGTATAGTTTGGTTGAAAGCAAACAATTTGCGCCCCTGCTCAATATACTTGGCTTGCGCCTCGGGTGTTGTTACTCGAGGATCTACACGAAATGCCTCCATAATTATAATTCTATATTTTTAATCCAATTTTCTACTTTTGATTTATTAGTTCGTACCTCATGACCATAAATTGAAAAGCCTTTCTTTATATCGGCTTTAGGATATACTTTGCGCAAGTCACTCACACAACTGCCAAGTCCGCTGCCCTCATGGGTGGTAAAAGGATAGATGGTCTTGCCGTTAAGGTCATAGGTGTCGAAGAAAGTGAACATCACTTGCGGATAAGTACCCCACCAAACAGGACCACCGATGAAAACAACATCATATTGGTCAGGGTTTGACAACTTTCCTTCAAATGCAGGACGAGCATCTTGTATCTGCTCTTCTTGTGCCAAATCGCAAAGAGGCTTATATGCCATTCCATCGTACTTATGGGTTACAATCTCAAATTGGTCAGCACCCGTCAAGGAACTGATATAATCGGCAACAATCTTTGTGTTGCCCACTTTGACGTTTCCTACCGAGTAGTTATCTCCTGCATGGGAGAAAAAAACTACCAATACTTTTTTACTCATATTCATTTTGTTTTCAGTGTTTTGTGCATTACTACTCATCATCGCTATTATACATGTAAGAATAGTTAAAAAGATTTTTCTCATATCAATATATTTTGTTTTTATAGTGCAAGATGGAAAATTTTGTAATAGATTGGTATAATCTACAAATAGAACATTTGCTCTTTGATGCAGCAAAATTATATCATTTTTATCACTTTACAAAATATTTTCTTTTCCATCATATCTAAAGCCTCTAAGTATTCTAAGCCATCTAAAAATCCATGTCTTTTGTTCTAAAAGTTAAAATCTGTCTTCTTTACGCTGTCTCCGTATATGGTCTTAAAATCGTCTTTCATAGAAATGACTATATATCCATTCTCTTGCCATTGTTTGCTGAGTTTCAGTGCTTTCTCCGAGTTAGCATGATCGCGGACTTCATCATCTGCAATCAGCATAAATGCAAGGGTTTTTATAAGTCTTATTACTCAAACAATAATTATGCATTGCGCAATATGTTGTAATGGAAATAATCCAAAGATTGATAGTTCTCATTTTCTATATCTATAATTATTGAGTTATTTTTTTAATATCTTAAGTTGCTAACACATAAATAAGATATTAGCAAATAGGTTGAAAAATAATAGTACACACCTTTGTTCCGCATGCTCATTTGTTATGTATGGCATTATTTTGCTTAAGGCACATATCCGTGCGTGAGGAAGTTGATGGCTGCTTTGTGTGCTTGTCGAATAGCGGTGTTGTGGTCAAGTAGGTATGTGCGTCCGTCTTTTACAAAGCGTCTTCCTGTTTGCTTAAACATAAAAGCAATATTGTTGGCAACACACTGTTCTCGGATATGCAATACCCATTCGTAGTAACATTCCCTGGCTTCCATACCCGATTCTCCACCTACAGTCATCTGCTCCAGCCATCCGCCTTTTAACCACTGACCAAAGTCAATATATGTCAGCAGTGGTTCGCAGATAAGGTGCTTATGTTTTAGTGGTAAGGCTTTGAAAATCGGCATGCGCTCGTCTGTACGCTGCTGATTCTCCATTGTGCAACAAATGATTACATGTTCCCATCCATCACCCCAATCGTCCGGTAGGCAAACGGATATTCGCTCAGGGCGTTTGGTGACAATATAAAAAATCAGGTCATTCCTTAAACGCATCATTTGCCACGCATCCTCTCGCCATATATCGGCTTCTTCGATAAAGAAATCAGAAGAGAAACAAGTAAATACTGTCGTGCCGAAAGGTATTTTATATTCATGTTGTCTGTTGCGCTGAATAGGCAGACGAAACGATGCAGTCTTGCGAATGACATTACTATCTATATCATGTTCGCTGTCGCGACGAAAGACATAACAATTCCGACAACCTTCACTTTTCTTATGGCATCCGTGCCAACAATTCCAAAGCGTAAGAGACATGATGATTATGCTTGTTTATTCTTATTTCCACACATTAGATAATCGACAAATATAAGTACAGATAATCTAATGTGGGGAAATCAAATTAGTTATTAAAGTATCCAACACAAGAAATAATAAAATTCATTTTTTGGGGTAATTTTGGATAATTTTTGACAACTTAATAATAGAGAAAAACATAGTTTTTCGTTTAATTAGTATAATTCGTAGATGCCCAATAAATGCAATTCGTGGATTTTCTGATGTAGGAAACTTTAGTTAGTTATTGTATTTGTTATCAATTGCTTTTAGCAGAATCTCAATAGGGTGGTATGCTTTGATTTGAGTTGTATCAAATATCTGTGTGCGGCACGAAGTCCCAGGAGCAGCAACATATATGTTAGGGTTGTTATTTTTGGCTTTATTTAATGTTGGCACCAATGTAGTATTAGCCACTCGCATTGATTCCTCGTAGTGCTTTGCCTCATAACCGAACGACCCTGCCATTCCACAACACCCTGAAGGAATCACATTTACTTCTAATCCTTTGATGAGCCGTAACAACGAGGCTGTCTTCTCTATACCCACTAACGCTTTCTGATGACAATGCCCATGTAGCCACACTTCCCCTTGCAACTCACCTAATGCCTCTTTTCTTAGTCGCCCTGCATCTATTTCTCTCATTAAGAACTCATCGTAAAGTAGGCAGTTTTGGGCTAATATGAGTGCCTCGTCACGCAGATTTGCAGGAACTAACCTCGGATATTCGTCTCTAAAAGTGAGTATGCATGAAGGCTCAATTCCAACAAGAGGTGAATCAGAGGTAATTATATCACTTAGCAAACGGATGTTTTTTTGAGCATAATGCGCTGCTTGACGCAGACAACCTTTGCTGATAGCCGCTCTTCCACTTTGTGTATGTCTTGGTATAATCACCTTGTATCCATATCGTGTTAGCAACTGAGCAAATTTCAATCCTAATTGAGCATCTTCGTGATTAGTAAACTCGTCTGCAAAAAGATATACAATACGCTGCGTTATATCTTCATGTTTTTGTGGTTGGGCATTTCTTTGCTTCGTCTGCATGTACTTATCCACGAGCCATCTCATCGAATGACGATTCAATGTTGGAATATGCCTTCGAGTAGAAAATCCAACTATGTTCTTTATAAGAGTTGATGTCCAACTATTAGTGGCAAAGAAATTATAGATATGTGGCATCAGTGCGCCAATATCCTCAATATCAGCCATGTGCGAAACAAGCCAAGTGCGGAAAGGTATGTGTGAGTGCTGATAGCGTTGTTGCATTATCTCGCTTTTCAGCCTCGTCATATCTACATTACTTGGACATTCGCTATGACATGCTTTACATGCCAAACATGAGTTTAGCATTGTTTCTACTTCTTCTGAGAATATGCCATCTGGCTTATTTGTAATCATTTCTCTTAATACATTGGCTCGTGCGCGAGTAGCAAAGAGTTCATCTCCTGTGGCCTTATATGCAGGACACATAGTGCCGCCTATTAATGCAGACTTGCGACAATCACCGGAGCCATTGCATTGCTCTATGAGTGAGAGTAGATTAGCAGTTTGTTTTATGTTTCTTTGGTTGGATGGTACCACTTCTACTTGGTATCTGAGATATTTGTCCATAGGTGGGGTGTTGACAATCTTTCCCAGATTAAATATCCCGTCAGGGTCCCAAGTCTTTTTCAGTTGGCACATCATCTGATATACCTCATTTCCATACATCAAAGGTATAAACTCACCTCTTAGTCTTCCGTCCCCATGCTCTCCGGAGAGACAGCCATGGTGTTTCTTTACCAAAGCAGCCGTTTGCTCTGCCACCTGTCTGAAGAGTTCTCTATCATGCTGCCTATGCAAGTCAAGCACCGGTCGCAGATGCAGTTCGCCTGTAGATATATGCCCATAATACACACAATCTAAACCCAATTGATTCATCATATCCTGGAAATCATGGATATAATCACCTAATCTCTCAGGTGCCACTGCAGTATCTTCAACCACACCAACCGGTTTGGCGTTTCCTGACATAGAAGAGAGTACTCCTAATCCGGCTTTGCGTAACGCCCATACTCGACTTACATCAGCGCCATACGCAGTTGTTATAGTATGAGCAATACCCGACTGCCGCATCGCTTGTATGAAAGCATCTGATTGCTTTAATAACTCATCTCGATTTTCCGCCATAAATTCCGCTACTACAATGGCAACAGGATTACCATCAACAAAAAAGAGATTCTTGCGGGCTTCTATATTAGTTCTTGCAAGATCAATGATTTTCCCGTCAATCAATTCCACTGCTGTAGGGCTGCAACCGAGAGCAATAAGATTGGTTGTCCAACTATCTTCCATCTGATGCAATTGAACGCATACCACCATCTGCTCAGACGGCGGTAACGGATCTAATGAAACAGTTATCTCAGTTACAAAGCACAGTGTTCCTTCTGAGCCGGTAATTAAGGCTGGCAAGTTAATATCATCATACTTATAATCAACTTCTTTTTTATCAATATATACATTCAAGCACTCATCTAAAGCATATCCGCATGAGCGGCGACGAATGGATTTGTCTGGGAACGCCTCTCGTAGGCTTTGCATCGTTTGATTGTCGCGTTGCCACTGACTGAGTTGTTCTTTTATATTCTCAAATAAAGGTGACCGAGTGGTAGAAACACAATTATGTTTGTCTCGACTGAATTCATGAACAGAGCCATCAGCAAGCATTACCCTAAGCCCTAATACATGATGTCGTGTAGAACCATATATTAAACTATGTGTGCCGCATGAGTTGTTTCCTACCATACCTCCTATACAACAGCGGTTTGAGGTGGAAGTCTCAGGTGAGAAAAAAAGTCCGTATGGACGCAGGGCTATATTGAGTTCGTCTCTAACAACACCCGGCTGTACTCGTGCTGTACGATTAACAGGGTCAATGGATAGTATGCGATTCATATACCTACTTACATCAACAACAATTCCATCGCCTACCACCTGACCTGCGATACTTGTTCCTCCGGCACGAGGAATGAGATGTGTATGCCTACGACGAGCCTCCGCAATCAATTCTCTTATGTCATCTTCCGATTTGGGGTACGCCACAGCCTTAGGAATCTCACGATAGGCACTTGCATCTGTGGCGTATGCCATTCGATGCAATGAGTCAGTATATAATTTTATATTTTCTTTAATCATTTGTCTTTCTTATTAATTAACGCCCCCATTAGCAAAACCATATATGCCATATATGTTTATGAATATAACTACTACATTCTACAACGAAAACACAATAACTTCTGCTTGCAAAATTACTACTTTTCTACCAACTAAACAAAAACAAAGAAAATGCTTTTCAGTGTTGCAAAATATGCAATATTCAATATTTAATATTCTATCAACTTTTCTTTTTCTATTCCGTGAGTATTTTCACTATACAATTTAGGCTTTTTGTTAGATATATTTTTTTATTTCATATCTTTTTGGTAATTTTGCAATGTTTATCGAAAGACATTATCTTCTCTCACAAAAGCAATATACGCCAAATAATTAGATTCAGTTTTCTTTCTATTTGCATTGCTCATTATATTCATGATAACTATAAATACAGTTATGAAAAAGTATATATTTTTGTTCGTTTTAGTAGCATTTCTATGCTCACTTGGTTACATTGGTTTTAATAAATCCTACCATCATGGCGAAATGGCATACCCAAAAGCAGAGTGGAGTAGAGCAGGGGAGATACTGATGCATACCCCCGGAGTAGAACTCTTCAACGGAGTGATACACCCATCAGCTGGATTGTTCGAGAACTACTTTGATGTAAATAAGGCTGCATCGGAACACCGCGAGTATATCAATTTATTAAAAAAGAACGGCATTCGCATATATACGGTCGAGAATATTTTAGATGAAATAGGAATAGATACATTAAGGCTCTTAGCCATAAAAGTGCTAAAATATGATATATCAGCAATGCCCGATGAAGACCCGCAGGCAAGCCGGTCGTACAAAGATAAGGTGATACAAGATATGAGCCGTCAGGACCTGATTCGCTGCATATTATTACAACCTACGGTTAAACTCTATCGTACCGACAACAACACAGGTTATGAGGCACAATATATACAAAACCCGTTGATGAATTTGTATTTTACTCGCGACCAGAGTATTACTACTCCTAAAGGACATGTAATTTGCCAAATGAACTCCACACAACGAGCACCCGAGACCGATATTATTGAGGTCTGCTATCAGCATTTAGGCTTACAACCGATATTGCGCATTGAGGGCGAAGGAAGATTAGAAGGTGGTGATTATTTTCCCGCAGGTAATATCTCACTTATCGGGTGTGGCATGAGAACTAATAGGGAAGGAATACGACAAGTAATGGAAAACGATGCTTTGGGGCACGACACTGTGGTCGTCGTGTGCGACCATAAGTTCTGGCAAATGCAAATGCATCTTGACACTTACTTCAATATCATCGACCAAGACCTATGTACTATGGTGCGGAGCAGATTAGAAGCGCAACCTGACCAACCTGAATATGTTACTTGCGATATATACGCTCGCCATCAAGGAGAAAAAGAATATATGCTCATAGCCGAAAACAAACCATTTGTTACATTCCTTTATGAGCGCGGCATGCAGATAATTCCGATTGACTCGGTGGACGAGATGCATTATGCTAATAATTACCTGACCATTGCCCCGCGGCATATTATGGCTGTAGGCGGACAAAGTCATGCCTTACAACAAAAACTCAAAGATGCAGGAGTAGAAGTAGAGTGGGTGACATTAGAGAGCCTTATTGACGGATATGGAGCAGCACATTGTATGACCCAAGTGCTTAAACGCGATAAATCTATACAACGATAAATCAAACTAACATACAAATAATATGAGTACTATATTTATTGTACTACCCATACTAACCATTCTTATGTTTGACTTAGGTTTGGCCCTTCAACCTAACGACTTTAAGTTGATTGCACAACGCCCCAAACCAATCATCATCGGACTTATCGGACAAATTATACTTCTACCATTGATCGCGTGGGGACTAATCAGTCTTTTTATTCATATTCCTTTCTTTGCTCACTCACTAACGCCATTGTTCATTATAGGTATTATGCTTGTGGCGTGTAGCCCGGGCGGTAGTTCGAGCAATGTATTCTCCATGTTAGCAAAGGGTGATGTTGCCCTATCAGTTACTCTGACAGCATGTAGCAGTATCATTACATTATTTTCTCTACCACTCATCATGGCATGGGTAACATCACATGTAGGCGAAACTATGAATATTCATTTGCCTATAGGCAAGTTGTTAGTGCAAAATATTGTGTTAATGGTTGTACCTATATCTATAGGATTTGTCCTAAATATATATCGTCCGCATTGGGCAGCACGACTTCACTCTATACTCAAACGCATTGCCATGCCTGCGTTGGTGTTGTTAGTAACTATTTTCTTTATTCAACATAGGCAAACTATTGTAGCAGAGTTTGGTTCGCTTGGACTGATGATGACTATCCTTATTTTGTTAACCACCGCATGTGGCGCACTGCTCGCATGGCTGTTTGGTATGACAATAAAAGAACGACGCACATTGGTCATTGAGATAGGTATGCAGAATGCGGCACAAGCCATCACTATTGCATGCAGCCCGCTGATATTCAACAATGAAATAATAGCCGTCCCTGCTATCATTTATGCATTAATGATGAATTTGATTCTACTTGCATTTGTAGGACTTACTAAACTGCACCCTTGATGCATAATGGAGATGAGAGAATAATAAAAAAATAATTGCGTGATAATTATAATTATATAACAATATGTCTCACGAAATCATATTAATATCTATATCCGGCGAAGATCGTCCTGGTGTTACAGCGTCAATAACCCAAGTGTTAGGTAAGTTTAATACAACTATTCTTGATATTGGTCAAGCCAATTTACATCATCAACTATCTCTTGGAATTATGTTTCGCAACGACGAACCTGAGCGCACAGGTGATTTGCTTAAGGAGATACTCTTTCGCACAAGCGAACTTGGGGTTTATGTTCGTTTTTCTCCTATCTCTGATGATGATTACAATGCTTGGGTTGGGCGTCAGGGCAAAAGCAGATATGTAGTAACTGTGCTTGGACATACTTTAAGTGCAAAACAAATAGCCTTAGTTACCGAAGCGGTAAGTGAGCGCGGATTAAATATCGATTCCATAAAGCGTTTGACCGGTCGTCCTCCTTTGAATCCTACAGAAGATAACCAATCGCGTTCGTGTGTGGAATTTTCTGTAAGGGGCGATATTAATAACAAAGAAGAGTTGTCGGCTCAATTTATGAATATATCTGCATCTGAAGGCATTGATATATCATTCCAAAAAGACGATATGTATCGCCGTCAGAGGCGACTCATTTGCCTTGATATGGATTCAACACTTACTAAATCAGAATGTATAGATGAGTTGGCTGAAAAAGCAGGAGTAGGGGAAGAAGTGAAAAAAATCACAGCCATGGCAATGCGAGGTGAGATAGATTTCAAGGAGAGTTTCACTCGTAGGGTGGCATTACTCAAAGGCCTATCTGCAGAGGTGCTTGAAGAGGTGGCTAAAAACACACCTTTACAAGACGGAGCAGAAAGGTTGTTGAGAGTACTCAAGAAGTGCGGATTTAAGATAGCCGTATTATCCGGTGGTTTTACCTTTGCCGGTAAACCATTGCAAGAGCGTTTTGGAATTGACTATTTGTTTGCCAACGAACTGGAGATTAAAGATGGTAAACTGACAGGGAATTATGTTGGTGATATAGTTGATGGCAAGCGTAAAGCAGAATTACTACGGCTAATAGCCCAAATGGAGCATATCGACTTGGAACAAGTCATAGCAGTAGGCGATGGAGCCAACGACCTACCTATGCTCGGATTGGCAGGGTTAGGTATTGCTTTCCACGCTAAACCAAAAGTAAAAGCGACTGCTAAGCAATCGCTTTCAACATTAGGGTTAGACGGAATTTTGTATTTCTTAGGCTTCCGAGATATTCATTTAGAATCTTTGTAAATCAATCTTCTTGTGGTTGATAAATTCCAATGGATACGCCATATTCATACTCTCCTTCGACAATGAGTTGGATTTGTTCGGAGGAGATTTTTATATCGTCATCTTGGGCGTCTTTAAGGATGAAATTGAGCATTTCTTCTTCGTCAATAGATGCCTCTTCTGCCGTATCGTCATCTATAAGTCCTTTTGATTCGTAATATTCGTATATCTCGTCTAAAACATACTGAATATCATCATCGGTCAGTCCTTGTTGGTCTTGCTCCGGTATGAAATTGCGAATATATCGAATCGCATCTTCTTCGTTGAACTCGATTTCATCGATTTCATTTATTTCTTTTTCGTCTTTCATATTATTTCATAGAATTAAAATAGTTATCTAATAATGTATTAGCAGCAGTAAAAGAAGAGTTCTCGTTTCTAAGCACTTTATCTTCCGCTTCTTTTAATGCTTGTGCTATTTGTTCGTTTTGATAGAAGTTGCCAAGCAAGCGCGCATTGATGGTTTCATACATCCAATACTTGGCTTGTTGGGTCCTTTTACGATAAAAATATCCGTTTCCTTTGGTAAATTCTATATAGTCAAGCACCATATTCCACACATCAGAAATACCTGTTTTTTCTATAGAAGAGCAGGTCAAGACATCCGGTACCCAGCCTGATTCAGATGGCGGAAAGAGCATAAGTGCATTTTTGAACGAAGTCTTTGCAACTCGTGCTTTGTCTTTGTTGGTGCCGTCACATTTATTTATAGCGATTCCATCGGCCATTTCCATTATGCCTCGCTTGATTCCTTGTAGTTCGTCTCCCGTTCCGGTTACTTGAAGCAATAAGAAAAAATCAACCATAGAGTGTGCCGCTGTTTCTGACTGACCTACACCAACGGTTTCTACAAAGATAGTATCATATCCCGCTGCCTCACAAAGTACGATGGTTTCGCGTGTCTTGCGGGCCACTCCACCAAGTGAACCGGCTGAAGGAGAAGGACGAATAAAAGCATTTTTAGTAGCAGATAATTCCTGCATTCGAGTTTTATCGCCTAAAATACTTCCTTTGGTTTTTTCTGAAGACGGGTCTATGGCAAGTACAGCAAGTTTGCGATCATTATGCGCTAATTCTGTGCCTAATGCTTCAATAAAAGTAGATTTTCCTGCACCGGGAACACCGGTTATTCCTAACCTGATTGAATTACCACTATAAGGCAGACATTTGGTTATAACTTGTTGAGCAATCACTTGGTCCTGAGGTAAATTACTTTCAACAAGTGTAACCGCCTGACCTAAAATAGACACATCACCTTCTAATATTCCTTTTACATAGTCGTCCGGTTGAAGCACACGCTTTTTCCTTCTAAAAGTAAGATAGGGATTTACCGTGGGGACATTACTTACTCCCTCATTTACGGTTAAACCTTTATATTGTGCGTCATTTTCAGGGTGTTGCATAATAAAATGGGATTTAAGGTGTCAATAAATGCTGTATGTTTTATATAAAACTGATTTACGATTTATTACCTATTGTGATAATAAATCGTAAATCAAATTATTGTGAATATCTTTATTCAACTGTCCAAACGATCTGTAGTTTAATCTTTGGATTTTTTGGGTCGTTGGTTATAACTTCTATTTGACGACGATAAACTCCTGGTTTTGTGGTGTCAGAAGCCGCTACTTGAATCTTTAATGCACCTTGTTTACCGCCTTTGATGGTAGTCTTTTCAGCCGTAATTGTAAACAAGTCAGGATTATTGTTGATGATAGCCCTTATGAGAAGAGGATTTACACCTACATTTTTGAAACTGAATTTTTTCTGAGTATTACCACCTACTTTTACTACACCAACATTAAGTTCATTAGAATTGATTTCAAAGATAGGTGCTTTCTGACGCTCATCAACACTAAGAGCCGAGAAGTCTTCATCATGTTGAGCGTGAAGAACTATTTGATTTTCTTCTGTGCGTGCTTCATTACCATTAACCACCATATAAACTGAGCGTGCCAATGGTCCCCAAGTAGTGCATGTGGCACCATTGAAAATAAGGGTAAGTGTTCCGCTCTGCTTAGGTTGTAAGGTAGTAAACGAAGGTAGCGCTTTCATGTAAGCAGCATCCTTAGTATTGAGCAATACATCAACCGTTATTTCATGGTCCGTTAAGTTGGCGTATTCAATTGTTCGTGTTACTTCACCATTAGTAACGGTGCCGAAATCAACTGACTTTGCGCTCATGCTTAAATCTCCTATAGTAACGGGGTATTTGTTAACAGGTTGTGCTGGCTTGGGAATAACCTCACCTTTGATATATACCTTAACAGTGGGGTTGGACGCATTAGAAGTAATAGTCACTGTCTTCTGGAAATGTCCGGGGCGGCCATTGGGATTATAAGTAACAGTGATACTTCCTGTTTGACCCGGTTCAATAGGCTCTTTAGTCCATGATGGGGTAGTGCAACCACAACTTGCACGAACATTATTCAATACAAGAGGTTCCATACCTTCATTTTTAAAAACAAATTCGGTACTTACACGACCATCACCTTCGTTAATCTTACCAAAATCATGCTCGTTTTTTTCAAATGTAATTACCGGTTGTTGTGCAAATGCTACCACTACAGATAGCATAAATACACTCGTTAAAATACTCTTTTTCATTGTAATATGTGTTTAGTTATTATGTTAGTTATTATATTTATATTTTAGTTACTTTTAGTTCCCATTATTCTCTTATATTGTATTTTTCAAACTTTGTGCCAATCAGTCTAACTCTTCAATTTCTTCGATTCCATCGATTTGGTCAATTCTTTGTACTGATTCTATATTCGGCACTTTACGAATGGTTTTAAGAAGTTCAATGATTTCTTGTTTATCATATACATGAAGTTGTATTATGCCACTAAATATACCATTTTCGGCTGTTATATGCAAATCATGTATGTTTATCTTAAATTGGTCTGAAATAATATGCAAAACACTGATTATAACTCCAACTCTATCGATTCCCTGTAATTCAATAGTCTCAATAAAAGTATTTTTTCTATGTGTTTCCCATATAGCATTACAAATGTGTTTTCCATCAACAGATTTAAGTCTTGTGGCAACTGGGCAGAATCGTTTGTGAATAGTAATTTCTCCGCTTGGATCTTGATATCCCAATACTTCATCTCCGGGAATAGGGTGACAGCATTGTGCTATATGATATTGTTTACCAAAATTCTCTTCTGTTAAAACGACTTGTTTAATTCTTTCTTTTTGGGAATCAGTGGTGATAATATCTGTGTTTTTATTTTTATTATTAGAGAAAGGATTGAGATATTTTAACCACTTGTTTTGTTGTTTTGGAATAAAGATTTTTTCAACATCATCGAGTACTATTATTCCATTTCCAATTTGTTGAAAGAGTTCAGTTTTATTATAGATTTGATAGTGTTGTTGCAACTTATACAGTGCACTATCATATTTGTCGGTTATATTAAGTTCTTTCAGTTTTTCATTAAAGAGTTCTTCGCCTTTTCGAGCAAATTCTCTATTTTGTCTTCTAAAATATGATTTTAATCTACCTTTTGCTTTAGCCGTTGTAACAATATTAATCCATTCTTCTTTTGGTGTTTGTTCTTCTGCAGTAAGTATTTCAATTTGGTCTCCGGCTTTAAGTATATAGTTTAGAGGCTCTAATCGTCTATTAACCTTTGCTCCAATACAATGTGCGCCTAAGTCGGTATGAAGCATAAATGCAAAATCGAGTGCTGTAGATCCTTTGGGCATGGTATGTATGTCTCCAGATGGTGTAAAAACAAACATCTCAGATGCATACAAATTAAGTTTGAAAGTGTCAAGGAACTCCATCGCATTAGGTTCAGGACTTTGCAGAATATCTTTAAGTTGCTTGAGCCATTTGTCCAATTCCGATTCGCTTTTTTCCCCTGTTTTATATTTCCAATGTGCTGCTAATCCTCGTTCTGCTATTTCATGCATTCGTCTTGAGCGAATTTGTACTTCAACCCATTGCCCGTTTTGCCCCATTACAGTAACATGCAAGGCTTCGTATCCATTGGCTTTGGGAGTGGAAATCCAATCTCTAATGCGTTCGGGGTGAGGTTTATATATTGCTGTAATAGCAGAATACAACATCCAACACTGGTCGTTTTCTTGAAATTCAGGTTTAGGCTCGAAAATGATTCTTACAGCGAGCAAGTCATAAACATCTTCAAAAGCAATGCCTTTAGCCTGCATTTTATTCCAAATACTATACACCGACTTGATTCTGGCCGCTATTTCAAACTCATATCCCATTTGCTTGAGCCGCTCACGAATTGGGTCTGCAAATTTCTCAAAGAACGCAAGTTGTGTAGATTTTATGGCTTCTAATTTGTCGCTAATTTCTTTGTAAGTATCCGGATGTTCGTATTTGAAACTAAGATTTTCAAGTTCTGTTTTTATTGTAAATAGACCTAATCGATGTGCAAGAGGAGCATAAATATATTGGGTTTCACCGGCAATTTTGTATTGTTTTTCAATAGGTTGATACTCCAATGTACGCATATTATGAAGTCTATCAGCAATCTTGATAAGAATAACTCTAACATCTTCGGACATAGTGAGCAGTAATTTCCTGAAATTTTCTGCTTGTATATTTGCTTGTTTTCCGAAAACTCCACCTGAGATTTTAGTTAGTCCATCAACTATACTTGCTATTTTATCTCCGAAAAGATTTTGGATATCTTCAACAGTATATTCAGTGTCTTCAACTACATCATGAAGCAGAGCACAACATATACTCGTGCTACCTAATCCTATTTCTTTAACAACAATTTTAGCAACAGCAAGCGGATGCATGATATATGGTTCTCCGCTTTTTCGCCGTACACCTTGATGGGCATTTTTAGCAAAATGGAAGGCTTTGGTTATCAGTTCTACCTTTTGCCTATGATGAGTATTACGATAATCAGCAAGCAACGACTCAAACTCTTTTTGAATCATTTGTTCATCCTTATCTGTAAAAACTATATCGCCCATAATTGTTATCAGTGTTTTAGTAAATATAACTAATTAGGAATCTGCTAATTGGAGTATCACAACATGAATAAGCAGGTGTAAGCACCTGCACATGAAGTTTGCCGCAAAATTAGTAAAACTTATTCATATTGCAAAAATAATTGAGATAATTTTCCCCATTAACATGTCTGAACATAAACAAAACTATCAATAAATTTATTTTTTATAGCGCTTTCATCGAATGTTTTGTCATTTTTGAATAGTGCATACACACTTGCACCACTACCTGACATAGAGGCATATATTGCCCCTAAATCATATAACTCATTTTTAATTTCAGCGATTTTTGGAAAAGCAGTAAAAACAGTTGATTCAAAGTCGTTGATAACTTTATCTTTCCATTGTTCAACAGGCAACGAAATCAATCGAGACAAACTTGTATCAGGCATTTTGGGGCAAATACCTTTATATGCAGTTTTGGTATTTACAGAAACATCCGGTTTTACAAGAACAATCTTAAGATTAGAGAGCACAAGGCTGATTGGTTTTAATTGGTCACCAATACCGGTCGCCAAACAAGGTTGATTAAGAATAAAGAATGGGCAATCTGCCCCTATGAGTTTTACATCTTCAATAAGTTGTTCTTTAGATAGTTGCAAATGGAATAGTTCATTTAAGGCTATAGCAGTATGTGCAGCATCACTACTTCCACCACCTAACCCTGCGCCAAATGGGATTTGCTTGAAAAATTGAATCTTGACATTGCCTATATCATATTTTTTCTGAAAAAGTCTATATGTTTTTACGATGAGATTGCTCTCCAAATCACAATCAAGAGTAATACCATTTTGATAAAAACTAAAACTTTCAATAGATTTCTCAATACTCAATTTATCAGATAGTTGCAACGGATAAAAAATAGTTTCTATATCATGATATCCATCGTCACGTTTAGCCACGACATTGAGTCCGATATTGATTTTTGCATTAGGATAAAGAAGCATATTAGAATTATTTAATTTATGACCGATTTCAACGATATTTCCATTGAGGGCACAAAGGTATAAATTATTAAGAAAATACTAAAAAATTGGTCGTTTATTTAGAAAATATAGTAGCAAATTGTCGGAAATTTGTCAGTATGAAAGATAAATAGTACTTTTGCACGTTATATTGGAAAAATATGGTCAACAATGAAAATAGCAGGTATTTCATATTATAGTGATTTAGGGCGTGAGGGAATGTACTTGAAGCCCGATTCTGCACTTCTTGTGAATGACAAGCCGTTTTTTATACCTGCTTTCACCGATTTGATTGTAGCCAAGCCTTGTGTGATTGTGCGTATAAATAGGATGGGACGGTATATATCAAGTAGGTTTGCTCAAAGATATTTTTCTGAATATACTATTGGCCTTAATCTTAGTGCTCCGAATGAGTTGTCAATTGGAGGTATAGACGGGGCTATTAGAGGTACAGCATTTGACAACTCCTTTATTGTAGGTAAATTTGTGCCATATAATGAGTCAAGTGCTTTTGATATAGATTTAGCAAGTGTACAACTTGCAGTCAGTCAGGATGCATTGGTATTATCATTACCATCTGCAATAGAGAAAATCAGCCAATATATAACTCTTAGAAATGGTGATATGATAGGTGTTGATTTATGCTATGAAGGCACCATTTTGAATAAAGAGACAATAGTAAGAGGCGAAATAGATAAGGAACAAGTATTCTCGTGCAAAATAAAATGAAACGCATAATAATCATATTATTATCGATAGTAGTGGTTGCATACATTAATGCGGCTACAATTCATAGTTATGCGTCAGAGTCGGTGCTTTCATCGGGAAATTTTGTTAAGATTAGAACGTCAGAGAGCGGAATATACAAGATATCATACGATGAAATTTCTCAAATGGGGCTTAAACCTGAAAATATTAGGATATTAGGCTATGGCGGAGCGATGCTGGAGCAAGACTTTTCAAAACGTAAGATCGATGATTTGCCTTCAGTCCCGTTCTATATGTACAAAGGTTCTGATGGTAAATTTAATAAGGGAGATTACATCCTATTTTATGCTCAAGGTCCGGTGTCATGGAGTTTTACAGGTCTAAGATTTCATCACACCCAAAATACCTATTCACAATATGGTCATTATTTTTTGAGTGACAATGCCGGTGAGCAATTACTTTTGGATGTTATTCGTAAAGATAATTCATCGGTAGAGGCATTTGATGTATATACTTATCAAAACTATGAATTGCACGAGTTGGATTCATTGAATTTGATAGATTTAAGCGGTGCTCATGGTGGCGGCAGAGAGTGGTATGGCGAGAAATTTACGAAAGGAAGCGTATTGAGTTTTCCGATGAAAGCATTGGATAGGGTATATTCTGAACCTGCTACATTGTCGGTAGATGTGGTCGCAAAATCATTTAATGCAGCGTCAGAGTTTCATATTAATGTGCTTGATGAAGATTACACAATTTCAGTAAATAAAATAACAGATGGTTTGAATTCTGCTATGTCAGGCAGTTTGAACACAAGAATTCATTCGGAATCTACAGCATCACCAATAGTAAGAATAGGCTTTGAAAGTGCGGATGCTTCTGCAATAGGTTACTTAAACTATATAGAACTTGTTACCACTTGCAGTTTGAACCTGCGAAATGGTTTGTTGTTAGCAAGAAATAGAGATGATTATGGTTCTGACAGACCTAGCCGATTCCATGTGTCTGGTGCGACGTCAACAACTCAGGTATGGAATATAACGAAATTAGATAGTATATATTCAGTAGAAACCAAACTAAACGGAACAGAGTTAACATTTTTGTCGTCAAACAGACAACTTCAAGAATATGTAATAATTGACCCTTCTACATGTCCAACAAAGAGATTAGTTGAGTTTAGTAGTGGAAAAATATTTGAAAAGGTAGCAAATCAAAATCTTCATTCATTGGCAGATGTAGAGATGTTGATTATAACTAATTCTGAATTTTCGTCAGCAGCACAGAAACTGGCAGAAGCGCATAGTCGTATTGATGGATTGAAAACACAGGTAGTAACTGATCAACAAGTATATAATGAGTTTTCATCTGGTACGACCGATGCTACAGCCTTCCGTTGGATACTAAAGATGCTTAGGGATAAAGTAGAAATGGTTAATTGTATGTGTTCGGAACCTAAATATCTGCTATTAATTGGTGATGGAACATTTGATAATAGGAAACTACTTCGCACTTCAGGTAATAATTGGATAGTAACATATCAAGCCAAAAACTCAATAAACGAAGTAAAAGCGTATTCATCTGACGACTATTTTACCTTCTTGGATGACAACGAAGGCTCATCTGATGTTAATGCGACTATGGATTTGAGTGTAGGTAGATTGACTGTTAATACTGCCGAAGAGGCTGATAAATTGGCAGATAAAATTATTCGCTATATATCAAGTAAACAACCGGGTAGTTGGAAGCGTCAATTAGTGTTTTTGGCGGACGATGGTGATGGGAACTTGCATACAGAGTCAAGTGATCAAGGTGCCGAGATCGTTAGAAAAAACAATCCTGATTTTGTGGTAAACAAAATATATTTAGATGCATATAAACAACTAACCAATGCTTCGGGCGAGAGTTATCCTATTGCTAAGAATCAATTGGATAATTTTATGCAGAATGGTTTGTTATTATTTGACTATTGTGGTCATGCCGGATTCAACAATATAACGAGCGAACTTATGTTAACTGCAAAAGAGGTTCGTGAGATGAGTAATCAGAATCAAGGATTTTGGATGCTCGCAACATGTAATTTTGCCCAGTTCGATGCTCGTGTTCAGTCGGCGGCTGAAGAGGCTGTTTTAAATCCCAATGGCGGTGCAATATCAGTAATGGCTTCATGCAGAACAGTATATGCTACTCAAAACACAAGATTAAACAATTATTTGATGGAATCGCTTTTTGAGCATGATGAGAACTTGTATTATCCTAATACGATAGGCGATGCTATCCGTAAGGCTAAAAATAAATACATGTCGCTTCATAAGGATGAAAATAAGTTGCCATATCTTTTGCTTGGTGATCCTGCTATACGACTACATTATCCAACCGATTATCAGGTAATTGCCAAATCCGCCAACGATACACTCAAAGCATTATCGGTTAATAAGATAGAAGGTTATATACATAGTTCAGACGCAGATACACTAAAAAGTTTTAACGGAGTAGTGCATGTATCAGTATATGATAAAGCAGCGCAGATAACTACCTTAGACAACGATAATGATAAGAAGAAAGTGACCTATATAGATTATAAGAATATGATATTTAGCGGAACCACCGAGGTTAAAGATGGTCTATTTGAATTTACAATGATGGTTCCAAAAGATATTCAGTACAATTATGGAACAGGTAGGATGGTGTTTTATGCCCAAGATACAATAACTGAGTCAGAAGGAGTGGGGTACAATGAAGAATTTGTAGTAGGTGGAAGTAGCAATCAACTGACAACAGACACCCTTGGGCCTGATATGAAAATTTATTTGAATAATGAGGCATTTAAAGATGGTGATATGACTGACATACAACCTCATTTTTATGCTCATATATCCGATGAAAATGGTATAAATACCATAGGGAACGGAATAGGTCATGACTTGCTTTTGATTATTGACAATGATATTAAGCAGACATATATACTTAATGATTATTTTGTGTCAAAGAAAGGCAGTTATAGCGAAGGAAACATATCATATAAATTGTCAGAACTTGAAGAGGGTGAACACGAACTAATGTTCCGTGCATGGGATTTGTTAAATAATAGCAGTTCTGTATCGTTGACATTTGTTGTTAAAAAGAATATCAAAGCCACAGTATATTCCGTTACAGCCTATCCTAATCCGGTTAGTGAATCGGGAGTGGCATATATTCGAGTGGAACACGACCATCCTGATGCCGTATTAGAATTGAAATTATCGGTATATGATATGGCTGGTAATCGTAAATATTATCACGAACAAATAGGGGCAGATGATGTTAGTATAAACATTCCTCAAGCAGGATTAGCAGCAGGATTATATATTTATAATGTAGAAATCAAGACTGCTGATACTTCATACACAAGAAAGGCCGGAAAATTGATAATTGTAAAATAACTAAAATATAATAATCTCTAAATTAAATTATTGCCTATGAATAATCTTTAATGAAGGGTTAAAACATCTAAATTATTAAAAAAGAAATAAATAAAACAAACGATTGAATATGAAAAAGACTTTTTTAAGTGTACTTGCTTTTGCAATGATTACCATGCCTGCATTAGCACAAGAAAGTGGCTCTGTACCATCAATAGGTACAGATGAGTTGTTGAATCCGATTATTACCGCCTTTCCTTCACTTACAATAACTCCAGATGCCAAGTCCGGTGGTATGGGTGGGGTAGGTGTAGCAACCGCTCCGGATTTGAATTCCCAGCATTGGAACCCTGCAAAATACGCCTTTATGGAATCGCATGGTGGGATAACAGCCAGTTACACACCTTGGTTGAGAAAATTGGTTTCAGATATTGATTTGGCATATATAGCCGGTTACTACAAATGGGACGATGTTCAAGGAATCTCTGCTTCTTTCACATATTTCTCTCTTGGTACAGTTGACCTGACAGGTTATGACGGTCAGTCACTGCAAAAAGTGAAACCTAATGAATGGTCAATTGATGTGGCTTATAGCAGAAAACTGCATGAGTATGTATCAATGGCAGTTGCTGCTAGATTTATGTATAGTGATTTGAATAACGGGCATAACACCTCCGTTGGAAACGATGGTAATGAATTGAATCCCGCTCCAATGGGAGCCGCAGATATCGCTATATATTATCGCCAGCCATTCGATTTGCCAATGGGAACAAGTTATCTGTCTGCAGGTTTGAATATATCAAATCTTGGTGGTAAAATTTCATACGATAAGCATGCTCACAATAGTTTCATTCCTGCTAACTTGCGTTTAGGTGTGCAATATGAGTTGCCCATCAATCAGTATAATTTCTTATCATTCGCAATTGATATTAATAAACTGATGGTTCCATCTCGTAAATCGAAATTTGCTGTAGATGGCAATGGAGATAATGTAAGTGTAGATGACCCACAATATCAGACCAAAACTATGGATTGGTATAATGATTTGAACCCAATGAAAGGTTTATTCCAATCATTTGCTGATGCTCCAGGTGGTGCAAAAGAAGAGTTTCAAGAAGTACAGTGGAGTTCAGGTATTGAATATAGTTATGACCACAAGTTCTTTGCTCGCGTAGGTTATTCTCATGAAAACAAATACAAAGGAAATCGTCAGTTTGTAACATTTGGTGCTGGTTTCCATTTGAGTATATTCTCTTTGGACGCAGCATATTATCTTGCTACTGCCCCTGCAAGTCCTATTGACAATACATTCCAAGTTACCCTTGGATTCGACTTGGCAGGAATCAAAGACTTGGTTAAGAAATAATGCGAATAGGTTTCGGATATGATGTTCATCAGTATGTCTCCGGTCGCAAGTTGTGGCTTGGGGGCATACTGATTACTTCTGATAAAGGTCTGCTCGGTCACTCGGATGCTGATGTGCTTATTCATGCTCTTTGCGATGCCTTGCTCGGAGCCGCGGCGCTAAGAGATATCGGTTATCATTTTCCTGATACTAAAGGTAATGAATATGAAAATATAGATAGCAAAATTCTTTTGCAAAAGACCATTGCCTTAGTCCGCCAAAAAGGCTACGAATTGATAAATGCAGATTGTACTATTTGTGCCCAAGAGCCCAAACTGAGTCCATACATAGAACAGATGAGAGAATGTATGGCAAGTGTGTTATGCACGGGAAAGGAGAATATTTCCATCAAAGCAACCACAACCGAACACCTTGGTTTCGTTGGCAGGAAAGAAGGTATTGCTGCCTATGCTGCCGTACTAATTGAAAAACAATGAGAAAAGCCATCACAATATTATTATTGTTTTTTACATTCGAAGCGTATTCTATAGATGCGTTTCATTGCTTTAGGACTATTCCAGACACAATTTTCCCTTTTGCCGAAATGCAACAAAGGAATTACATGCTTTTTTCACCGGAGAAAGAGAGTTGTTGTGTTAATAATGCCTTTAATGGTGTTACTTGTCTGAAGGAACACACACCAATGTATGTAAGAATAGAGGTTGGAGACGATATATCGTACGAAATTCTTATTGAATCGGATTCTACATGGCTATTCATCAACACTGCTTGTGCGCCCGTATGTTCATCAATTGTCAGAAGATTCTATGGTAGTTGGGATAGGGGAGAGAAAGTAGCACCTGATATCCATTCGCAATTTGTAAAGGCAGAAGTAATTGACGGAAATATCGTATATTCAGACCAAACATATCTCTTGCGTGACGATGAAGAACGAAAAGAAATTAAACAATAATATAAAATTACCTATTTATCTTATAGGCTATATGGGAGCAGGCAAGACTACAATAGGTCGCCTGCTTGCTGATAAGTTAGGGTGGCATTTTGTAGATTTAGACGATGCCTTTGCCGAAATATATGGCCTAACACCACAAGAATTTATTAATAAATATGGGGTAGAGGAATTTAGAAAAAATGAAAAAAGATGTGTTGAAACACTATCTGAATTACCCATACAGAAAGTTATATATGCTACCGGTGGAGGCTATCCATGCTGGGAAGACAATATGGAATGTCTTAAAGAATTAGGTACGTCAATTTATATAAAATGGAATAACAAACATCTTGCCCAAAGAATTGAACTTTCCGGAATTGAACATCGACCTATCTTAGGCAAAAGACAAGGAAAAGAATTGGAAGAATTTGTTGAGTGGCAGATGTCAGGAAGAGAGCCTTTTTATAATCAAGCAGATTATATAATTAGTGCGCCGCTCAATAATATCTTCGAAGAAAAAAATGATGAAGATATTGCTGCTCATTTATATGGAATTATAATTCAAGAAAAAATATAATATATGACAATCAATAATATTCAAGATGAAATAATAGAAGAATTCAGCCAGTTTGACGATTGGATGGATAAATACTCACTTCTATTAGACTATGGAAACCAACTTGCAGAATTTCCACAAGAAGCCAAAACTGACCAAAATCTTATTGATGGCTGCCAATCAAAAGTATGGTTTACTGCAAAAATGGAAAATCAGAAAGTGATATATCAAGGTGATAGTGACGCACTTTTGGTAAAAGGAATAGTTGCATTACTTATCAGAGTGCTTAGCGGACATACACCTAAAGAAATAGTTGAAGCAGATTTATATTTTATTGACAAAATCAATCTCAAAGAGCATCTCTCGCCAACTCGTAGCAATGGACTTGTAGCAATGCTCAAACAAATGAAACTATATGCTTCGGTTCTATTAGAAAAAACAAATGCCTAAACCATTCTCGTTTAGGCATTTGTTTAATACTTAATCATCAATAGTCCTAATTATAATAAAGCATAATCTAATACTTCGTTAATGTCATCAACATATTTGAATGTAAGTCCATCAATATATTTTTTAGGTATTTCTTCAATATCCTTTTTATTTTCCTTGCACAATATAATATGCTCTATACCTGCTCTTTTTGCTGCTAATATCTTTTCTCTTATTCCACCTACCGACAGGACCTTGCCGCGAAGGGTTATTTCGCCAGTCATAGCGAGTCGTTCGCGCACTTTTCTACCTGTGAATGCAGATACTAATGCTGTTGTCATAGTTATTCCTGCCGAAGGACCATCTTTGGGAATAGCCCCTTCTGGTACATGTAAATGAACCGACGATGAGTCTAATTTTTTCTTATCAATACCCAATTCAGAAGCATGAGATTTGATGTAACCTAATGCTATTGTAGCACTCTCTTTCATTACATCACCTAAATTACCTGTTATAGTTAGGGTAGGGGTTTTACTCTCAGAAAGTGATGTCTCAATAAATAAAATCTCCCCACCTACTTGTGTCCATGCCAACCCCGTAACTACTCCTATGTAATTATTATTTTCATACATATCCCTGTTATAACGAGGCTTGCCTATAAACTGTTTTATATCTTGAGGTGTGATATCGTGATTATATTCCTCGTTAAGAGCAATCTTTTTAACCACCTTACGCATTATTGAAGCAATTTTCCTATCAAGTTCTCTCACACCTGACTCACGAGTATATTTGTCTATTAAGAAATTTATTGCCTCATCGTTCAATGACATACTTTCTTTCGTAATTCCATGATTCTCATATTGTTTAGGAATAAGATGTCGTTTGGCTATCTCAACCTTTTCTTCTTGTAAATATCCACTCATTTCTATCAGTTCCATACGATCTAACAATGGGCGAGGAATGCCTGAAAGATCGTTTGCAGTTGCAATAAAAAGGACTTTGCTCAAGTCAAAATCTACATCTAAATAATTATCATGAAACGCAGTGTTTTGCTCTGGATCTAATACTTCAAGCAAAGCAGAGGTGGGGTCACCATGATAATCGGCAGTTATTTTATCTATTTCATCTAATACAAATACGGGATTTGAAGTTTTAACCTTTTGTATGTTAGTCATTATTCTACCTGGCATGGCACCAATATATGTGCGTCTGTGCCCTCTAATTTCTGCTTCATCATGCAATCCGCCTAATGATATTCGAGTATATTTTCTGCCTAATGCTGTGGCTATTGACTTACCTAAACTAGTCTTACCAACTCCCGGAGGACCATACAAACAAATTATAGGGGCTTTGAAAGAGGCAGGAGAATCTGCAGAATCGCCTTTAGTCTTATTTTGCTTCATCTTCAAAACAGATAAATACTCCAAAATTCTCTCTTTTACTTTCTCCATTCCATAATGATCTTCATCAAGCACCTCTAACGCATGTCGTATGTCAAAATTATCTTCGGTATATTCTCCCCAAGGCAAATCGAGTAGGGTATTTAAATAATTTTGTTGAGTACTATATTCTGGTGAATGTATCGACATACGCTCTAATTTCTTCAACTCTTCTTCAAAAAATTGTCCAGTTTGCTCTGACCATTTTTTCTTACCTGCTTTTTCGCGCATCTCATTAGCCGTTTGAGCAGTCGTGTCACCTAATTCCTTCTGAATCTGACGCATCTGATGCTGTAAATAATACTCACGCTGCTCTTTGTTGATATCCTCACGGGTCTTCTCATGAATCGATTTCCTTATTTCAAGCATCTCAACTTCTTTATTAAGCATTTCGAGTAACGCAAAAGCACGCTTAACAAGATCCAATTCTTGAAGTAATTTTTGCTTATCTGACAACTTTATTCCAAAATTGACACATACATAGTTGATTAGTGTAGGGGGAGTCTCTATGTTTCTTAAAGAAAAACGAGCCTCAAGTGGCACATTATCAGCATTCTCAAGCAATTTTAATGCTTGCTGCTTTATATTACTAACCATCGCCACAAACTCACTATCACTCAAATCCGGAATTTGCTCTTCAAGCACTGATATTCTGGCTTTTAAGTAAGGAGTTGTCTCAGTAATTTCTTCTATTTTTATAGGTTGAATACCTTCAAGAATAATAGTTGTTGAGCCATCAGGCATGTCAAATATTCTAAGTACCCTAGCTGAAGTTCCTATTGCATAAATATCCTCACTTTGTGGATCGGTTTTACCGGAATCTTTTTGACAACATACTGCTATAGTCAAGTCCTCTTGGTATGCTTGTTTGGCTAACTTTAAGGATTGTTGGCGACTTACATTTACCTGCAATAGTACATTAGGAAACAATACCATATTTTTTAATGGTAGTACACCGATAATATCATTATCATTCAAAATCCTGCCGGTTTTGTTTATTTCATTCTCACTTATCGGAATAATCTGAACATTATCATTCTCGTCATCCAGCAAATAATTATTCATACTCATCAACTAAAATTTTATTTATTTTTTCTGCCATAATGTCAGAAAATGTTAATACTAATTGTTTTTTGTACTTATAAATATATTTTTGCAAACGCTGTACCATTGAATATAAATTATATCAGGTGTTTTATATTAAAATTTCATATTTTTGGTAATTTGAGAAAGAATGAGAAGAAATAGAGTATTATTTGTATATATAGACAATAAATGCTATTTTACATAATAACAATTATGTAAAAAAGAGGTAAGGACAGCGGATAGTAAAAATACTTAACTTCGAGTTAAATTAGAAAGAGGAACTATCTATGCTGTCCTTACTAGTCTTATAAGTTTTACTATATTTACTAGTTATGTCGTTCTTAGTGGGTCTTACTAGTTTCACTATAAATGACACTGCAAAGATACAACATTATTTTACAAAATGCAAACATTTTTGCTATTTCAGATATTATTTGTAACTTTGCGCGTGTTTTGATATAAATACACGAATTATAGAGATTCAAATATACTAATTATAGAGATTGGAATACATTATAAATTCAGAGATTTGAGTGCTCTAATATTTAAGTGTAAATCAAAAATATATGCACATATTCTAAAGACTTAAAAATGGTGAGTTATGCTATATAATACTCCTAAAGTTGCAATACTCGGAAGCGGTAGTTGGGCTACTGCTATTGCCAAAATGGTTATGTGTAACACAGACCGTATAAATTGGTATATGAGAAGGCAAGAAAAGATAGATGAATTTATACGATTAGGTAAAAATCCATCGTACTTGTCTGCGGCTCGCTTTGACACTTCAAGAATAGATTTTACTGATGACATCAATGAAATAGTCAAGAAATCGGACATACTTGTTGTGGCAATACCGTCGCCATATATTAAGCAGTCGTTCAAGAAGTTACGGAAGAGTTTAAAAGAAAAAGTAGTAATATCTGCGGTAAAAGGAATGGTGCCTGAAGAGAACATGGTGATAAGCGACTATATGCATTATAAATTCTCTGTTCCAATGGAGCAATTGGGTGTTATAGCGGGTCCTTGTCATGCGGAAGAAGTTGCTTTAGAGCGATTGAGTTATATCACCATTGGTTGCCCAAACAGAGAGCGAGCAAAGATGTTAGCCGATTTATTTTCGACTACTTTTGTAAAGACAACCATTAGTGAGGATATTTTAGGGCTTGAGTACTCTTCTGTTATGAAGAATATATATGCAATAGCAGCAGGTATATGTAGCGGTCTGAAATATGGTGACAATTTCATTTCAGTTTTGGTTAGTAATGCGATACAAGAAATTTCTCGCTTTGCAAATGCAATGAATCCCATGCATAGGGAAATTTCTGAGACTGCGTATTTAGGTGACCTTTTGGTTACTTGCTATTCTCATTTCTCTCGTAATCGACAGTTTGGTAATATGATAGGAATCGGATATAGTGTTCGTGCGGCACAAATAGAAATGGAAATGATAGCTGAGGGGTATTATGGAACAAAATGTATTCATGAACTCAACGAACGATATCATGTTTCTATTCCTATAGTAGATGCAGTGTATGATATTCTTTACAACCAAAAACAACCAGCAATTGCCATACAAGACCTATCTACGAAACTTATCTAAACAAATCAATAAGATATTGTAAATAAAGAAAGAAGCAAGGTTTTATCGCCTTGCTTCTATTTGTTCAAATATGCTTTTGCAGCCTGAAATCAAGTCGTTGTAAGTAGTCTCAAAATCGCCTGTGTACCACGGATCAGCCACATCTCTAACATTACCACACCATTCCATAAGTAAACTCACCTTGCCGAATTTGTCATCACCAATCAGATATCTCAATAGTCTTATATTACTTTTGTCCATACAAATCAAGTAATCAAAGTATTGATAGTCTGTCGGAGTAACTTGTCTTGCCTGATGTTTTTCAAAAGGGATATGTTTTTCTGTTAATTTTCTTTTAGCAGGTGGATAGATATCATTACCTATTTCTTCTCGGGAAACAGCAGCAGAACGAATCAGATAGTTATCTCCCCTACCCTTACTATTTACGAGCCACTGCATAATATACTCAGCCATCACGGATCGGCAGATATTACCATGGCATATAAACAGGATTTTAACAGCCATACTTACTTACCTCTCAACAGATTGATATCACCGGACAATTGGTAAATACCAATAGGGGGATTTTTCTTATACTTAGATTTAGATGTATATTTGCTACCTTCTTCAGCGTCAGCCCCTTTAGCCCGAATGACATAGAAATAGGCTCCTTCAGCAGCAGGGCGTCCATTGATAGTGCCGTCCCAACCTTTAGCAGGGTCGGACCAATGATAGACCAACTTACCCCAACGATTATAGACCCAACAATCGAATTCGATAATAGATCGATACATCACTCTAAATTCATCATTTTGTCCATCCCCATTTGGTGTAAACACATTAGGTACAAGCAATTGCGATGTGCTCACACTAACAGATACTTCCAAAGAATCAGGACGACAGCGGTCAGAAGAGACCCATAGCAGGACTCTGTATTCTCCATAATCATCGAACACATATCTTTGTTCTTCGTCGTTACGCTGAGCGATTAGTTCGTTACCTTTCAAGATCCTCCACTGATAGTATTTTGTTGGTCCATTTACAGAAGCGTTATTAGCATTGGCTTTGAACAAGATATCAAGCGGCGCTGAACCACTTAGTTGCGCCTCATCAACAGGTCTCTCCACCTCGTTGGTCATCTGATTTTCTTGAGCAGTACCTCTAACGGTAGTAATACTTGTTATGTGTGCAGCGGAAGCACAGGCTTCAAAGAGCAGAGAATAAACAGTGTCGGTCTCGATGTCAAGTTGTTTGGCATATTGGTCGGCGACAAGTGCAAATTGAGTATTGCACAAAGGTGCTCCCACAATTATGTATGATGGGTGGGAAGCGTCTATATCAGGCAGATAAATTGATTCTACACACAGAGAATCTTCCCATTGTTCTCCGCTCCAACCTAAAGAAGAATAAGTGATTTCACCTTTGCGGTCAATTTCTTTTTTTGCCCCATATTGATTGAAATAATACAACTGCGGTACTTTTCCTTTGATATTGAGTTTGGTTTCCTCACATATATTCTCATATTGCAAATCGACTTCAATATCATCTATTTCCACTTTTAGCCTACCATAATCAACCACAGCAAACACTACCCGGCCCTCGTCGGTGTGAAGAATGTATGTTGTAGTTACCGCGGTGTCTTTAGGAAAGAAATCAGCAGCATTGCTTACCATCACCGAATCCATGCCTTCCATTCTCCACCACTGAGGGTTGCTGTCAGCAGTTGTCATCTCGGCCTCAGCCAAATCGCTGAATATAAACACATAATCAACGCCTGAAGGGTCATCCAGCAATATTGACTTCCCATTAGTGACAGAGATATTAACCTCGGCGTATGATAGTAATACGAAGGCAAGTGAAAACAATATGGAAAATAATCTTTTCAATCTGGTTGAGTTTACAATCCTGATATGCTAGCAGTATTAGTTCACTTTGAATCGAGTATTACCGGTAGTAAAGAAATCCACGATTTGCTTTGCAGCAGCGATTCCGGCATTGATATTTGCTTCAGCAGTCTGTGCCCCCATCTTTTTAGGAGTAGAAAAATATCTTCCTTCAAATTGTTTAAGTTGTTCGTCAGCCGCAGGCATGATATCGGTGAGATATTTGAAATCGTCGCGCTCTCGCATTAACTTGACGAGTTCAGGTTCATTTATCACCTCTTTACGAGCAGTATTAACCAATATGGCCCCTTGTGGCATTTGGTTTAACAACTTAAAGTTGATACTTTCTTTAGTTTCTGCCGTAGCGGGAATATGCAGAGAGACGATGTTTGATTTCTGATATAGTTCTTCGGCGGAATGTACGGGTTGGACATTGGCGGCAATCATAGCCTCATCTGGGCAGTAAGCGTCGTAAGCAATTACATTCATCCCGAATCCTTGTGCTATTCGCGCTACATTTCTGCCTACATTACCGAAAGCATGAATGCCGAGAGTTTTACCTTTCAATTCGCTTCCGCTTTTGCCATTGTAAAAATTTCGTACGGCAAAGACCATCAGTCCTAAAGCCAATTCAGCCACGGCATTACTGTTCTGTCCGGGTGTGTTCATTGCCACTACACCATGTGCTGTGGCAGATGGTAAATCTATATTATCATATCCTGCCCCTGCACGAACAACAATTTTTAGGCGTTTAGCAGCCTCAAACACCTCATTATCTATTACATCTGAACGAATAATAAGTGCATCAGCATCAGCGATTGCGTCTAACAATTGCTTCTTATCGGTGTATTTTTCGAGCAAGCGTAATTGATAACCTGCTGCTTCTATTTCTTTGCGAATACCTTCAACAGCAACTGCTGCAAAAGGTTTTTCTGTTGCTACAAGTATTTTCATATTTTCTACAAGTGTTGTATAAAAAACGCTTTTAGGCGTAGTTTTATTATATGAATCCGGAGTTCTATAAGTATAATATCCCATTATTAGATTATAATTGGTTTTCGTATGATTTGATGCAATCAACCAATGCTTTAACTCCCTCTAAATCCATAGCATTATAAAGAGAAGCGCGAAAGCCACCAACAGAACGATGTCCTTTTATGCCGACCATTCCTTTGGCGGTAGCATATTTGAAGAAATCGTCTTGTAAATCTTGATACTCAGGTTTTAAGACGAAGCATACATTCATTTTTGAACGGTCTTCTTCTTTAGCAGTACCAACAAAAATCTTTGAATTATCGATGCAGTCGTAAAGTAATGCTGCTTTTTCGATATTTCGTTTCTCAGCAGCCTCTACTCCACCATTTGCTTTTAGCCATCTCAAGGTAAGCATAGCGCTATAGACTGGGAGTACAGGAGGTGTGTTGAACATACTACCGCCATCGATATGAGTGCGATAATCAAGCATAGTAGGTATATGTCTTGTTACCTTACCGAGCAACTCATCTTTTACTATAACGAAGGTGACACCGGCAGGCGCTAAATTCTTTTGAGCTCCGCCATAAATCAAGCCATACTGACTGATGTCAATAGGTCTTGACAAGACATCAGAGGACATATCAGCCACCAATGGCACATTACCTCTTTTTTTGTAAATATCAGCCAATTTTTTGTCGCTCAACTCAGTTCCATATATTGTGTTGTTAGTGGTGATATGGAAATACTGAGCATCTTGCGGCACCTCGTAATCAGTAGGAATGAAGGTGTAATTAGAGTCAGCAGAGGATGCAACTTCAACAGCCTCTCCAAATGCTTTGGCTTCTTTCAATGCTTTTTTAGCCCACACACCCGTATTGAGATATGCCGACTTATTTTCCATCAAGTTGAAGGGAACCATACAGAACTGCAGCGAAGCGCCACCACCGAGATATATAACACTATATCCCTCAGGTATATGGAACACTTCTTTCATTAATGCAGTGGCTTCGTCCATTACCGGTTGAAAGTATTTTGCACGGTGAGAAATCTCTAAAATAGATAGTCCCTCACCCTGGAAGTCTAACACAGCCTCTGCTGTTTGTTTAATCACCTCGGCGGGAAGAATACTTGGTCCCGCATTGAAATTATACTTTTTCATCGTATTGTTATTTTTAATTTATATTCCCAAAACTATGGTGCAAAATTACTAAAAAGGATTTATACCTACAAATAAATTATTTAAGTTTCCCACAATAGATAATCAACGAATTATATTTATTGGTCGTTTACGAACTAAACTAATTTTACGAAAAACTCCGTTTTTTTTGTGTGGTCAGAAATTACCAAAAATTATCCAAAATTACTAAAAATTGGATTTTCATTATCTCTTATGTGGGAATATTTAGTAAATTATTCAAGCCAATGCTCTTCTATTAGTCAAGACAATCGTCCAAAAGAGTCTTTATCAGTTCTTTGTTTAATTTCTGTCCAATAAACACTATTCTCTGCATTCTGTCTCCATATTGTTCGTCCCAGTCTTTTCTTAATTCCGGTTCACGAGCAAGGAGTTGCATAAGTTCTTCTTTGGGCATAGTTGCATACCATTGTCCGGCATTACGAAGACTTACCTGCCTTCCTGCCTGTTCAAAGACATAACAAGTATCATATTCTTGAGAGAAATAGCACATTCCTTTTGCTCTTATTATAGATTTAGGCCACTGACGGGCGACAAAATCATCAAAGCGATTCAAACTGAACGGGCGACGCGCCTGATAAACAAAAGTAGTTATACCATATTCTTCTACTTCTCCCCCCTCATGATCATGGTGATGGTCATGATGATGACCATGATGATGTTCATGCTCTTCATGCTCATCGTGTTCATGCTCTTCATGTTCATGCTCGTCATATTCATCGTGTTCATGCTCATGTTCTTCATCGTCGTCTCTATGTTCATCTCTGCCTTCAACTGCTTGAATCCATGCAGCGGAACCAGCCACATCGTCGAAATCAAACAGCCCGGTGCCAATAATCTTTTCTAAAGGAATATCACAATAGTCACATTCAATGATTTCTGCTTTAGGTTGAATAGCCCTAATGACTTTGCGAATACGTTCCAACTCGTCTTTATCGACATCGTTCGCTTTGTTGAGAAGTATCACATTACAGAATTCAATTTGCTGAATAACAAGATTTTCGAGGTCATCTTCTTTAAGACAAGGGTTCATCAACGAATGACCTGACTTAAACTCATCTTTCAATCTGGCGGCATCAACTACGGTTGCAATACAATCAATTACAGGGACGCCGTCGGCAGCATATTCAGGTGCCATTTGCGGTATGGAACATATAGTTTGTGCAATTGGAGCAGGCTCACATATTCCACTTGCTTCGATTACAATGTAATCGAACTGGTGCATTGCGGCAATGTCGTGTAATTGCTTTACCAAATCCATTTTCAAAGTGCAGCAAATGCATCCATTTTGCAGCGCCACTAAACTATCATCTTGTTGGCTTACTACTCCACCCTTTTGAATAAGACTTGCGTCTATATTCACTTCACCTATATCATTTACTATCACTGCAAACTTGATACCTCTTTCATTGCTGAGGATTTTATTTACCAATGTTGTTTTTCCGCTACCTAAATAACCTGTTAGTAGCAATACCGGAATTTGATTTGTCATATTTATTATCTCCTTTAATTATTGACGATTACGATAAAATTCTAAAGTATTATGCATTGAATAATCAACGAATTATTTTTATTTTGTCATCTACGAATTATACTAATTTAACGAAAAACTGCGTTTTCCTTGATTTTTTTTGATTAACAATTACCAACAATTACTCACAATTATCCAATCAACAGAGTGAACTGAGGAAACTGAGATTTATTGGTAGTCTATGAATTAAACTGATTAAACGAAAAACTCCGTTTTTCGTTTTTTTGTGGTCAAAAATTACCAAAAATTATCCAAAATTACTAAAAATTGGATTTTCATTTTCTCTTGTGTGGGAAAGTTTAGTTATTTTTATTTAATTGGGGAATTTCAGTGAATTATATCTTTGACAAGGATTTTATTTACATCCATAGTATGAGATTTTATGTCTAAGAATTTCTGCCAGAAGAGTTTGCTTTCTTCAGTGGGGTTAGTCAAAAATTGTTCATTTCCTTGTTGGTCAATATTGGCAAACACCTTACCAACAGTTATTTTATTAATATCCACAGCAGGTATATAAGTATGTTCTTCTTTACCTTCAATGTATGTTTCTCTTAAGATACCTACATCAATGAGTCTGCTCAAGAGTTGGTTAACTAATCTTGCAGGCAAATGATTTTCTGATGCCATTTCGTGGGCAGTTTGTGGTTCTTGTTCTTCTTCAAAACGCTTCACCACCTTGTATGTTAGAAACAGGGTTATATAATCTTTGTATCTTCGAGATATATTTTGCAAATCATGGTCATAATCAAATTCTTCGTTGTTTTGGATAGCAAAACTCAGTTCTGCCCCAGAAAGAATAAACAAACAAGACAATTGTAACCATGTGAGCAAAAGGGGGATAACAGCAAAGGCACCGTAAATGATACTTGTTCGCGACAAGAACATGACCAAATAGACAGTAAGCATCTGCAATAGTTGGAAGAGAGTACCTACCAATATACCCGGTATAAAAGTGGCCCATGCGCCCACTTTAGTGTTTGGAATGGCCCAATACATCCATGAGAATATAAACCAACAAGTGATAAATGGTAGCAACTTAAAGAAGAACTCTTTTATAGCACTCATGGCTTTAAGATCTAATTCAGCCGCAGTAGTATTTAGGAAAATGTTTATACCAGAGGATACTACGATAAGAATAGGAACTAAGAGTAAAATGGTTATGTATGTTGTAAATTGTCGGAGTCTTGAACGGGAGTTTTTAACCTGCCAAATAGTATTGAAAGATGTTTCAATAGTGTTAAAGAAAGAATACACAGACCATAAGAGTATGAGCATACCAACCCCAATAAATACTCCCCCTCGTGCAGTTTCTAAATATCGTTCCACGAACCCCATCATAGTTGGCACCAATCCCATTGTACCTAAAAAACTCTCATTGAGTTTGTCTTCAATCACTTGTTCAAACCCAAATCCCTTAGCAATAGCCAAAACGAGTGCCAGAATAGGTACTATTGCAAACATCATGGAATATGTGAGTGCATTGGCTCTGGTGTTGATGTCGTGGTTTAGGAATCCTTTGATAGTAAGCACAATACTTCTCAACGAGAGATATGCGAGTCGTTTCCATCGGCTCATTTCTTCGCCTGTTTTGCGCCATACATCATACCGCACAAAATTTGTTGTTTTTTTCAAAACCCCCATAATATAATATTAGTTTTGATATGTTTCTATTATTAGATAATTGATAGTTGAACATTCAACTATCAATTATCTAAGTAATGCAGTAAGTCCGTAAGCCGGGTTCTGTTTTAGTTTGCCATTAATCTTGGATTGATATCACTACCAATCTCTTACGCGTTCTACCCTCCTGCTTGGACGAGCAGCCCTCAAACGCAGGTTTACTTGAACTTGCAACTCGTAGTGTAGCCGTTTCACCAATACAAGGTAATTAGCCTTGATATTGTCATCGTCGCTGTTCCATTGACCAAACATCACTGCCTGTCAGCCGTTAACTGATACGATGCTCTATGTTGCCCGGACTTTCCTCTACTTTTTCAAATAGCGACAAACCAACCTACTGCTTTATGCTTTTCTAAAGTTTCCACATCAGATAATCAACGAATTAAATTTTTTGGTTATCTACGAATTATACTAATTAAACGAAAAACTGCGTTTTTTCTTTATTATTAAGTTGTTAAAAATTACTCAAAATTACCAAAAATAGAATTTTGTTATCTCTTATGTGGAAAAGTTTAGTATGCTTTATTTGAGTTGTTAATTATCTCAAATATATCACTTGCTACTTTTTGTTTGCTCTCAATAGGTAGCATATTTTTCCCTCCTTGTTTGCTATATATAGTCACCTTATTGGTATCTACCCCAAATCCTGCTCCCTCGTCGCGTAAAGAGTTCAAAACTATATAATCTAATTTTTTTCGCTCCAACTTACCAATAGCATTAGCCTCTTCATTATCTGTCTCAAGTGCAAATCCGACTACTATTTGATTGTTTTTTCTTATCTCACCTACAGCAGCGGCAATATCTTGTGTTGGTGATAGTTGCAGACATAAATCTGAATTACCTCTTTTGATTTTTGAGGAACCAACAGATGCCACAGTAAAATCAGCGACAGCCGCACAAAGAATAATGATATCAGCCTTTGTGGCATTATCCATTACGGCTTGATACATCTGATCTGCCGACAGGACATTGATTATATTCGATTTGCTATTGGTAGGACTGAAAGTCAGATTAGTAGGTCCGCTGATAAGAGTAACTTCAGCCCCTCTGTTTTGTGCTTCTCGGGCAAGTGCATACCCCATTTTGCCTGTAGAGAAATTAGATATATATCTAACAGGGTCAATTTTTTCTTGTGTAGGTCCTGCGGTAATAAGCACTTTTTTGTTTAGAAGAGTCTTGGGAGTTAATGCTGCTTGTGCATAATAAAGTATTTGTTCGGGTTCTAACATCCTCCCCTTTCCATTTGTTCCACATGCCAAGAAACCATCTGCACAAGGCAATACTTCCACATTAGGGTATGTGGTGAGTGTTTGTAAATTTCGTTGCAATGCGGGGTGAGAGTACATCTTGTCGTTCATTGCGGGAGCAATGATGACAGGCTTTTGCATAGCAAGAAAAGTGGTAGAGAGAGCGTCATCGGCAATACCTGCAGCAAATTTGCCAATTATGTTGGCAGTTGCGGGTGCAACGATCATAAGGTCAGCCCAATCGGGGAGCGAGATATGTTCTGTTTGGTGCTCGTTATGAGGCGCAAAGACATCTGTATAGATTGGGTTGTTTGATAGTGTCTGAAGGGTTAGCGGTGTGATGAATTGCAGCGCATTAGAGGTGCAGCAGCATTTAACTTGTGCTCCTGCTTTGATAAGTAATCGGACGAGCAGCGGTGCTTTATAAGCCGCTATCCCGCCCGAGATCCCAAGCACTATGTGTTTGCCTTGAAGCATTATCGTAGGCATTATAACAATTGGTCTCTTTCTTTTTGAGTATTACGGATAATGAGTTGATCTTCCATAAACTCTTCTGTTGCAAGCAATGATGGTTTGGGGAGAAGTTCATATTGGCGAGATATTTCTATCTGCTCTTTGTTTTCATATACTTCGTCAATACCCTCTTGCGGTGCTTGAAAATCTTGGAGTTTTTGGTCTAATTCTTTTTTCAACTCTTGTGAGATTTGGTTAGCCCTTTTACTGATAATGGCGACAGTTTCATACACATTACCCACTTTTGCACTCATTTGGTTCATATCACGCGTCATTGTGTTATGAGCCGCTTTTGATTTTTTATAATCCATAGTTTATATATTGATTTTATTTGTTACTTGTTATTGTTATTTAACAATCTTTTCCAATTCCCTTTTCATCTTATCGATCTCTTTTTTGTGTTTAGTATCGGGATATTCCGTTAGATAATTATAGCACTCATCTATAGCGTCTTGTGCTCTTTCTTGTTTGAGTTCTTCAACACTTCTTATAACTTGTTCGTATTTAGAGATTAGGATAAGCCAACTAAGTTCGTTTTGGAATTTGTTTCCCGGATATTTATGTAATGCGTTTTGTGCGGTAACTGCACATGCTTCGTAGTTGTTTCCGAGGTATGTTCCTAAATTATAATAAAGTTTAGCATTAAGATATTCTTTTTCAGCCAATTTATTATACATTTCGTCAAGTTCGTTGTATGCATCTTTAACATAGGGGCTTTCGGGGTACATATCAATAAATTGTCCGAGATATTCAATTGCTTTTTTCGTTTCGGTCTGGTCGAGCCTTGCATCAGGTGAATTAAGATAATAGCAATGTCCTATCATATACCTTGTTTCAATGATATATCTTCCTTTGGGATAATTACGCAGATATGCTTGATAATACTCAGTTGCGCTGGAATAATCTTTCTTTTTCATCATACACCTTGCGAGCAAATTGAGCACATCTTCTGATCGTTCGGTACCGCGATAATATGGTGCAATATCTTCGAGCAGAGTTTGTGCTTGCGTGTATTTTCCGACACCATAGTATTCAATGGCTTTGGAGAATTTCAGTTCCGCATCGTTAGATTTGAGGAGTTTTTGATATTCCCCGCAAGCGCTCATTATCAGAGCAATAGACAATATGTAAAATGCCTTTTTAGTCATGTTATTTATTAGCCTGCAAAAGTACTACTATTTTTCCAAATACGCAAATATGTTTGAAAATTGCAAAATGATTGTTCTGATTGGTCGGAGTGTTCGAAGTATTCGGAGTTGTCTGAATATTCGGAGTATGTGGGAAACTTTAGTTTTTTATTTAGATAGATTGTGGTTTTGCTATTAGATAAAAAATATGTAAATTTGCGGCTCAAAGTAGATTACAGTTAAAAAAGGTATCAATTATGGCAAGTATTCAGGTTCCGTTGTGTTCATGCTTTGCAGACAAAAGTATAGAACATATAAATGCATTGTTGGATGACAAAGGTGCAAGTTTGAGTATAGACCAAGCCAACTGGAGCAAAGAATATCCGTATAAGCCATTAACCTGGGTTTATTTGGCGCGTACAGATCAGAAATTGCTTATCAAATGGCATGTGGTAGGAGTAATGCTGAAGGCAATATACACTCATGATGGTGATGCAGTGTTTAATGACTCGTGTGTAGAATTTTTCTGCAAGTTACCTGATTCGGAACGCTATTATAATCTGGAGTTTAACGCGATAGGAACTGCTCGTTGTGCCTCTCGTATTTCAAGAAATGAGTCGGTTGAAGTGTTTAGCGAAGAGCAATATAAACAGATTGAGCGATATTCTTCGCTTGGTAGGAGGCCATTTTGTGAAATAGATGGTCAATTTGTTTGGGACCTATGTGTAGCAATACCATTGCCGTTATTGGGAATAGATAATGCACATTTGCCAGAATATATAGAAGGGAATTTCTATAAGTGTGCGGATGACACAAGCGCAAAGCATTATCTATCATGGTCGGCAATAAAGACCGCACAACCAGATTTTCATAGGCCTGAATTTTTTGGTAAGATATACTTTTGATTAATCAGAGGGTATCACTTGCATAAAAGGGAAAAAAAGTGTATTTTTGCGCGATTTTTTAGGAAGTCTAGATGGACTAGATAGACTAGATAGACTAGATAGACTAGATAGACTAGATAGACTAGACAATATAGAATAATAAAAACACAGAATATGAAAAAAGAGATTCAATTTAGTTTGGTTTACCGCGACATGTGGCAGTCGTCGGGAAAATATGTGCCACGCCGTGATCAACTTGCCAAGATAGCACCTGTAATAATAGATATGGGATGTTTTGATCGTGTAGAGACAAATGGTGGTGCCTCTGAGCAAGTAAATCTGTTGTATGGTGAGAACCCGAATTTGGCTGTTAGGACTTTTTGTAAGCCATTCAACGAGGCAGGTATAAAGACTCACATGCTTGACCGAGGTTTGAATGCTTTGCGTATGAATCCTGTGCCCGCTGATGTAAGACAACTAATGTATAAGGTAAAGAATGCTCAGGGGACCAATATAACTCGTATATTTTGCGGTTTGAACGACCCAAGAAATATAATTCCTTCTATCAAGTGGGCTAAGGCAGCCGGTATGACTGCTCAGGCCACGATGTGTATTACTTATAGCAAAGTACACACAGCCGAATACTATATCAATTTAGCGGAGCAACTGATAGAAGGAGGTGCTCAGGAAATATGTCTGAAAGATATGGCTGGTATAGGTCGTCCTGCGATGTTAGGTACGATAGTGGCTGCCATTAAAGAGAAACATCCGGATATCATTATTCAGTATCATGGTCATACGGGTCCCGGTTTTTCTGTGGCTTCTATGTTGGAGGTAGCCAAAGCAGGCGGTGATGTGCTGGATGTGGCAATGGAGCCATTGAGTTGGGGAATGGTTCATCCGGATGTGATAACCATCCAAGCAATGCTTCGCGATGCCGGATTTTTGGTTAAGGACATCAATATGAAAGCATATATGGAGGCTCGTTCGTTGACACAATCGTTTATAGATGAGTTCCTCGGTTATTGGATTGATCCTCGCAATTCGAAGATGACTTCGTTGCTTGTGGGTTGTGGTTTGCCGGGTGGAATGATGGGTTCTTTGATGGCGGACTTGAAGGGCATGCATGCTGCAATCAACAGCAACCTCAAGAAGCGTGGTGAGAAAGAGTTGAACGAAGATGAATTGTTAGTAGAGTTGTTCCAAGAGGTTCAGCGTATATGGCCGATGTTGGGTACTCCATGTTTAGTAACTCCTTTCTCACAGTATGTGAAGAATGCAGCATTGATGAATTTGTTTAGTCGTTCGATGGGTGAGAAAGAGTTTAGTCGTATGGATCCTGCAATGTGGGGCATGATTTTGGGCAAGTCGGGTAAACTGCCCGGCACTCTTGCTCCTGAGATTGTAGAATTGGCCAAGGAAAAGGGTTATGAGTTCTACACAGACGATCCTCAAAAACTATATCCTGATGTATTGCCACAGTACATCAAGGAGATGGAAGAATTAGGTTGGGATCGTGGCGAAGACGACGAGGAGTTGTTTGAGTTTGCGATGCATGAAAAGCAATATAGAGAATATAAGTCAGGTCAAGCGAAGGAGCAGTTTAACAAAGATTTGTTGGAAAGAATGGAGAAAGCGGCCAAGACCGGTCAACAAGTTACTTTCTTCTCTGCCGCAGACAAGCGCGCTATATTGCACCCATCTGCAGAGCCACTTGAGGCGCCTATGAATGGCAAGTTGGTATGGGAATTAAATTACGATGAGGGTTCTTGTGCACCGGTGCATGGTAAATTGTTCTTGAAAGACGATGTGGTTGCATATTTGCAAACCGCTCATGGCATGGAACCATTGTATGCCTTTGACAACAGCCGCATAGTAAGCATAGAGAAAGAAGCGGGAGAGACTGTAGCAAAAGGTCAAGTTATCTGCTGGTTAGAGAAAGTAGATATGGTAGAAGAAGCGAAGATAGCGGCTGCTGAATTAGGCAAAAAAGCCAAAGATGCTGTAATGAGCGTGTCGAATGCAATAAAAGATGCAGTAGCGGACAAAGTAAAAGAGATAGAGCCTAAGAAAAGTAAATGGAAAGACTCGATGAATGTGTTAAAGAAAAAATGATTGTTTGTTAGGTAATGCAACAAGAAACGATAGATTATATTATATCTTTTTTGCTGTATGGAGATATGGATGCAGCAAAAGAGGTCGGTTATACTGCAGACAGTGATGAGGGGAAAAAATATAAGGTAGTAATCAAACCTTCAGAAAATTCACCTCTGATAAATCCGGAGAAGAATTGGCAGGATTTTTATCCGGAGGTGGAGCGCATCATTCTAAGTAGGTGCATGTCGGATGATATGGATATAATTTCGTTTGTATGTTTTTTCCTATCTCGCGCAGAAGAAACCATAATAAACCAAAGAGACCAACATGGCAGGTTTTTGGCATGTCATTCTTTGCTTGGGAAGCATAATCTGCTCAATATTCCACTTATAGATGAGTATTCAAGACATTTGTTGAAGCGCCTTGGTCGTCCATTACCTGAGCAGAAAATCAGTAATGTGAATTTGACTCATGATGTAGATTGTTTGTGTAGATATAGGAGTATTCGTGGTTTTGCAGGTGGAATAAAGCGTGGCAAAATCAGTGAGGCTCTTTCTGCTCTGAAAGATAGGCGCAACGATCCTGCTTGGACATTTGAATGGCTGACAAAAGAAGACAACAAGATACATGGAGAGCAAATATATTTTCTGAAAGCGGGCAATGGTAAAATATATGATTATCCACAGTACGATTTGTTTGGTAGTGATTGCAAAGCGATGTTAAGTTTGATTAAAAGCAATGGTGCCAAGATTGGTTTGCATGTGAGTTATGCCGCAGGCGAATGGTCAGGTCCAAAACCTTTGATGCAAACAGAAAAGCAACTATTAGAGACTGCGATAGGCGAGCAGATATATCTTTCAAGACATCATTATCTTCGCTCAACGAGTATAGATAATATGCAGCAGTTGGCCGATATCGGGATAACGGATGATTATACGATGGGTTTTGCAGATAGAGCCGGTTTTCGAATGCTTACTTGTCGTCCGGTGCGCTGGATAAATCCTAAGACCTTGAAAGTTACGAATTTGACTTTGCATCCGCTTACAGTCATGGATTGCACATTGTCCTCTGAAAAATATATGAATCTGACTGAGGACGAAGCATATTATATATGTGAGCAACTGATAGACAAGACTTGTCAGAATAGTGGTGAATTGACTTTGTTATGGCATAATGATACTCTTAACACAAGTTATCATCGTTCGTTGTATAGTTCGCTAATAGCATATATTTCAAAAAATTATAACGGCTGATTTTAGGATATAGGGAACAATGAGAATACTTGTTTTATGTGATGCTTTTACAGGTCCTGCGTATAAACCTCGTTTGCGCAGTTTGTGTGACTATTTACACGAGTCAGGGCATTATATAAAGGTGATATCAGAAAAGGCAGAACAGTTAAGTTTTCCACATCAATATAAGATAAATGAAGTAGAAATATATAGATATGGTAGTTCTTTTTGTGGAAAGATAGATTGGGCGTGGAAGAATGTTCTTACAATACTCTTTAATTACAAAGAGTATTGTTTTTTAGACAAAATAAAGGAATTGACAAAAGGTGAGAATTTTGATTTGGTTTTTTGCACTTCTTTTTATTCATTCCCATTGACTTCTGCAATTGCATATTCTCAAGAAAAGCATATTCCCTGCATATTAGATTTGCGCGATATAGTTGAGCAGGCTCCTAATAGTCAGTCATATTACCTTAGTCATAATTCAAAATGGCTTAGATTGTTTGCCAAGTGGTATGTGAAGATATCTCTGAATCGACGCAATAAGGCTCTTGGTGAGGCAAGTGCTGTAACAACAGTATCGCCGTGGCATGTTAAGGTACTGAGTCGGTACAACACAAACTGTCATTTGATATATAATGGTTATGATAAGAAGGAGTTTTTTGCAGAAGATATAAAGAGTGATGAATTTAGGTTGGTATATACAGGTAAGGTATTTCCATTGCCACATCAGAATATATCTATATTCTTTGAAGCCTTGAGAGAGATAAAGTTGCCTGACTTAAAAGTAGTTATACATACCAACGACCAAGGTCGGAATTTAATAGAGAGATATATAAAGGAGTATGAGATAAATGAATCAATTATAGATATCAGACCTTTTATTAATTTGTCAGATATAGCGGATTTGCTTCGTAAATCATCGATATGTTTAGTATTTAGCAATAAGGCTTCGGATAGTTCTGTTCATGGGATGATGACCACAAAGTTTTTCGAGGCATTAGGGACAGAAAAGCCAGTGCTTTGTGTGAGGAGTGATGAGGAGTGTTTGGCAGATGTAATCAGAGATACCAATGCCGGCTTGGCGGCAAACAATGCCATAGAGATAAAAGCATTTATTGAGGAGAAATATGCAGAATGGAAAGCAAAAGGCTTTACTCGTCAAAAGGTTAAGAACAAAGAGATATTCTCCCGACAATATGAGTCGGAGCAATTCTTGAAATTATTTGAAAGAATAGCAGGAAAATAAATGCTTTACCATTCTGAGTATTCTGAGTGTGAAAGTTTAGTATAGTTTATATGTAGTGCTCAGCACTTTGAATTCGGTGCGTCGGTTGAGTGTGTTGCAAATATCTTGTTGGTCTTTGGTTAGTGTATCGATAAAAGATTCATCAAGTGCTTGTTCAATAGGAATGAAAGGATATTTTTGATGAATTTGTTTGTCAGCAACTACAGGTTTCTCTTTGCCATATCCCACAGGTGTAAGTCTGTCTTTTTCTATTCCTTTGCTAATGAGAAAATCTACAACAGACTGTGCGCGTTTTTCACTAAGGGTTTTGTTGGCTTGGTCATTGCCTACTCTATCAGTATGAGCAGATAATTCGATAGTGATATTTGGATTGTCGTTGAGTAGTTTGACAAGTTGCATAAGTCCTTGTTCAGACTGTGGTGTTAGCGTATATTTACCAAATTCATAAAATATATTATTCATCGTCACAGGCTTGCTGATAGGCATGAGTGTGAAGTCTTGATGAAATATCTTAGTATCTTTGAGGTCGAGCGTACTCAGTTCTTGTTTTTGATTAAGATGTCCGCGTGCTCTTGCAAGCATTATATATCGTACATCTTTTTTAAGTTTGATTTTGTATGTACCATCTCTTTTGACCTGAATTTTCTGATTGGTTCCGTCGTTTCCGACTAAACGCAACATGGCATCAGTAAGATTTTCACCATTGTTGTCATTAACCGTTCCTTCAACCATGAATATCATCTCGGGCAGTTGGAAACTATAAATCAAATCAAACCCTTTCTTTTGTCCTCTGTTAGAAGAGAAGAATCCATTTTCTTTGCCTTTTTCAAAAGTGATTCCGAAGTCATCGTTTTCAGAATTGAATGGTGCTCCCATATTATATAACAACCACCCCTGCTCGGTAGGAACGGCTTTGATGATGTCTAATCCTCCATATCCGGGATGACCATTAGATGAGAAATAGATTGTTCCGTCTTCTCGTATAGTAGGGAACATTTCGTCTCCTTTTGTATTGAGGGGTGCTCCAAGATTTTCAGGTATTCCCCACCCTTCTCCTGTATTTTCAGCAAACCAGATATCTTTTCCTCCTTGTCCGCCTTCAGCGTCACTGATAAAATAAAGAGTATCACCTGAATGAGACAATGCGGGATGTGCGCAAGTGATAGTAGAGTCTTCGAAGAGTTTTACTCTTTGCGGTTCTCCCCAAGTGCCGCTTGCCCTATTAGACACATATATTTGTGCACCTTGGTCTTGTCCGTTAATAGGTTTGCTATAAGTAAAATACATAGTTTTTCCGTCAGCGGAGAAGCAGCAAACACCAATATCGGGTGTGGTTTTGTCTTTGGTATTGATACCTAAGTCAGTGCCTCCGCCCTCAGAATTTTGAGCAGAGCCTTGCTCAGAAGAGTTGTCAGCAGCATCAGAAGTTTCAACATCGTCTTGGGTGAGTCCTTCGGTAGGTTCTATTTCTTCCCATTTGCCTGCAGCATTTTTTCGAGTAGAATATAGTGCATTCACGGGTGCACCTGTTATGCCGCTGAATTTTTTGCTTTTTTTGGATGCTGGAGTTCGGTTGGAAGTAAACATGAGCGCATCGTCATCATCACCTATAAACCTCGGAGCAAAAGAAGAGGAACGCTTAGCATTAAACTCTTTTGCAACGGATATCTTGTATCTTGTATATTCCTTTTTCCATTCCGCTACATTCTTACAAGCAATCAATCCGTTTTTTGCCAAATCGTCATCAGGATGACTAACGAGATAGGTTTCATAATTTTTTGCAGCATCGGCATATTTACCCTGATAGTGAAGCACTTGGGCTTGTCTTAGATAAACAATACTATCGTTATATCTATTTCTGATAGCAGATTTATAAGCATTAAGTGCTTTAGGATTGTTGAGCAACCTGTTACATTCGCCTTGTTTGAATGCCACATAAGCGCGTGTTTGTTTGTCTTTTGCATTAACTCGCTTATATATTTGCTGGTACATATTTCCTGCTTCGTAGTACTCGCCTATATCGAATTTTTTATCTGCCTTTTTGATTCTTGCTTTAACACTACATGACCCTGTTAAACAGATTAACAGAGTCAGACAGATAAAGTGATAGAAATATGAAAGATGGTTACTCATGAATAGTAATGCCTTATTTATCTATAAAAGTGAGTTTCAGATGAGTTCGTGAACGATAAGTCCGCTTCTTAGTTTAGGTTCGAACCATGTGGTTTTAGGCGGCATGATATTTCCTGAATCAGCGATATCAATGATTTGCTGCATTGTTACAGGATATAGTGCTAAGGCCATTCTCATTTCTCCCGAATCTACTCGTTTTTTGAGTTCCCCGAGTCCACGGATACCTCCAACGAAATCGATTCTATTGTTGGTTCTAAGGTCTCTAAGGTCAAGAATTTTATCTAAGATAAGATTTGAAGAGATAGTAACATCCAAGACTTGTATTGGGTCGTTGTCGTTATATCGTCCTTGTTTAGCAGTAAGACTATACCATTCGCCAGAAAGATAAAGGCTGAAATTATGCAGGTGCTGAGGTTTATAGATTTCTTTGCCCTTGTGAACAACAATAAAATCGTCTTCTAATTTTTTGAGAAATTCATCGTCAGTGAGGTTGTTGAGATCTTTTACGAGCCTATTATAATCGATTATAGTAAGTTGATTATCAGGGAAACAAACAGCCATAAAATAGTTATACTCCTCTTTGCCTGTATGGTTAGGATTCTGCAGTTTTTTCTCGTTGCCGACTAATGCAGCAGCGGCACTTCGGTGGTGTCCGTCGGCAATATAGAGTGATGGGATTTGGCTAAAGATGTCAGTGATTTGATTGATTGTTTGTTTGTTGTCAATAACCCAGAAGGTATGTCTGAATCCGTCTAAGTCAGCAACGAAATCATACTCAGGCTCTTTTTTTATGATGTTAGCAACTATTTGGTCAATATCGTCACGATGCGGATAAGCAAAGAAAACAGGTTCGAGATTGGCGTTATTAACACGCACATGCTTCATTCTGTCCTCTTCTTTGTCTTTTCTGGTGAGTTCGTGTTTTTTGATTTTTCCTGTCATATAGTCCTCAACGCTTGCTGCAACTACCAGTCCGTATTGAGTTTTGCCGTTCATTGTTTGTGCATAGACATAGTAGTGTTCATCAGCATCTTGCACAAGCCAGCCGTTGTGACGGAAAAGGTCGAAATTTTCTTTAGCCTTAAGATACACTCTCGGATCATGCTCATCAGTTCCGACGGGGAAATCAATTTCAGGTTTGATGATATGATATAGCGACATGGGGTTACCTTGTGCTTCTTGTCTTGCTTCTTGAGAATTAAGCACATCGTATGGTCTTGAGGAGAGTTGTTTGGCTATTTGTTTGGGTGGTCTATAGCCTCGAAATGGTTTTATGGTTGCCATAAGTTGTAAGTCAAATTATTTTTTAATAGGCGAAGTTTCTTGTTTTTGTCCCATAGCGCAAGTCCCGTTGAATATAGCATTAGGTTCAACTATTAGAGTTTGCGTACGAACTTCGCCATGCAGATTGCTGCTGGCTCTGAGTGCGAGTGTTTGTTTGACTTCTATTTTGCCATCGAGTTTGCCGAGTATTTCAGCGTTTTGGCAGTTGATAGTACCTTTAAGTAGTCCTTTTTCACCTATTACTACTTTTCCTGAGCATTGGAGATCGCCTTCGACAGTACCATCGATACGAATATCGCTATCTGCAATAATAGTTCCTATGATTTTGCTACCTGCGGTAAGTGCATTGTACAAAGTACCAGTTGGTTGATTAGTTTGTGTTGCCATAGTTATGTAATTTTATTAAAATTCGTGCAAAGGTAGTTGATTTTTTTTAATCTCACAATTAGTTTAAGATTTTGTTTGGGAAATAGAGGAATTAGAACGCTACGCTGACTTAGAGGACTTAGAGATTTTAGAGGATTTAGAACGCTGCGCTGACTTAGAGGACTTAGAGATTTTAGAGAATTAGGAGAGATTATTTATTTTTTGAAATAATTTATTTTCATTTTGAAATATTTTCTATATCTTTGCACGCTACATTTAATATATATGAAGATATGTATCGAAAATTAACCTCCAATGAGATTGAGCAACTTAAGTTGCAGAATTGCAGTGCTAAGGATTGGCAATTGATAGAAGTGAAAGAAGGTTTTACAACCGACTATGTGAATAATGTTCGTTTTTCAGGTAATATTCGTTTAGGTAAGTTTACCAAAGAATATGATTTGCCTGGTGGTATTACAGTCCATTCGGGTATAGTACATGCCATGCTTCATAATGTAGAATTAGGTGATGATGTGCGCATATATAATGTGCACAATTATATAGCCAATTATAGGATAGACGATGGTACTTGTATAGAGAATGTGAATGCGATATTGGTAGATGGTAGGACCAGATTTGGAAATGGGATATGTGTTCCTGTTATGAACGAGGGCGGTGGAAGAGAGATACCTATATATGACCATCTTTCAGCGCATCTGGCATATATTATGACATTATATCGTCATCGTAGCAAAGCATTGGATAAATTGCATAAGATGATAGATGAATATTCGAAGTTGCAAGAATCTGATATGGGTTATATTGGCAAGGATGTAAGAATACTTAATTGCGGAAGTATAAAGAATGTTCGTATTGGTGATGGAGCGAGGATAAAGGGTGTATCGGTGTTGAAGAACGGTTCAATAAATTCTAATTTTGCCGCCCCTGTGAAGTTGGGTTCAGGAGTCAAATGCAATGATTTTATTATTTCGTCGGGCGTAGAGATAAGTGATAGTACATTGATATCATGTTGTTTTGTGGGTCAGGGTTGTATATTTGGTAAGCATTATTCGGCATTGGATTCGTTGTTTTTCAGTAATTGTCAGGGGATGCATGGTGAGGCGACGGCGATATTTGCCGGTCCATATACGGTTACCCACCATAAATCGACATTGCTGATAGCGGGTATGTTTTCGTTTTTGAACGCTGGTTCTGGCTCAAATCAGTCGAATCACATGTATAAGTTAGGTCCGATACATCAGGGTGTAGCAGAGCGTGGAGCGAAGACTACCTCGGATAGTTACATATTATGGCCTGCGAAGATAGGTGCATTTACTTTGGTTATGGGTCGTCATACGAAACATTCAGATACGAGTGAGTTACCATTTTCGTATTTGATAGAGAATGCCACGGAGAGTTATTTGGTGCCGGCGGTGAATTTGCGTTCAGTAGGCACGATACGAGATGCACAGAAATGGCCGAAGCGTGATAATAGGAAAGATCCGATTAAGATAGATCAGATAAACTTTAATTTATTGTCTCCTTATACGATACAGAAGATGTGGCGTGGAAGGGAGGTATTAGAGGAGATACAGCAACTGAGCGGAATGACGACAGAGGAGTATTGCTATAACAATTGCAGGATAAGGAATTCGTCGTTGAAGAATGGTTTGCGTTTGTATGAGATAGGCATATCGAAGTTTTTAGGCAATTCGCTAATTTCACGAATAGAGAAGCAGTTGGAAAAGGGTGTGAGTGATTTGCATGAGATACTCAAGCCGGATAGTCAGACAGGAAGCGGTGAGTGGGTGGATTGCGGTTCGTTGATAGTGCCACGGAGTGAGATTTCAGCGTTGTTGGATGAGATAGAAAATGGTAGAATAAAGAGTTTGGATGAGATACAAGAAAGGTTTATAAGTATGCATAAGAACTATTATTCATACGAATGGACTTGGGCATTGGAGCATTTGGAACGCGTATGGGGTTGTTCATATAAGGAAGTAAATAAGGAAAAGATAGAATACACAGTAAAGAGGTGGAAGGAGTCGGTAGTAGGTTTGGACAAGATGATATATGAGGATGCGAAGAAAGAATTTAACTTAAATGCCCAGACCGGTTTTGGAATAGATGGTGATCAAGAACAGCGTTTGAAAGATTTTGAGAATGTTCGCGGAACCTTTGAGTCGAATTCGACGGTGAAAGAGATATTGGCTCATATAGACAGAAAATCGAAACTGGCGGAAAAGGTGTTAGCAGAGATAGAGGGGTTGTAGAGGTTAGAAGACTAAGACCACTGCGCAGAATTAGAGGCTTTAGAGGACTTAGACCGCTGCGCTGATTTAGAGATTTTAGAGAATTTAGGAATAGGAAATGAGTAATCAACTTACCATAATAGGATGTGGTTCGGCAAAGCCGACGAAGAGTTTGTCCCCGAGTGCTCAGGTGTTGGAGATGAGGGATAAGCAATTTATGATAGATTGTGGTGAAGGGACTCAGATAACGATGCAGCGCATAGGTGTAAGGCAGAACAGGTTGAACAACATATTTATATCTCATTTGCATGGTGATCATTGTTTTGGTTTGATAGGTTTATTGTCAACTTGGGGTATGCTTGGTAGGACTCGTGATGTGTGTATTCATGCGCAGCCCGACCTGGAGAAGTTGCTTAGTCCCCTACTCTCATATTTTTGTCCAGATTTGCCATACAATGTTAGGTTCAACAATATCAACACGAAGCGTAGTGAGGTTATATATGAGGATAGGACGGTGAAGGTGAGTACATTGCCATTGAAGCATCGTGTTCCATGTTGTGGTTTTTTGTTTGAGGAAAAACCTCGTGAGCCACATATAATTCGCGAGATGATAGAGATGTACAACATACCTCTTTCGGATGTGCCTCGTATAAAGTCAGGTGGTGATTATGTATGCATTGACGGAAGAGTGATACCTCATGAGGAATTGACTCGTCCTGCTGCTGCTCCATATAGATATGCATATTGTTCGGATACGGCATATAATGAGAGGTTGTTGGAGTTGATAGAAGGTGTAGATTTGTTGTATCATGAGGCAACTTATTCAGATGAGTATGAGAAGAGTGCGAAATTATATTTGCATAGTACTGCTCGTCAGGCTGCCACAATTGCCAAGAAGGCACATGTAAAGAAACTTATGTTAGGTCATTTTTCTGCTCGTGTTAATGATTTAGGCGTATTGCTTGGAGAGGCAAAAGAAGTGTTTGAGAACACAGTGATAGCGGAAGAGAAAATGGTATATAAGTTATGATATTGTCGGTAGTAATAAGTATATTGTTATCAATAGAGAGTTTACTGAATAGTTTTGACACTGCCAAAGCAAATGAGAAGTTTGTTTTGGCAGATAGTGTGTCCAGATATATGGTAGAAGATGAATTTTTGGATGGTCCGATATATCAATTAGGAGATGAGATAAGCAATGATTCGCTGTGTTTTTTGATATATTATTGGGCATCAGAATATATGTATGCAAAATCGGATTATCATTCTGCAGAGCGTTATGGAATGCGTGCCTTGCCTTATGGGAAGCGTTTGGGTAATTTAGGGAATTTGAGTGATAATTTGTCGATAATAGGAATCAGTTGTTTGCGTCAGAGCAAGTATGAGGATGCGATAAGATATTTGAATCAATGTTATGATATAGATAAAGAGTTGGGTGACAAGTCTCGAATCAGTTCGGATTTGAACAGTATAGCGGCAGTATATTACACAGCGAAGCGTCCGAAGGAAGCGGAGAAATACATAAAAGAGGCGATAGAGATAAATGCGGAGATAGGTGATAAGAAGCGTATGGCCGTTTTATATGGCACATTGTCAGAGATAGAGAATTCTCTTGGTAATTATAAAGATGCATTATGTAGTGCAGGTAAGGCACTAAAGATAGAGGAGGAATTGAATCGTGTAGATAAGATAGGCGTTCGGCTATCACAGATGGCATTTGCTTATATGGGTTTGGAGCAATATGATGATGCATTGCGTTCACTAAATCGTGCATTACCTTTATTAGAGGAGTCGGGAAATAGTCATTCAGTGGCGATATGTTATAAGCAGTTGGGTGATATAATGGTAAATAAAGATAGTTTGTTACTTGCAGCGGAATATTATAATAATGCCCTTGAGTTATTTAAGCAGCAAGGCGACACATATAATCAATGCAGTACGGAGCGAGGTATGTATGTAGCACTTCGTGGCAGTGATGTAGTGAAGGCGATGCAACATTTGGAGCGTGCGGATAAGTTGAGCACTGAGTTGTATAGTCAGCAGACGGGGCAGATGATAAGTGAATATAATGCTCAATTGGAAAATGACTTATTGCAATCTAAGATAGCGATGAACGATCGTGCACGCGTACGCTGGTTGCTATTTGGAATAGTATCGTTTATAATATTACTACTGATAATAATCAGTTTATGGATAGTGATGCATAGGAATATAAAGAAAGGCAGAGAGAAATACAAGGAATTGGAAGGTTTATACACAGATGTAATACAAGGTAAGAGCAGAGAAGAAGAGAATTTGTCGGAGGATGATAAGCAATTTTTGACAAAGGTAATAAATATAGTGAATGATCGTTTGGAGGAGGGTAAGATAGATGTAGAGATGGTAGCGAGTGATTTGTGTATGAGTACATCTCAATTTCGGAGGCGTTTGAATTCGCTGACAGGCGAATCTCCGAAAACCTATATAATGTATATAAGCATGCAGAAGGCAAAATATATGCTGAGTCAGCATACGGATATGCCGATAAGTGAGATAGCCACTTTATGCGGATATGAGGAACCAAGCAGTTTTATCCATGCGTTTAGGAAGTTGGTAGGTTGTACACCGAACCAATATAGGAAGAATGATAAATTGCAAGATGTGGAGCAAAATTGTTGATTTGAGAATAGAAATATCTATTTTGTAAGTTTTCCCTTATTTTTTGTAATTTTTTAACAATTATGGTATGGTGTTTTCGCCGTACTTTTGCGTTGTGGAAATTAGTGATAGTTCGGGATGTCAACTCAATCAACCAATATAGAAACGGAGAATGCGGCGAAGGTTTTTACTCGTGAATATATAAACGGGATATTGACGATGCAGGATATTGCTCGCAGGGAAATGCAAAGGCGTGGCAATGTAGAGTCAAGAAGGCGTTCTCAGCAAGATTAAAAAGATAGGAATAAACTAAGGTAACCAAAAAACAAATACAAGAACAGCGGTTGCACAGAATGATAATATATGGTATCACTCTGACTCAAGAAACCATTAGCGACCGCGGCAGCAAGCCCAGTACTTGCTGCTTATTTTTTAGGGAGAGGATTAGAGGACTTAGACCGCTGCGCTAACTTAGAGAACTTAGAAGATATAGAGGAAAAAGAATAAATTTTGGGGAGTGATAAAAAAAATGTAATTTTGCGCTCTGTTTTTAAGGTATAAGATATATTAAAGGTTTCTTAAAAGATTTTTATGGATTATTTTCGTTCTTTGTTTATAGAGCCGAGTATAACTCAGTCGTTGCTTGTGTTGGTATTGACGATAGCAGCGGGTTTGTTTTTGGCAGAGAAATTAAAGATTAAGTCCTTTTCATTGGGTGTGACTTGGATATTGTTTTGCGGAATAATATTCTCTCATTTTGGTTTGCGGCTGATGCCCCAAGTGGAGCATTTTGCGAAGGATTTTGGTCTTATATTGTTTGTGTATTCGATAGGTTTGCAGGTAGGTCCTTCCTTTTTCTCGTCGTTTGGTAAGGGCGGAATCAAGTTGAATGGTTTTGCTGCGTTAATAGTGCTGTTGGGCTGTATTACCACGATTGCAATAGCAAAGATATTTAGTGAAGATATGTCAACGATGGTAGGTGTGATGTCCGGTGCAGTAACGAATACTCCGTCGTTGGGTGCTGCTCAGCAGGCGTTTTCAGATGCGTTTGGTGAGGATAATAGTACGATAGCAACGGGTTATGCGGTGGCCTATCCACTTGGTGTGATGGGAATAATATTTTCGATGTTGCTTATTAAATGGTTATTTAGGATAAACTTAAAGAATGAGGAGGCTCAACTTCTTGCAAATTCTTCAAAGAAGAACAAAGAGCCGATATTGGTGGATATATTGATAAGTAACCCGCAGATTCGTTCGATGTCGATTCGTCAGTTGCATCATACGATAAGTATTCAAATGGTAGTAAGTAGGATAATTCATCCTGATGGGAGTCAGACAGTGCCTCAAGCCACGACAGAATTTGGTCAGGGTGACACCTTGCGTATATTAGCGGATAGGGATCATTTGGATACCTTGTCGTTGCTGGGTCCGATAAAGGAGCAGGTGAAAGAGGAGAAGCAACATACGGCATCGGATCTTGTGTCAAGGAAGATAGTAGTTACGAAGCCGGAGTGGAATGGTAAGCAAGTTCGTCATTTGGGAATAAGCGATAAGTATCATGTGACGATTACTCGCGTTACTCGTGCCGGAATAGACTTGATAGCGACTTCAGATTTGCATTTGCAACTTGGTGACAGAATAAGAGTTGTAGGTGATAAAGAAGATGTGCAGAAGGTGGCAGATATCTTTGGAAATGAGATGAAGAAATTGGATGTTCCGAATTTGTTGCCTGTCTTTTTAGGAATAGTATTGGGTGTGATAGTAGGTACTCTACCGATTGCTCTACCCCACTTGACATCTCCTTTCAAGTTAGGCTTGGCCGGTGGTTCACTAATAATAGCGATATTGATAGGTCGTTTTGGTCCTTATTATCACATGGTAACCTTTGCGACAACGAGTGCTAACATGATGGTAAGAGAGATAGGTATATCGTTGTTTTTGGCGGCAGTAGGTTTGGGGGCAGGTGAGAGTTTTATGCCAACGATTATGTCAGGCGGTTGGGTCTGGATAATATATGGTGTGATAATAACTCTATTACCCTTGTTGATAGTAGGCATAATAGCACGCAAATGGGGGAAGATAGATTATTTCACCTTGATGGGCATGATAGCAGGTAGCACGACCGATCCTCCTGCTTTAGCCTTTGCCGTTGGTTCTTCGTCGGAAACTGACAATGCTTCGGTAGGTTATGCAACAGTATATCCTCTGACGATGTTTTTGAGGGTGATGATGGCTCAACTGATGATATTGCTGATGTGCTGATTTAGAGGGTTTAGAATATTCTGAGGATTATGAGGATTCAGAAAACCGACCATTTTTGATGGCCGGTTTTCTTATTATGCAGTGAATTGTTATTCTATAGTGAGTTATTATTCTGCAGTGAGTTTTCTGTATTTGATTCTTTTAGGGGTGAGAGCGTCTTCTCCGAGTCTGAGGCGTTTGTTTTGTTCGTATTCGGAATAAGAACCTTGGAAGACGAATACTTTAGAGTCTCCTTCGAAAGCGATGATATGCGTGCAGATACGGTCTAAGAACCAGCGGTCGTGTGAGATAACGACGGCACATCCGGCGAAATTCTCCAATCCTTCTTCTAATGCTCGCAGCGTGTTGACATCGATGTCGTTAGTAGGTTCGTCGAGCAACAATACATTTGCTTCGGATTTGAGTGTGAGCGCCAAATGCAGTCGATTTCGCTCACCTCCGGAAAGGACTCCACATTTTTTTTCTTGGTCAGCCCCTGTGAAATTGAATCTTGACAGATAGGCGCGTGCATTGACTTCTCTTCCTCCGACGCGTATAAATTCTGTTCCGTTGGATATAGTTTGATAGACGGTTTTTTGCGGGTCGATATTAGAGTGTACTTGGTCCACATAGCCTACTCTGACAGTTTCTCCAACTTCGAACACTCCTTTGTCTGCTTTTTCCATTCCCATAATCATGCGAAAGAGTGTGGTTTTACCGGCTCCATTAGGTCCGATGACTCCCACGATGCCATTAGGTGGAAGCATGAAATTAAGATCGTCGAAAAGCAGTTTGTTTCCGAAGGCCTTGCTTACAGCCACTGCATTGATGACTTTATTTCCCAATCTTGGTCCGTTAGGAATAAAGATTTCCAATTTTTCTTCTCTATCTTTTTGTTCTTCATTGAGCATACGGTCGTAAGCGGCGAGTCTTGCTTTACCTTTAGCCTGTCTGGCTTTAGGAGCCATTCTCACCCATTCTAATTCTCTTTCAAGTGTTTTTCTTCGTTTAGAGGCTTGTTTCTCTTCCATAGCCATTCTTGCCGTTTTTTGTTCGAGCCATGAAGAATAATTACCTTTCCATGGAATCCCCTCTCCTCTGTCGAGTTCGAGTATCCACCCTGCGACATGATCGAGGAAATATCGGTCGTGAGTGACTGCTATGACGGTACCTTCGTATTGTTGCAGGTGCTGTTCGAGCCAATCAATGGATTCAGCATCGAGATGATTAGTGGGTTCGTCTAAGAGCAGTATATCAGGTTTTTGCAGGAGCAATCGGCATAGCGCAACTCGCCGTTTTTCTCCTCCTGAGAGGTTTTTGATGATAGCGTTTTCGTCGGGACATCTGAGCGCATCCATAGCCCTTTCGAGTTTATTATCAAGGTTCCATGCGTCTGCATGATCGAGTTTTTCTTGTAGTTGTGCTTGCCGAGCGATGAGTTGGTCGAAATCGGCATCCGGCTCAGCGAAAGCAAGATTGATTTGGTCATATTCATGAAGCATATCAACGACTTCTTGTACTCCCTCTTGCACTACTTGCTTAACAGTTTTTTCGGGATCGAGAATAGGGTCTTGTTGAAGATATCCGACGGAATACCCGGGTGAGAATACGACTTCTCCCTGGAAATCTTTTTCGACCCCGGCGATTATTTTCAGCAATGTAGATTTACCTGCACCATTAAGACCTATGATACCGATTTTGGCTCCATAGAAAAAACTGAGGTAGATATTATTAAGGACTCGTTTTTGAGGTGAGAATTGTTTGCTTACCCCCACCATAGAAAAGATGATTTTCTTGTCGTCGGCCATAAAATATAGATTTAGATAATACTCTATGAGAATTTGTTTATAAAAGATTTGATTTTTTGTCTTGTTTCAAAAGAAAAGAGTTTGGAAAGATGCTGTACGAGCCGATAATAGATGAGTTTAGAGTGGTATTGGAACATTGCGAGTGGTGATGTAACTTGTACGGAATAGTCAAGAAGGGCATTAGATAAAGTGGAGATATCAGTATCTTTTTGTAGCAGATGTTGCGGCACGGGTGCAGTTTTAGTAATTACAGCAACGGGATTGTTGCCGCAGATGGTAGTTTTGACATCTGCAAATGAATGTAGCAATTCGTTAATATTATGTTTTTGTGTTTGGTTCCAAATGATGAGTTGAGAATTTTCTATCATGATATTATATTGGTGGAATCCGCGATAGTGCTCGTATTCTGCTTCGTTGGGGTGATGATTGAGGTAAAGAACCCCCCCCGTATGCAGGCAATTGATTGCTTCAATAATGCCTTTTACGGGTTGTGCGCTGTGGTCTAAAGCATTGTTGATTATAATCAGGCTGACATCATGCATAGGATAGAAAGCGGAAAGATACTCCATCATAGCAAATTCCACTTTAGGCACCTCGACATGGTGTTTTTCAGCGATTTGGTTATAGTATTGTGCTAAAGGGTCGAGATAATGAATGTTGATGGGTTTTAGTTGAGATTGGTTTTGTGCGTCTTCGAGCAGGTTGCCAGGGAAGAAAGTCATTCCTGCTCCAACATCTAAGATTACAGCATCAAATGGTTTTGGTTGTTGGAGTAAGAAAGTTCTCACATCGAAGCCGTCGAGTGTGATTTGCGAGCCGAGATGTGAGAATTGGAATAGGCTTTTGAGTGATTGTTTGTTAGAATAAGTGGCTTCCCAAAAAGCCACTTCGTATGGTATGCCCAGAAGCCACTTATTCATAAAAGAATCACTTGTCATATATTTTAGAGGATTTAGACCGCTGCGCTAACTTAGATGACTTAGACCGCTACGCTAACTTAGATGATTTAGAATAGTTAGAACTTAATGTCCTTCTTCATATCATTGATAAGATTTCGGAACACTTCTTCGCCTTTTTCCTTACTGAGTTCATCCCATCGGTGTAAAATAGTAGCCTTAAGGTAATATGCAATCACGGCTTGTGTGTCGAAATAATTAAACAAAGCATTATCTTCTATCCATTGCCAACGAAGAGCATCGATATGTTTTTCTCGTTGTAAGAGATCATCTATATCAGTTAGTGCAATAATTTCTTTGAGTTCGGGCAACAATACAGCCAAATTGGAGTTTTTCCCCACCCCATTTTTACGCAGCGTTTGCGCCACTTCATTATTACCCACAATCACTTTGTCAATATCAAATTTATGTTTCTGACAAATTGCTGCTGCGAGCACATTATTGAGGTTAAGATTAAACTCGAACCACTCGCGAACGAACTTGTTTTTAGATTTACACCCCTCTTCGTACAACAGTTGGGTGCGAAAATCATTTTCAGAAAGCGTAGTCTCGTGGAAACGATCTTGAACACTATCTTCTTGAAAGAGTTGTATTAATGAAGGGTCGTTGTTAGTTTTTTGCAGCAAGAGAATGAGGTTGAAATCTGATTCAGTGAGTTGCTCATGAAGCAAATCAATCAATTGCTGTAAGGAAAACTTAGGTTTTTGTCCGAGAGCAATATCCTCTAAGCCTGCTATAAGATATTCGTATCCCATATTATAAGAAGGAATAAAAAGAGAGGAAGACAATTAAAAGAGCAATTCAATAAGTTGCGGACGGAGATATTGTTTGAAATAATCAATAAATTCGTCGTCACCGAAGGCGAGTTTGTAACCACCATTTTTAGGTGAGATAGTGAAGTCGGTCTTAATACCTTTTACTTGTTTGATTTCAATACCTTTGTTGAGCAAATCTTTAGCATTGGCAGCGAAATACTTATTGAGTGCTTCAGCGTCTTTTGTTTCAATGACCACCTCACTTGTTTTAGCGAGTTGGGCGGCTAAATCAGCAATTATTTTCTGCATAAATTTAGGGTCGGCAGTAGCGGCCTTGACGCTATCAGATGCGATTTTATCGCTGAGGATATTAGCGATTTCGGTTTTTATAGCGTTAACCGATTGCTGAGCGAAGAGTCGAAGTTCTGATCGAGTATTTTTGTCTAATTCAGCCGCTTTAGCCTCAGCGTCAGCGAGTTGCTCTTGTGCTGCTTTTTGTGCTTGAGCAACGATTTGCGCTGCTTTTTGCTCTGCTTGTGAAACGATAGCCTCAGCCTGTTCTTTACCTTTTTCTACGCCTTCAGCATAGATCTTGTCGGTTAGTTCTTGAAGAGTATTCATATTTATGTTTGTTTTTAGATGTTATTCTAGAGGGACTAGATAGACTATATAGACTAGATTGTCCTAATATTTGGCTGCAAAGATATAAAAAAGGTATGATATATGAAAGTTTTTTTGTAATTTTGCGGGCGAAAAGAAAAATGTGCAATGAAACAACATCTTGTGTAATGAAACAATATCTTGATTTATGCAGGCGTGTGCTTGAAGAAGGTGTGAGGAAAGATGACCGTACGGGTACAGGAACGCTATCAGTTTTTGGCCATCAAATGCGTTTTGACTTGTCAGACGGTTTTCCTCTGTTAACCACCAAGAAACTTCATTTGAAAAGTATTATATACGAATTGCTTTGGTTTTTGCAGGGTAATACGAATGTTCATTGGCTTCAGGAACATGGTGTAAGGATATGGAACGAGTGGGCGGATGAGAATGGAGAATTAGGGCCAGTTTATGGGCATCAATGGCGCAGTTGGCCAGACTATAATGGAGGCTCGATAGACCAGATACAATTGCTTGTGGACCAGATAAAGACGAATCCGGACTCAAGACGCTTGATAGTAAGTGCATGGAATGTGGCAGAGGTAAATAAGATGGCTCTTCCACCATGCCACACATTGTTTCAGTTCTATGTGGCGAATGGAAAATTAAGTTTGCAATTGTATCAGCGTAGTGCAGATATATTCCTTGGTGTGCCATTTAACATTGCCTCATACGCGCTGTTATTGCAGATGATGGCTCAAGTAACGGGCTTGAGGGCTGGTGAGTTTGTCCATACCTTTGGCGATGCACATATCTACTTGAACCATTTGGAGCAAGTGAATTTGCAACTGACGCGCGAACCAAGACCTTTGCCTAAAATGATTATAAATCCGGATGTGAAAGATATATTCAGTTTTAAATATGAAGATTTTGAACTTATTGATTATAATCCTTATCCACATATAGCAGGAGTAGTAGCAGTATGATTTCAATAATAGTAGCGATAGCAGATAAGAATAATGCAATTGGTAGGAAAGGTGAGTTGCTTTGTCATCTTCCCAACGATTTACGGCATTTTAAAGAGATTACGAGCGGTTCGACAGTGATTATGGGCAAGCGGACATTTTTTTCACTTCCTAAGCATCCGCTGCCCAATAGGCGAAATATAGTAATAACCGACATCACGGGCGAACAGTTTGAGGGGGCTGAGGCTGCGTATTCAATAGAGGATGCAGCAAGGCTTGCAGACGAGAAAAAAGAGAATTTCATAATTGGAGGCGGCATGGTATATAAGCAATTTATGCCGATTGCCGACAAACTATATATAACACATATTCATAATGTGTGGGATGACGCAGATACATTCTTTCCAGAGATAAATTCAAATGAATGGCAACTATCTGCAATAGAGCATCATCAGGCAGACGAGAAGAATCCTTACGATTATTCTTTTGCTGAATATGAAAGAAAAAAAGAATTTATAATAATCAAGAATTGATAATTTCCTGAAAAGTACCGTCATCGTAGAAGATGGTTATTTTCTGAATTTTTTTAACCTGCTTTTCATTAATTTGAGGAGCAGGATTATTTTTCATGTATATATCTGTAACTTGCTCTGTTTTAGGTAGATTTAGTGTATCTTCGGCAGGCTTCATGTCAAATAAGACTTGCTGAGAATCGTTTTTTTGACGATACATCGGACCTATCCCAAGAAAAAGCCAATCTGAAGACACCATGCGGAAGCGATTTAATATCTTTTGCAGGACTTCCAGACTTGGCTTATTGCGTTCATTAACGATATTGGACAATGTACCTGCCTGAATTCCAACTTCTTGAGCGAACTGCTTAGCGTTCATTTGCTCGGCATTCATCAACTGTTCTATTCTTTCCTTTTCGTTCATAAAGATATTGTCATTTGTGAATAATATCGACTCAATTTGATTGCAAAATTACGAAAACTTTTTCACATATACAAATCACAAATATGAATAATAATAAATTGTACTATATTTTCAAATGAAAAGTAAGAATTTAGCCATAAATAGAGAATGATTCAAGCCAGATGTTAAATAGACAATAATTAGAACTTTATATTTTTAATATAACTAACTGATATATGCAAGTTATGGATTTATTTTTATTTAATTATTTAAGTTACATAGCCACAACTCAAAAAGACGCCGAATTTAACAAGTAGCACTTTATAGATATTTCATAACTGCTTATATATAATAAGTTAGTTATGATATTAGATTGTTTATTTTGATTATTGTTGAAATGACACAAAGGTTGTGAATGTTAATTCACACTATTCACAATTCTATATCATACATCGTTGCGGATCGTGTACATCTGTGAATTACCTTGTGTGGTATATTGTGAATTTAACATTTCTTTACTTGAGTTTTGTGAAATAAACCACCCTATTCTACTACGATTAGACATAGTACTAATACCCTACCTGAGATAAAAGTTTTGGGGTAAGTCGAATTTTTAGATTTATGAGTGTAGAAACAAAAAATCCCGAGAATTGCAAATTTGCAAATTTTCGGGTTAGAGTTCACAAATATCTTATTCTCGATAAATGTAGCGTGCGGGAATTATAATATGTGATTTAACTGATGAACTTATAAATTGATGTTGCAGAGCCTAATAGTGCACATTGGCTCTACTCTACTATTTTATCTGCGAATTATAATTTAGTAAAGTTTCCCACATCGGCTTATCCACAAATTATATAGAAATCTACGAATTAAACTAATTTAACGAAAAACTGCGTTTTTCTCTATTTTTAAGTTGTCAAAAATTATCCAAAATTACGCAAAATTTAATCTCATTATCTCTTATGTGGGAAAGTTTTGTAATTTAGATGTTATTAGCGAATATTACGAAATTAACCAAATCAAGCAAATGGGACAATTATAAATGTTCAACAATTGACATTGGTGATTGTTTTGTAGATATTGATAATCTTTTCAGATACTGTCACATTATCTAAGCCGTCTGCAATAATTTTGTCGCGGCCATTGGTTCGTTTAGGTGCTGATAGTACATTTTTCAGCAAATCAGCGAGTTCTTGTGCATCGTGATTATGAGCGATATAGCAGTGTTCTACCCCATTTATTCTTTCCTTTACATCTCCGACATCGACGCTGACGATGGGACAGCTGCAAGCCATTGCTTCTTTGACTACTTGTGGCGAGCCTTCGATAAAAGAGGTCATTAGTAAGGCGTCAGCAGCGCACATAAGCAGCGTTACTTGTTCGCGATTATATCCTTTGAGTTCTTTTAACTCGACCGATTCGCCCAATAAGTTGATAGTTTGAAATGCTAAAGGTGAGTTTTTGACTTTATTATCAAAAGCACCTGAGAAAAGGACTAACTTATTGTCTTTTTTGATATTAAGTTTTTCTCGTGCTTGTGAGCGTGTTGTGAGTTGCAAGTCAGTGAGGTCAATGCCGCATGGGATAAGTGAGCATTTATGTTTCAGTCCTGCTTTTTTCATATTCGCCTCAGAGACAAATATGTTCCATTTGTCAAGATGCATGGCGAGTTTAGAGTATCTGAACACATTTGATTGGTTGATATCGGAGCCATGGAAGGTAACTACCACTGGCCTTTGTCGTTGAAGACATGCAAGCAGTCCGCATAGTCCGTAGTGAGCATGAATTATGTCGGGTTGGAACTGTTTGATTTTCAGTTTAAGGTCTTTTAGCAGTTGTAGGTATCCGATGATTCCATGTCCAACGACGCCATAGAATTGCACTTGGTAACCTGCTTTCTCCAAAGCCTGTGCTTGCTCAACGATAAAAGGTGAGAAGAAACCTTTGTTATATGATGCTACAAAGAGGACTTTCATTTTTTGATTAAACGCTTTAGCGCGGCATAAGAACTTAATAAGAAGCACATTCCCCATTCGCCGCAATAATTATACAGTTTTTTTGCTCTTATGGCTTTAGGGGCATTAGCATAATTCAATAAATCAACATTTCGATGTATTATTTCACGAGCCTTATTTCTTTGCTGAGGATCAATCAATTTATATGCATATATGCAACTTACATATAAATTTGCCAAATATGCACCTATCGCCTTTTTATTAGTATATTCCTTTTTATTTATATTATCGCTCCAGATTTGAAACATTACATCATAGCACTCAAGATTTTTAATAGAATAAGTTGTTGTAATGCTTCCTTGACGATGTTGATAACCATACATGTCAATATTCAATGCCTGTACGGATTTGACTTTTTGCCAAAGTCTGAGACTCCAATCTACATCTTCACTTAGCATCCCTATAGGAAACCACAAATCGTTTTTAATCAAAAATTCTTTACTTACAAGTTGGAAACAAGCACTCATATTAAATCTTTGCGTTAATACAAGATTTTCAAACACTTGCTGAACAGTATGTGTATTTATATATTGTGCGTCATAATCTTTTTCATAAGTTTTATGGCTTGGATATAAATCAACCCTCTTAAATAACAATAAATCTGTTGGTTTATGATTTAGGCAATCTACCATTTTTTCTATTCCATTTTTTTGAAGCCATACATCATCAGCATCGAGGAATACTACATATTCTCCTTGGGCTTGACGAAGTCCTGCGTTGCGTGCATCGCTCAATCCGCCATTAGTTTTATGAATAACACAAATTCTACTATCTCGTTTTTTGATTTCATCACAGAGTTTGGCTGAACCATCTGTACTACCATCGTCAACGAGAATTATTTGCATATCTGAATAAGTCTGCATAAGTACACTATCTATACAAGATTGCAGATAGTGTTTTACATTATAAACTGGTATGATAACTGAGAGTGTCATTTCAAAGCCTGCTATATTTTGTTTGCATATTTATGTAATAATTAATGTATTCAATAAAGAATAATATAGTTGCCATAAGAGCAGGTGTTCTGAAAATCATTCCTGTATATAAAAAATACTCCCAAAAGACAATACCTAATAGAATTATTCTTAACCTCATGTTTTTTATGAAAAAGAAAGGAAGAAAACAAAAAAAGATTGTTACTAATATACCTAATACTCCTGTTGTAACATAAGTTTGAAAAAGACCGGTTGCAGAACCTTTGTGATTGATATGAATAGTTAATGGCAACTTATCAAATTCATCATAATCTACTCCATACATATTTTTGAAACCTATACCCCAGAGGTCTTGTTCTGTTAGTTTTTGCGGACCGAAAATCAGTTTTAGAAGTGCAATCGTAGCACCACCTCGTCCTTCAGCCTCGATTTTTTCACTACCAACAGTATAGGCTCCTGCTGCATAATTGATTTGTTGTTCTTGTTGTAGTATTTCTGTTTGTCCTTCCATACCTTCTTCTCCAAACTGATAGTGTTCGGCATAATCGAAGGCAAATTCCCAATCGAATGTTCCCCATACCTTATTATCGGGATTAAGCGTTGGAGTTAATCTTACCCCAAAATAGAATAATATGGGTACGGCTAATATTCCTAACCCAAGATATTTGTTGATTTGAATGCCTTTAGCGTATGTCATGAATAGCATTACTACTACTGGCAAAACAAATATAATAGCACGCTTAGCAGAAGTAAAACCTATAATTAATAATCCTATAACAAATATCCAATCCTTAATTGAGAATTGCCCCTTCCTATACAGCCACAAAACTAAAAATCCAACTATGGGCAAAGATGTGCCTAATGCCCCACCTTGAACACAAAGCGTACCCACTAATCCCTCAATTTGAATCCTATAAATTAAAAATTTCACAATTGATATAATTATATTCATTAAGATTATGTCATAAAACAACTTTAAAGTTTTTTCCTTGTTATCAGATAGATACACTACATATTTCATTATGAAATACAATAAAAATAATTCTACATAACGAGATAATTGTGAGAATATTATAGTAAATGAATCATTGGAATAAAACAAACAACTCAGCAAAAATTGCAATGTAAAAAATACAAATGTCAACACAAACCATGAATCTTGTCTTTGATATGTTCTCCATACTCTATACATGATGCAAACTAATAGTACAAATGCTAATACTATTATCTTATATATATTTTGCGCATTTTTTCCATAATACTCAAATACACGAGGATACCATATCAAAAGCATGGTAAAATTAAATGGAGTTTTCTCATGCTTTATGAATAAGTATATGAAAGTGCCTATTACAAACAATTGTAATAGCAATGCTCCTATACCTGATAAACTTAAATTTAGAAAAGGCATATCACTTATTAGTCTTTAATACCTTAGCCGGCACTCCGCCAACGACCACATTATCTTCTACATCTTTGATTACCAATGACTGGGCTCCTACAATAACATTATTACCTATATTAACTCCCCCTATAACTTTTGCTCCACAACAAATTTCCACATTATCACCAATTATTGGTCGTTTGTCACCATTATAGCCAATTGTTACTTGCTAAAAAATCTTACAGTTGTTTCCTATCTTTTCTGCATGAATAATAGTGGCAAAACCATGTTGAATGAGCAAGCCTCCACCTATATCTTTGGTGCGAATATACAGGCTATCTAATGGCGGGCACATCCATCTAACAAAATACTGCAACTTCCCCATACGGAAATAACAGATATTGCGGAACTCTTTATATTCGGTCATAAGAAAAACAAATTGCATATATCTGCCTAAATAAGGGGCTTCTTTCCATTCTGACCATCGCATCATATCTTTTTGAAAAAGCATATTTTTTCTAACAAAAAGATATAATGGCAAATAAAAGAAAGAATGAATTATATGTAAGAGTCTATGCATGTCTAAGTAATTTTTTAATTTCTATTACTATTTGCCTTATTATTTTTTTATACCACGGATACCAACTCAAATCCCATAGATGCATGGCGTAAGAGTTTTCAGTGGCATATTTCATAAAATCATGTTCCATACGCTTATCGAAAGGAAAAGCATAGAAATAGTCATAGGGATATATTTTTATTTCATCTTTATGTTTGAGAAGTATCGGAGTTATTACACGAGGGATAATATATGAGTCCAAATTCTTAACATCAAACACCATTGAGTCGTATTTATCCAATATCTCTTTTGTTTCCACCCCGAGGGCGCAAGCCCCGAGGGCGCCGCAACTGACAGTGCCTTCTGCCTTTGGGGCAGAGGCACTGTCAGTTGTAGCAGACATCGGAGTTTCCCAACCACCGAAGAATTTAGCATCAAGCAAGTCATCGAAACTCTTGAGTACATACATATCAGTATCCAAATACACCCCACCATAGTTATACAAAGCCCAAAAACGCACATAGTCTGCCACAAAAGCGTATTTTTTTGCCTCATAGGCTGAACGAACAAAAGGATGATCCATCGGTGAGTTTTGCTCATTCCAAAGCATCAACTCATAATCAGGCATGTGCTTGTGCCAAGTCTGAATGCACTTCTTTACCACTTTTGGCTGCGGCTTTTGACCAAACCAACAATAATGAATTATCTTAGGTATCATAATATATTACTAAACTCTCTCACTTGTCATATCTAATATCCCCATCCATCAGGTAGGAAATGGAAGACATTTTTGAATTATTTTTGATGATTTTTGACAAATCAAAAAGAACAAAGAAAATGTAGTTTTTCGTTTAATTTGCTAAATTTGTAAATATTAAAAATCTTTTCATTTAATTCGAACAATTAGTAGATAAAGAAAAATTATAATTTGTTGATTCCATGAAATCGGATCTTTAGTAAAATAATAATGCGACAACTCCTTAATGCTTTCGCATGAAAAATTTTACGCACCACATTGTAGAACGCAATAAAAATCGCAGCACAGGATTTTTTTCTGCCTCTCGCAAACGCTTGTAATGCGCAAGAAAATCTAAATCAGCCTTCAGCCTTGAGGATTGAATATATTTATTTATGATAATCTCTTTTTCTTTCTTGCAAATATCAGGATGCGTATAACTATATCCGCCTGCTTCAAACAAAGCCACATCTACATTCTTGTAATGCAAAGATACATCATCATTGAAACCTATCACCCTGAAAAACCACTCCCAATCTGCACATATTTTAAGACTTTCATCATACACCCCAAACCTATCAAAAAGACTTCGTTTGATAAAAGTGGCCTGATGTTTCATGCAACTAAGATAAATATCCACCATAGTAGGATTTTCAACTCCCCATACTCTACTCTTTTTCAGGATTTTACCTTCTTCATAGAACACCTCAATCTCATTTCCATAAACGATGTCGCTCTTCTCTCCAAGTAGCATCTTTTCAAGCACATAATTATCGCAAAACACATCACCGGCATTGAGGAAAAAGCAGTATTCGCCACGTGCCATGCCGATGCCCTTATTCTGTGCGTCGTAGATACCATTGTCAGGCTCAGAGACATAGCGTAAACGGGTATCTGCCGTTTCTCGCAGCCATTGTTTCGTGCCGTCCGTAGAGCCGCCATCAACTACGATGAGTTCCCAATTACGATAGTTCTGTCTCAGCACCGACTCCACAGAACGCTTCAAACCACCCAGATTGTTATATGTTATCGTGATAATTGATAGAGTCATACTTAATCCTTATTCTTAATTAAATTTCGTAACTTCCTGTAAATTACACATGTGTTCAACATTGTAATTGCCATTTCTCGAAGAACTACCATTCTTATTCTTATAAAATCAGATAATTGAATAATTCCATTTTTATATGCATACCTTATATCCTTAAAATCTTGTTGTAGAAATCTGAGTCTTTTTATTCCTCTACCCATACCATCGCTACTTGTATTCTTATCCCATATTCTATATAACAAGAGCTTATCATCCACTTGCATAAATTCACCTAACAATAATGCTCTTCTGCCTAATGCATCATCTACCCAAGGGGTTTTATTATCAAATTGGGGAAAGTTACTTATTAATTCATAACGGAACCCCATCGCGCACCCTGCGAAAGAAGGAATTTTACCATATTTGTAATTTGTAATACTATATTTACCTGCCAAATTTTTATCACTAACTTCGAAGTATTCATCATCTTTGTACAGAATATAAGATGATTGCAATAAGACTAACCTAGGGTTTTCGAAAAAATAATTCACTACCTTTACAATTCTATCTGGCATTGACACATCATCTCCTTCGTTAATAACAACTATATCGCCATGAACACAAGAGAATAAGTAATTATAATTTTCACAAATTCCAAGATTCCTATCTTGTTTATGAGCAAATACTTTACCTAATTTCTCTAATTTTGGTATATAGGCCTGTATCACATTCCATGTATTATCATTCGAACAATCATCTGATATTACAAACTCAATGTTGTTATATGTTTGTTTAGTCAGCGCATTTAATGTTTCTCCTATTACATCCTGATGATTATATGTGGGGATTATCACAGATACTAAACAGTTTTTTCGCCCTGCGAATGGTTGGTGGGGGGGGTAGAAAGACTATTATTCGCAACAACCCGGCTCTCAAATAATTCCAATTTCATAATGTTAGAATATCATTAGTGTCCACTATAAATCAAGATAAAGTTCTTTGAATTATTGAAAATTAGTTTATTACAGCGATAATTTGAGTCAACGGATTTGAATTTGTAACTTTGTAGGGAAAAACTTATATCCCTATGAATAAAATCAAATACATTTTCTCACAGGTGATTGAATTTCTTGACCGCAACCATTTCAACAACCTCGTTCGTAAGTATAATGGCGACCACTATGTCAAGCATTATACCTGTTGGAATCAGTTACTTACGCTTATCTTCGGGCAGCTCAGCAGGTCGGCAAGTTTGCGAGATGTCGTTATAGTCCTCCAAGCACATCGCTCAAAATTGTACCATTTAGGCATTGGAAAAAGCATTTCACGGAGCAATCTTTCAAAGGCAAATGAGCAACGTGACTACCGCATTTTTGAAGATTTTGCCTATTATATGATAGCCGAAGCACGGCGTAAACGAGCAACCGACAAGTTAGGATTAGACGGCAATGTCTATGCTTTTGACAGCACTACAATCGACCTATGTCTTTCACTTTTCACTTGGGCAAAATTCCGCAAAAAGAAAGGTGGCATAAAGGTGCATACAATGTTTGATGTACAAGCCGGAGTACCCACATTTGCCTATATCACTGAAGCCAAAGTAAATGACATCAATGTGATGGATGAGATACCATACGAGAAAGGTTCTTACTATATCTTCGACAGAGGATATAATGACTTCAGTCGCTTGTATCTTATCCGACAATTAGGTGCTAATTTCGTGGTTAGAGCAAAGAAGAATGTACAATACAAGCGCATATCGTGGAAACGGAAACTACCACCAAATGTATTGTCTGATAGCACAATATGTTTTACAGGATTTTATCCGAGGGATTATTATCCTGAACCCTTGCGATTGATAAGATATTGGGACGAAGAGAACAAACGTGAGTTTATTTTCCTGACCAATAACTTTGATTTGACTGCATTGGAAGTGGCAGAACTTTATCGCAACAGGTGGCAGATTGAGTTGTTTTTCAAATGGCTCAAACAGCACCTCAAGATAAAGCATTTTTACGGCACATCGCTCAATGCTGTCAAGATACAAATTTTTGTGGCTATCATCACATTTTGTTTGGTGGCAATTGTGTGCAACACGATATGAAACTTGAGCTGACAACCTATGAACTTTTACACGTTTTGAGTGTATCACTGACAAACAAAATGCACCTTACGGAGTTGCTCAACAAAACTAATTTTCAAAATGACAAAGAACGTCTTGATTCAAGTGAACCGTTATTGTTTGACTTAAATTTTTAATCGTCCATTTTTTTAGTGGACAGTAGTGTTAGAATATAATTTATGATTTCAGTTTTTAACAATTCAGGTAAAAACACCGACTATATCGCTGTTATTGCGATAATGGTTAATTTTTAAGAAAACAATTTTTTAATTGATCTTTTTATAAATCTTAATGATTTTTTTGCTATATTTATATACTTAGACACTTTGCTTGATAAAGATTTGTTTACCCCCTTACCAATTAAAATATAGTAATCTTTCAATGTAAAATATTTTGAATCAAGCGACTTCTTCACTTCTTCCTTCACTGTCTCGAAATTGTCATCAACTGAAAAAAGAACATCTTCGACCTGTTTCAAATATGGCATATTTTTGAACCAAAATATCAACATTGTGGCAAACATCTGGAAATCAGTTGTAGCATCACCATTCACTTTATATCGTGCCCCGCATATTGCGGGGGGGGGGATTATCAACGAGTTACTCACAGTTCTAGAAACAACATCACGTCTTGCCCAACCAAAATCAATAAGATACACTTTTCCGGCATTTGTAATGAGGAATTGTTCGGGGCTGATGTCACGATGTGCAATGTGTTCTTTTTTCAGTATCGTTAGGATATCCACACATTGCAAAATAAAGTTATTCAAATGTCTTTTATTGAGATGTTCTGATTTGTGGAAATAGTCTGACATATTAATCCCATCGATTGCCTCTATTTCTAAGCAGAACTCTCCATGCACATTTCTATGGGATATAATTTTGGGGAAACAATCGTACCTTTGTAATTGTTTCAAGCACTGATATTCATTGTCAATATTTGCTTTGGAGCCGACTTTTATATATGCCCCGTCGCACTTAAACACTTTACTTACATACCAAATATGATTACACGGGAAAGCGTTATAACTACATATCACTCCGTTGAATCGATTGATATATTCGCTTACGGGCTTATATTCAATATTCCATATAACTGAATCATCATTGGGTTTAATGAACTCATAGCCGTTATGTTGCATAAAGTTAACAAGTACATCAGTGGCATTGGAAAAGTTGGACGATAATTCTACACCCAATTGTTTTGCCAACCTCAGAATAGTTTCAACATAGTCTTTTTTAATTTCCCATTTATGGATTAGACCATGATATAGTAAAGTATATAAATGGTTTTGAGGATCTAACACTTTGACAATATTCTTATAGTATATTATATTTTCTAACAACTGATACTGCCAATGTGAACAATAATAATTATCACCTATGTATCTTACATCAAACGGCACATTTGTATTATTGATTAAAACATTATATGCAACTCTTTTAGGATCTTTATGTATTTTAGTGGCATTAAGGACAAATACGGCATTTTCTCTATCATACACTAATATATCAATGTCACCATGCTCTGCAAGAGTATATTGTTCGGGGAGACACTCCCAATTTCGTAGCACAACATATTCCATACAATTATTCATTACATAGAACAACTGCGAAATGCTCTTCCATCCCGTTGCTCCGACTAAATCTTTGTGGATTATGTCAATTTCTTTTACGGGTGCTATTTGCCTTATAAAATCCTCAGTATTAAGTCCGAGCAACAAAGTGATATCATGATTTGTCTCTTCTGGTGAGTTTGTAGCATGGATTTTATGACCGCCTCCCGTCCACTTTCTATACAACGATTTGGCATCGAACATATTAACATTGACCAGTTGCTCACCTTTGCTTGTGAATCGTTTTTGATATATTGGATGCTCGTCATAAACAATAACCAACAAAAAACGTCCGCGACCACATTCTTTTTCTTTGAATGAACGGTCAGGTAATTTTGTACCATAAAATCGAGAGAAATTCAGGGCTACTAAACTTGGACTCCATAACACATCATAGATTTTAACTACTGAAAAATGCTCTTCAATATGAGTTAAAATTTTATCCTGAGCATATCTGCCTCGTTCCCATATTATAAAAAGATGTAGTTCTTTCATTGCTTTGCTTTTACGAGATTATCAACACAAATATCTTCACGAATATTTCTGTTATAATATTCCTTTATATTTAGTTTAATGTTATTGTACAAATCATTATTTTGCAATAATTCCATTATCGACTTTTTGATTGTGGAAACTTCCGTATCTTCAACAAAATAGATATTCTCTTTATGCTTCAGAGGAACAGGCAATTCGTTTACAAAAGGAGTTGATAATATAACCTTATTCATTGACATATATTCAGGTAATTTCCAACCATGACAATCAAAATAAGCGGGAGTATTAAATGCAATTGATGATTGGGAAAGTTTTAGCATATATTCATTATATGGTATTCTGTCCTTAAAAATAATATCCTTTATCCCATCAGTATTTTGTTGAGCATCAGGTATCAGTCCGCCTTCAAAAGTTATTTTACCTTCTTTTTGTAATTCTAAGCAGGCTCTAATAAAGTTTATCCTTGCTTTATTCACCTTTTCTTGTCCCCACCAAAGCGTTGACACAAAAAATATATATTTTTCTTTTTCACATGATAACTCCACCAAAGTTTTTCTTTTAGAAGACATTATGTAACGCGAAAGATATTTAGCAAAACTATAATCTACTCTTCTGTGGCATAGCAAGTAGTGTTTGACACATTGCAAGGCTGCAATATATTTATTGTTAGTAAGTCCAATGGAATAATTTGGGCCACATTTTACCACTTTATTTTGCCAACATGGCGGAATAAAATTACTATTATAATTCACTTTAGCATATACATCTGCCCAACTCAGAAAATCTTCATACAAAATATCATTTGAATCAGCGAAATCAATTGCATATTTTCTGCCTTCAACTACAAAAGCAAATATATGAGTTTCTGATTGATAATGCAAATTAGAGAATGGTTTACTTGTAAGAATTACATTATTTTTCCCATATAAATCTCTCAACCCCTTATAGTAGAAAGTAGCATATAATGCGTTGAACGCAGGATCTACATATACTTTCATATTTCGACTATTAAGATTCAACTTGATTATTAAGTAACGTTAGAAATATAACTTACATTGACAATGTCATTTTCGTGTGATTTCCCATTTGCCTGATTCAAATGAGTAACATACCGCGCTACGGGTGTCAAAATAACTGATGACTTTCTTCAGCCAACGGTTAGTGAAGTATGGTTTATACCCGATTGCGAAACTTTGGCATATTTGTTTTACCTCCGCCTCGTATTTGGCAACACCTGCGACCGACAATTGGTTGCCGTGCTGTCGAAAACCGCCCAAAATCGTTGACACAGAATATAGGCGCGCCACCTGAAACATCTTACACCATAAATCAAAATCGGCAGCCAACTTATATTCTAAATTCAAGCCACCTACTCTATTGAACAACTCGCGTCTGAAAAATGTACTTTCTTGTTGCAGCCAGCGGAAATCACCTCGTTGAAAACGTTTCCATGTCCAGTATTGAGTGGGAAACGTTTTTACACACAATCCCTGAGAATTGTAAAGCGTTGGCGTACCTGTAAGCCACGCCACATCTGGTAGTTGAGCAAATAACTCTCCAACAATATGTAATGCTCCTGTATGGTACATATCATCGGAATTTATCCATGCCACGACATCACCTGTTGCGAGTTTCATACCTTTCATTATGGCATGGTACATACCATTATCTTTTTCAGACAGCCACTTTAACTCCACACCTTCAAACTCACCTTCCATTATGCTTTCTTCATAATGTTTTATAAGATCCACGGTGCCATCTGTTGAACCTCCGTCAACGATGATATATTCCAAGTTAGAATATTTTTGTTTCAGCACAGACAATATCGTCTGCTCAAGCATCTCTACTCGATTGTAGACGGGTGTGATGATTGATATTTTAGGAAGTTTTGTCATTTAACAAATCTTGCGAATTTGGTTAATAATGGGAAGGGAAGTATCGTTGCCCAGCGACACCACCGAGGGGCGTACTGACGAAAATATCGGCAATACTCTTCTTTATTGCCATGACTTTTTAGAAGTCCTAACAGGTAGCGTTTTCCGATATATGGTGCCACAAAATCGCGATGCTCATACATGCACTCGTCAAACGACTCAGCGTTATGTGTAGACGTATTCATGCCGTATTCACGCTTATTCCATATATATAAGACCTCCGGGCAATATGTATATTTTACACCATTTTCAAACAAGCGCAAATGCAAATCTACATCTTGACACCCTATTGAATATTTCATGCTATAACCGCCAATTTGCTGCAATAAAGATTTCTTATAACATAATGTGCCTATAATTTTATGTTTTCTGAAATATTCTTTAATAGTTATAACATCAGTATTTGAACAAATAATGCGGCTTTTTTCTACGCCTGTATCTAATATATAATCTCCAAAAACAGCCTCTACCTCTCCATATTTTATAATGGTATCTGCTATGTTTTTCAACGTATTCTCCGGCAATTCATCGTCAGCGTCAAGGAATTGGATATAATCAAATGATGCCTGTTCTATCCCTATATTTCTTGCTCCTGAAAGTCCTAAATTATGCTCAGCATATATCACTTTTACGCCCTCTGCCTCCAATTCATGACACGCGGCAAGCGTCTGGGAGTGCGTAGAATAGTCCTTAACTACAATTATCTCGTAGTCTTTATATGTCTGCCTTCGCACAGACTCAACTGCACGAAGCAAATCCCGTCCTTCTTTATAACAAGTTATAATTACCGAAAACATCTTATTTAATAACAATTGACAAACAATCCTTTATACTAAGAATTGTATTGAATTTTCTCAACTCTTTTACTCTTTCAAATCTGCCTAATTGTTTCATATATTTTTTCAAACACGACACATAGTTTTTGCGTATCCAATTATATGGTTTACAGCGAATGATAAAAGGATAGTAATTTATCAAGGTCTCTTTTACCTGCTCTTTTGTTAATTTACCTCCTACAATTTCTCCGAGAGTAAAGTTTGTTTTAATACCCAACTGCAGTAGATAATCTTTTCTAACTCTATCAGATAATTGTCTCTGCCTATCAATATGCGCTACACTTATTCCTTCATTAACTATTCTTACCTTGCCTAAAATCTCTGGTATATTAAATATATCACCATATTGCAATAATTCAGTCCATAATTTATAGTCTTCAGCGTATCTATATTCCTCTTTATAACGCAGTCCTTTACTGCATATCACATCATTTCTTAACATAACAAATGTATGCGGAACTTGAGAATACAGTGCCATATCACAGCGTATATCATCTGGATTTGATGCAATATCAATTGCACCTTGATCTTCTTTCCCAATAATCGTAAAATAACATCCACATGCTACAACATTATTATGGGTTTCCATGTAATTTATTTGTTTTTCAAATCTGTCTAAGTGATTTATATCATTTCCATCAAATCTCGCAATATATTTATTTTTACATAACCCCAACCCATAATTTAGGGTCCCAACTATTCCTAAATTTCTTTCATTTTTGAAGTAATGAATTCGAGGATCAGAATAGCCTAAAATTATTTGTTCCGTAGCATCGGTAGAACAATCATTAATTATTATCAGTTCAAAATTTGAGTATGTCTGATTTAATATACTATCTAATGCTTCTTTTAAGTACAATTCTTCATTATAGACGGGCATTAAGACAGATATCATTGGCTCTTCATTAATCATAATCTATATATCAAAAAAAATTATAAATCTACTTTTGGGGTGTTATATATTAGTATAAGTCATTAAAAAACTTTCTATAACCATCAAATACATATAATCTCTTTATTTGAAAAAAATCCATCGGTGTCTTTCTAATTACCCCCCCATAAGACAAAAATGAATAATCATAGCCTGTCTCTTTTGTTACTTTGAATACATTACCATTCGTATCATTCGATAATCCATAAGGATAACTCATACACTTTATATCTTTTCCAATTTTTTGAGAGATTATTTTCTTGCTTTCTCCTAATTCATATTCCAATTCCTTAATTGACAAATTGGACAATCGACAATGCGACATAGTATGGGCACCTATATCACATAAACCGCAATCTTGCATCTCCTTCACTTGTTCCCATGTCAGCATATTGTCTTCATAAACATCATCATTGATATAATTTGCGAAATATGTCTTGAATTTATCCTCAAACCCCTCGTACTTCCATGTTAGCACTTCTTTTTCCAATAGTTTATATACTTCATTTTTCTGTTCCATATCAACGCACCTATAACATTTCCCGTCTAAAAACAACTGACTATTATTATAGATAATTCTTTCCAAAATAAACGGGTAATTAAATGGTCGTTTATTATCAATAAAATTACATGTCAGAAAAATTGTGAAAGGTGTATTTGTTTGTTGAAGTATCGGGAATGCATAGTCATAATTATCCCTATATCCATCATCAAAAGTTATCAGCGCAAAAGGCTTTTCACTTCGTTTGATTCTCCTTCCCAAACGGCCGGGCAAGTCATTGAGAGAAATAAAATCCTGCTTATTTTGTTTTGATAAAATAAACTCTCTAAAATACTCTGGAGTTACACTCAAATTATCAAAATGTGTCAATCTGTCGTGTTCTTTGGGAATAACACGATGAAACATATAGACCACGCCCAATATAGGGTGGAAAATATCATTGTAGATTTCTTTGGTTATTCGTTTGACTTTGATAAACATAATCAGTTAATAAATATTATCTTCCAGATACCAGTTTGAGTGTTCTTTTCAATGATAATTTATTAAAGTGCATAAAGTTCAAATACATCCACAAAAATTTTATCACGAGCCATTCAAACTGTCGCGGCGTGTTATCCTTGAGTTTTTTTATTTCAGCGAGCATAAATTCTTCATATTCCTTTCTGAATGTATCACAACGCCATGATTTATTATCTATTCGTCTTTTATAGGCATCTAATCTTGCAGCAGCAGCGTAATACATTGCCTTTTTCTGTTTTATCTCACTACCAAGAGAAATGGAATTATTATTATCAATTCTATATTGGTACAATGGCATATCTATAAAACCTATCTCTCCCACTTCCTCCATCTTGTAGTACATATTAAGGTCTTCCGCCAAGAAGAAGAAGAAGAAGTCAGCACCTTTTGTCAATCGATACATATTGGTTTTAAAGACAGCGAAATGGTCAACTCTATTACCATTGCAAAGCAATAAATCATCTGGTTCGTTTTCCTTTGGTCCGATATGGAATAAAGGATCCGATAATGTTCCGTCATTTGTCAAACTTCTATAGGTAGAATTGATCAGCGAACACTCTGGATGTTTTCTATGCTCTTCTGTCATTATCTCAAGGGCATTAGGCTCTAATCTGTCATCCGCATCTAGAAAGGCGAACAACTCTCCTTGCGCCATAGCCGCCAAACGATATTTAGTATCGCCTACCCCTTTGTTTTTTTCGTTAATATGAATTTTTATTCTTTTATCATCTGACAATTGTTTGAGTATCTCATGCGAATTATCAATCGAAGCGTCATCAATGATGATAATCTCCCAATTAGTATAAGTCTGCAAATATACCGACTTTATAGCATCCATTAGATAACGTCCATTGTTATAATTTGCAATCAGTATGGAGAATAAAACATTATTCATAACTATTTTATAATTTGTCTTAAAGCTTGAGGAATCAAAAGGCGATATAAATCATATAAAAATGGCGGAAAATAATCGCGTAATGATTTCTTCTTTTTTTTAGCATTAAACATTTTTTTTGCGAATTCAATTTTTTTTCCATACACATCTCCAAAGAGTTCTAATGCCTTGTCGAATCGCTCGTTACGAAGTTTTATATTATCTTCTTCTGTTGCCCCTGAGTATATACCACCTTGGTGAACTCTATATACAGATGTTACTTCCGGCAACTGTACGATAAAACCAAATTGACACATAAAAATACCTAATAACCAATCGTCGAATGTTCTGTCAAATATTTCATCTGGTAATTGATGTAACAACTCTGTTCTGTAACATGCCGAAGAATGGTTACTTATCATATTTTCTAATATCTGATCACGCACATCATAATACATTATCTTGTCGTACTTATTAGTAGGGATAGAAAATAGTTTTTCATCGGGGTAGTATTCTGCCAAACGATTCACAGACATGGCACATTCTTTATGTTCTTCAAGAAACTGAATATGTTTCTGAATATGCAAAGGGCTTGACCACCAATCATCAGCCTCCAACACACAAACATAATCTCCTTGACATGCAGCGAATGCACGCTTATAATTCATCACATGCCCCAAATTATTTTCATTTGGGAGGTAAATGAACGGAAATGGTGATTCTTTCTCAAATGATTTAATAATGGTCAATGTGTTGTCTGTTGAAGCATCATCTGCCACAATAACTCTGACTTGTGGTTTTTCACCATTTATGTGTACTACTTGTTGAACAATTATGTTTTCAATCGCCTGTCTAACAAATTGAGATTGATTATATGATATTAACAATACATCAACTTTCATAATCCAAATATTATTACTTTGCAAAAGTACTACTTTTTTATAAATACACAAAAAGAGAGCGTTTCATAAATCAATAATGATTTGTTTTGATGTCAAAATTACCAAAAATTAACCCTAAAGTATTTTAGAGCAAAACGAATAGGAAACTTTAGTAGTTTAATTATAGTATTTCTGTACAATCACATCTGACAATACTTCTAAACAATCAATGATAGGTAAATCAATATTATCGTTTTTGAATAAAGGTGAGATATCTGTACACCCTAATATTACACAATCAACATCATAATTATCTATTAACCAACTAATTACCCCCCCCATAAAGATTTAGGCATTTCATCAACATCATTTATATCATATCTTTTAGAACTTTTAGCATTGCAAATTCCTTTAGTAACATTTTTTTGAAAAAGTTTATTAGGATAACACAATTGTACATTAGATGCATATTTACTAAAACTTTTGTCGTATAGATTTGTCATCAGACAACCATCTGTACATAATACCCCAACCTTAGTATATCCTTTGTTGTTTACAATTTTTGCGACTTCATCAATTATATTGATAAAAGGCAAACCTATTTTTTGTTGTAACAGATCTACTGCATAATGTGCAGTGTTGCAACACATACAAAGTTCTGTACATCCACACATTTTAAGTTTTCTACCAATCTCAATATAATCATCCATAAAACTTGGTCCTCGCCCTTCAAGATACATACTTCTGGATGGTGCTTTGGTGGCTTGCCATACTAACATTTCTGGGTGATGAGCATCCCTATATGCACCGGCTTTAGTACATTTTTCTTCAATAAGTTTTAACAACCAATTAGTTGCCGCAACTCCATTTCCACCAATTATTCCTAACATAGAATTTAGAATATAAACATTTTTAACAATTTCATTATCTTTGAGCCTATTTTGAGCACTAAAGCAGTTTTTCGTTCAATTTGTTTAATCTGAACACTCATAAGACTCTGAATAATTCGTTTAGTTCGTTGATTATTTGTCGTTGGAAACTTAAAATTCTAATTACTCTTATTCTTTATTTTGGTTTTAATTTTTGCTTTCCAATATGAAAATATCAATGAAAGATAATTAAACATTGGAAAGTATTTGATATTGCGAAACAAAGAATAATCTTCTTTACCATATTTATTAAGTACTTTCTCTGCCACATCATTTGGAATAAGTTTCGCCATCTTCTGATAATGACGATAGTATTTAAACAGGTTTCTGTATTGTCTGATTTGTATTATTATTCCCCACCAACTTTGACAAAAGGTACGAACAAAATTACTATAAACCTCTGGATCTTTCTCTTTTAATATCTTTATTCCGATAGAATTATTTGTTACAATATCAAAGTTTAATGTTTTGGTTCCTTTTTTAGTTTCTTTCGTAATACTTCCTTCCCTTTGACGATAAAAATATAATTTTTGAGGTATCTCAATCAATTTATATTGTTTTTTTTCAATCTCTTTATAAATATCTATACATAAGCGCATATCTTCATTGTTTATCCCTTCATGAAATCTTACGCTATCAAACAAATCTTTTTTGTATATTTTCCCCCAGGCAGTGTACCATATTTGCGATGTAAACCATTTAACAAAAAAATCTTGAGGTTCAACAACTTTAAGTTCTTTGGAATTATATAAAAAATTATTATTGATAACATCTCCTACTTCGTTTACAAATACTGGAGAACACGATGATATACCACAAGTACTATTTCCTTCAAGTTCATTCAACAACTGCTCCATCATATTTGGTGATATATAATCGTCACTATCCACAAATGTTACATATTCTCCCTTTGCCGCCTCTATACCCGTATTTCTTGCTGCTGACAATCCTCTATTTTTCTTATGATGCAATATGTTTATTGATATATCACCTGTATAATTTTTAATTATATTTTCAATTATTTCTATCGAATTATCTGTACCACAATCATCCACAATCAATACTTCCATGTCGTCTATTGTTTGATTAAGAACTGACATTAAACATTGTTCAATATATTTGGCAACATTATAAACAGGTATGATAACCGATAATTTCATATATTACTCTGATAATTTCATTTCAATTATGTCTGCAATATTTTCTGCTCCATGACCATTCTCAACCCACCCTATTTTATTGTAAAAAGTTTCTAAATCATGAATATATTTATTATTATCAAACTCACGAATCAGTTTAATCAACTCATCTTCCGTAGTTGACATAGGGAATGGCAATTCTTCTTGTGTAAAGTATTGTTTTCGCTCATTAATTATATACTCAGCATGATTCTTTGAAAATAAAAATACAGGCATCCTACGAGTCGCAAAATCATACGCTACACCTGAATAATCAGATAAAAGGACATCGCTAACAGCCAACAATTCATCCATATCAGGATAATCTGTTGCCATTATAACTCTTTGAGAATAATTAAGTTGCTTGCTTTGTTCTGCAACACTCGGATGAATTCTAAGAAGCATAACAAACGAGCCACCAAATTTCTCTCCCAACGCCTTCATAATCTTATTATAATCAAAAGCATAAAGACTTATATCGCTTCGAAGGGTTGGAGCATATAAAACTATTTTGACATCACTATTTAATGAAAAATACTTACATACCTTTTCTCTCAACCCTTGTGGCGGATTCACAACTACTGACAACTGTGGTGAGTCTGATTTTATTACTTGCCCTTTATACCAAAAACGAGTTTTGAAAAGATTTACCTTGAAGTCATTATTTGAATACATAAGATCTATTAACTTACTATCCGCCTTACTCCTTTCAATATAATCTTTAGGCAATGTTTCTTCTGTGTCTTGTTCTAACATCTTAGGAGTAAAACTACCATGCCAACACTGAATATAATACTGACCCTTTCGTTTAGTGGGTGGCAAAAACATTCCTTTGTAATTATATACCCATATTTTTGCGGTATATAATTCACACAATGCATCTACCGAACCATATTTTACTGCTTTTATACCTTCTACTAATGGTGTATTCATATTGTTAAGCAACCAAACCATCTTAACTTTTGATTTTCGTCTTAGAAGTTCTAAAGCAATGTATTTAGGATCATCCATCATACCTTTACCTTCATGTTGGCAAAAAACTATTTTGTCTTCTAATGGCAAATGTTTTGCTATAAACAAACGAATGTTATCATATGCTTGACGACAACATTCTTTTGTTAAACGAATTATTCTTTTTGGGTGTAAAAACATGATAAAATCAACTGATTATCTTTGCATCTATAAACTTTTCCTGATGAATAATTGCCCCCCAATTCCTATCCCAATTAAGATATTCAATTCCTTTCTGCTTGTTTTGATATTTTACTTCAAAAGACAATACCCCCGAACAAACAACATCAAAATTCTCCACCACATCACCAAACTCTTTGTGACCAACATTCAGACTTATTTTATATTTTCGGGCTGTCAAAGAGTGATTTGATAACTTTAAGCGTATTTTATAAAATTCTTTATCTTGCGGAACAACTATACGCTCAGAGACATATCCCAAAATTCTATTATCCTCAAAATCAAATATATTTACTGAATATCTACATTCTTTTACATGACCATAATGACGCTGAAGTGTAAGTTCAATTTCTATTGGTTCATCTGACCCGACTTGAGAAGGGTCATTCAATAAACGAGCCTCTTCTATTGTGATTTTTTTATTAAACAGCTCGCGCATTGAGTCATCTATCTTTCTATAAGCACATAAATCCGCATTCGCATTGGCATCTACATAATATTCCACGCACTCTCCAACATCGCCTATTAATTTAACAAATCCATTTTCAAGTACTACTCCATGCTTGCACAATCGCTTAATCGAATTCATATTATGGCTCACAAACAACACTGTGCGGCCTTGACCATGGGAGATGTCTTGCATCTTGCCAATAGCCTTCTTCTGAAATTCTGCATCACCAACTGCAAGAACCTCGTCAACTACCAATATCTCCGGATCAAGAAAAGCAGCAACAGCAAAACCTAAACGAACAGTCATACCACTGGAATAACGCTTCACCGGAGTATCTATATATCGCTCACAACCAGAGAAATCAACTATCTCATCTAACTTTCGAGAAATCTCCTGCTTCGTCATACCCAAAATAGCACCATTGAGATAGATATTTTCCCTACCCGTCATTTCTCCATGAAACCCCGTACCCACCTCAAGCAACGAAGCAATACGACCACGAGCACGAATAGTACCCGTTGTTGGCGCAGTAACCTTACTAAGAAGTTTCAAAAGTGTACTCTTCCCTGCCCCGTTTTTACCGATGATTCCAATCACATCGCCTTGCTCTACCTTGAAATTTATATCTTTTAACGCCCATACATACTCTGAACTTCCTTTTGTGGCACGATCATTTACATCTCCTACCTTCAAATACGGATCTTCATGACGCAAAATTGATGTTTGCCACCAACGATTCAAATCATGAGCCAAAGTACCGGTACTAACCAAACCAAGACGATATTGCTTACTGATATTTTCAAACTCTATTGCTGTCATAAAATACTTTCCACTAAATATTTCCTAAAAATAACATTGACATTTGTCTTTATGAAAATGCAGATAAGAACCCACACATATATGCGCTTCTATATAACAAATCTGTTATTACCTGTTTTTGTTTTGGTTGCAGGTGGGGACCGGCATGCCTACTGCGTTCCAAAAGACCGCTGCAAAATTATAATTTTTAATTCATATCCGCAATTTTTCAATCACATATTTTGCAAAATCTCAACGCACTGCTCCACTGTAATAGCATCGTTTAATCTCGAATCAATCGGACATTGACCTGTACGAGTTCTATTCATTATCATCGGCACCTCTTCCTTTGCATTGATTATAACATTATTATCTTCAAACATTTGTCGCGCCGGAGTGCAAATCAAGTTGGTATGCACTTCTTTTACACCACCTGCAATCATCAAAGCGGCGGCTGCCTTACCTACCATCTTATCGGCCACCGTTGAGCCCTTCAAAAGCCCGCTTTCATCGTTGATTAGGTTCAATAAGTCACTCACTCCTCTACCGCCATATTTCGTTATCTCACCTTCATGACACACGAGCAAACTCAAAGAATCACGATTCAAATCAGCAAGCAAACTCTCACCATCAAGGCATATATCTGTTGTTTCTGTTGCCGCAGCCGCCACCTGTTTTTCTTGCTTCTTGCAGCCAATAATTACAAAGACTAAAACACATAAATACAATGCTATTTTTCTCATATTCAGTACTTTTATTTATTTATATATAGAATCTGATTTGTAAGTCGCAAAATTATTTATTTTTTTGTACATGTACAAATTCTTTTGTAATTTTGCGCCAAAATTAGTAACTTACTATAAACCTGATATTTTTCTATCAATGAAACGATTATATCTTTTCGTTTTTGCTTTCATATTTAGTATCTGTTCATTCGCTTTTGACAAGCAGGCACTTGCCGATACTATCAGCAGGTATGTCAACGAGCAGGCCAATGTAGGCAAAATCAATATCACCAAAGTATTTGCAAGGAACAATTATATCACCCTTCAAGCAAGCAAAAACTTAGAATGGGTACCGCTCAACGAAAAACAAGTGGCGCATATACGCCTTCTTTGCAGTTTGTATGTTAACAATAATGCCAATAGTGTGGTCGCAATTTACACTAATGGTTATGAATTAGGAGAATTGATAAGTCCTCGAAATCTCCGTACAAACGCCAATTCCACTGCTAAACAAAAAAGATTCACCCTCACTGCACCACTACAACCGCTAACAAAAAACATAAGTTTACCATATAATATAGAGCAAGGACTGCAAGATATTCATTTAGCGGTATATGGAAGTCATGGTTTGTATTATAATCAGCAGGAACAGAGATGGATTTTCCAGCGCGCTAAGTTATTAACCACAATAGAAGACCTTTATACATCTTCTTACACAATGCCTCTTTTGGTGCCAATGCTTGAAAATGCCGGTGCCATCGTGATTCAACCTCGTGAGCGCGACACCCAAGACAAAGAGATAATTGTAGATGACCGCCAACTGATATTGCCTCAAGGTTGGCAACAGACAACTACGGGCGGGTGGTCAATGCCGCTCAGACCACTTTCCGAAGGCGAAAACCCTTTCACAATGGGTGGATATGCCTTTACAGACGATGATATCAACAAAAATTCAGACAAACAACTTGTCTATTCTCCAAAAATAGAACAAGAAGATGATTATGCCGTATATGTTTCGTATAAGACATTAGAAAACAGCACTAATAGCGCTGAATATATAGTAATGCACAGCGGTGTTAGAACAATCTTTCATGTAAATCAGCAAATGGGTGGTAGCACATGGGTGTATTTAGGTACATTTCATTTCTCAACCGACCCTAAATTAAATTTCATAACGGTAAGTAATAGAGGCAGATTAGGTTCTGTGCTTACCTCCGATGCTATTCGATTAGGCGGAGGAGTCGGAAGTGTTGGCAGATACCCATATACAGAAGACACACCTGATTATCAAGAAACAAGTGGTTGTCCAAGGTATATAGAAGGTGCGAGGTACTATATGCAATATAGTGGTATCCCTGATTCGGTATATAATTTCTCTAAAGGGCAAAACGATTATACCGATGATTTCGCCTCGCGTGGCAGATGGATAAACTACATTTCTGGTGGCAGCCAAACTAATCCAAGTGCTAAAGGACTCAATATCCCTATTCATGCCGCTCTTGCTTTTCATACAGATGCTGGACTGAAGAAAAATGACAGCATTGTAGGTACATTAGTTATCTACACCGACAAAAATAACAATAAGAGCAAGACCTATCCTACAGGTATTAGTCGTTTGTCTGCAAGGCAATACGCAGATTATATTCAAACACAATTAGTAGAAGACATACGCGCCACATACGCACCTGAATGGCAACGCAGAGAACTAAAGAATGCATCATATAGTGAAACAAGAAATCCGGAAGTCCCTACTATAATTCTCGAACTACTTGCACATCAAAACCTAGCAGATATGAGATATGGTCACGACCCTCGTTTTAAGTTTCTCGTATGTAGAGCCGTTTACAAAGGGATACTGAAATATCTGCATGAACAATACTCCACACCATATACCGTGCAACCATTACCGATAAATAACTTCAAAATAGATTTTGCCGATGAAAGCGGAGTTACTCTTACATGGCAAGCAACAAATGATAGTCTTGAGCCAACAGCCAAGCCCGATTTTTATGTGGTTTATCGCAGGGAAAACAACGGAGATTGGGACAATGGCACTCGCACAAAAAAAACAACTATTACCTTGCCTTTGAATAAAAACACACAATACGATTTCAGGGTTGCAGCAGGCAACAAAGGCGGAATTTCTTTGCCTTCGGAAACATTGTCCGCTTTTATTTCATCTCAATCGCAAGGAAAAATTCTGATAATAAACGGATTTCATCGCCTTGCAGCACCTGAGAGTTTTCGTATCGACTCTACCTATGCAGGCTTTAATCCATTGTCACATGGAGTACAATACGGAAAAAATATTGCATATATAGGTGCTCAGAAAGAATTTAGGCTAAACGAACCTTGGGTGAGCGATGATGCTGGTGGATTTGGTGATTCATATATGGACTATGCTTATACATATACCATGGGAAACACTTTTGATTATCCCGTTATGCATGGGAAAGTATTGGCTGAATTAGGATATAGTTATGTAAGTTCTTCTGCAGATGCTATTGACTCTATTTCGTCCGATTTCAACGCCATTGATATCATTATGGGTAAACAACGCACAACTATATTAGGAACAGACAAAACATGCGTTGATTTCAAGACTTTCGACAACAATTTACAATTGGCAATAAGCGACTACTTGATGCGAAGCGGAAACATGCTACTGAGCGGAGCATATATTGCTTCCGACCTAAACACTGAAGAACAAGACAAAGACTTTATGCAGCGTTGCCTGCATGCTAATTTTGCTGCACAAAATGCAACGAAAAATGGAAGAATCAAGATTACCCGTCTTATCCAACCAACCACTTTGCATCTCTACACTGAGCCTAATAAACATGTCATTCATGCAGAATCTACAGAAGCATTAAAACCATTCGGCGACTCCGCAATAGTCTTTGCCAGATATGCTGATAGCAATACCAATGCAGCCATCGCATGGGATGCAAACAACAGAACCATTTTTTATGCTTTCCCGTTAGAAAGCATCGATGAATTCGAACAAATATACAAAAAATCTATAAATTGGCTACTCAAGAAATGAAAAAGAAAAACCTACCATTGATTGAAAATATTGAGATAACTGGTGTTGCCGCCGAGGGCAAAGCCATCACGCGATACAATGACTGCGTTGTGTTTGTGCCGTGGTGCGTACCGGGGGATGTGGTTGACTTGCAAATAACCAAGAAAAAACACAACTACATGGAAGCCCGAGTAGAACATTTCCACAAGTATAGCGACAAGCGCACAAAGGCCGTATGTAAACACTTCGGACAATGCGGAGGATGCAAATGGCAAATTCTGCCCTACGAAGAACAACTGCGCTACAAGCAACAACAAATAATTGATAATCTGACAAGAATAGGAAAAATCGAACTTCCAGAAATTAGTCCCATTTTTGGCTCAAAACATATCTATGAGTATCGTAACAAACTTGAATTTACCTTCTCAAACAAGCGTTGGGTAAGTTGGGATGATATTCACGCCGCGGGAGGTATTGATAAGGTGGAAAAAGGTAATGGATTAGGTTTTCATATTACCGATTGTTTCGACAAAGTGCTTGATATAGAACAATGTCATCTTATGCCTGATATTAATAACCAAATTCGTAATTTTATTAGAGAGTATGCCGTTAACAATCAACTTACTTTCTTTGATTTAAGGCAACAAACAGGCATATTGCGTACTATCATTATTCGTCAGAACAGCAAAGGGGAAGTGATGCTTATTGTTGTCTTTGGTGAAAATATCTCGGCTGATATCTCAATGCCGCTTATGAATGCCATCCATAACCAATTCCCACAAATTGTTTCGTTGCTTTATGTTATCAACACAAAAGCCAACGACACTATCAACGACCTTGATGTAAATGTTTTCTTCGGCAAAGATTATATCATAGAGCAAATGGAAGACCTGCAATTTAAGGTTGGTCCAAAATCTTTCTATCAAACCAATACTCAGCAGGCATACGAATTATATAAGATAACTCGCGAATTTGCATTAGAGGGACTTAATAACGACTCTAAACCGCTTATATACGATTTATACACTGGCACCGGAACCATCGCTAATTTTGTAGCACGACACGCCAAACAAGTAATTGGAATTGAATATGTGCCCGAAGCCATTGAGGATGCTAAAGTTAATGCTCAACTGAATAAATTAGATAATACTCTCTTTTTTGCGGGTGACATGAAAAATATCCTCAACACCGATTTCATCGTTAAATATGGTCGTCCGGACATTATCATCACCGACCCTCCACGAGCAGGTATGCACGAAGATGTTATCAATACCATCTTATTTGCAGCACCCGAAAAAATAGTATATGTTAGTTGCAATTCCGCCACACAGGCTCGTGACATTGCCCTACTCGACCCCGCCTACCAAGTTAAGCATGTTCAACCGGTAGATATGTTTCCCCACACCCACCACTGTGAGAATGTGGTATTGCTACAAAAAAGATAAGTCTGACATATTCAATTCTTACATTAAATGAACACTGACAAAATCATACCTGTACATAAACAACATCTTCTACTGATGCAGGTTTTGTGTTGGCTCGCGCCGGGAATAAAGATTTTTATCACCGGCATCAAAGCATTGCAACAAGTAAATATAGAAAATCCTCAAAGAGTATGGTGGCTTATGCTTATTGCCATTGCAGTTGTAATCAGCTTCTCACTAATGTTCAATAACTTTGTGAAACGATACACAGCCCGTATTCTTGATTTCAAAGAAGAGAAAAAATCGCTTTTTGCTTTTTTTGACTTGCATGGCTATATACTTATTTTCTTTATGATGGGTTTGGGTATTAGTCTTAAGTTTATTCCATTCATACCTATAGAATTCTTTGCCGGTTTTTATCCCGGACTTGGCGCTGCCCTTACCATTGCCGGCATAAGATATTTCGTCAGTTGGTTGAGATATGAATTAGCCCTAAATCGGTCAAACGACTAATTCAGGGCTAAGAATATTGGAAAGAATAGTGCAATTACAAGGCTTGTATTAATGCCACTGTCATCAATCCACAGCATATCAATTTGATTATTGTACCAAACAATATCCCCACAAAACTCCCCCATCCTGCTCTAAGAGCTTCTGCTGCTCCTTTTCCCCCAACTAACTCGCCCAATACAGCACCTATCAACGGGCCTACTATCACTCCTACAGCACCAAAAAACAATCCGACAAACACTCCCAATGTACTCCCCCATACACCAAATTTAGTTCCTCCATATCGTTTGGTTCCCCAAGCCGGTACAACATAATCTAATACTGACACCACAACCACCACTACAGCCCATATCAATAGCGTTTGCCAACTGAAATCCACTCTGTCTGTCGCCTGAGCAATCCACAAACCGGCATAGGCAATAGGAGTTCCCGGCAAACCTGGTACAATACATCCTACTATACCAACGACCATGCATACAAATGCTAATATCAAGAGAACTATATCCATATTATAATTCTTTCGTTATTATTTCCTTTATCTCTTCTATTATCTCGAAAAAACATCGCGTTTCCGTTAGAAATATTGCGCTTTTGCGTATTTAACATGCGATTTCCAACGGAATCTATATATTTTTACCTGCTTTCAGTTTGCTATAAACGGCAATTAGTATGACTATAGGCTTGCTCATTAGCAATCTATTTGGTTATTTAAACCTCATCCAAAAGTCTTTGTCGGCGTGCTTTGCTTGTTCTACTGAGGCGGGATAATTCTCTATAAACCATGTCAAGAACTTGGCATAATCTATCTTTTCCGCAAGCATCCGCTCACGACGCTCTTGCCATTCACGCTTCAAATTAGGCATAGATAATAGTTCGTCTATTTTCTCAAACATTTTTTCGCTCTCGTTTGGCAAAAAACCATAAGTTAGTCCGTATTCATTTTCTTCCTCATTAAGATAATGAATACGGCCTACAAATGTATTACAACGAATGGCAGGCGTTCCTAATACAGCCGCTTCCGATGTCATAGTCTGACTATCACCAATTAACATTGTCGCATAAAACATTAATGAATGAGCCTTATCAGGAGTAACTTTTAGTTGATATTGTTTAAATTCATCATCTATATTTCGCTCAGTTGTGATAAATACTTTTCCTTTTGATTTCAGATATTCTATCAATCTCCTTTTGTTATCAATAGTTAAACCAACTACCCCAACATCATGATGAGCCTTAAAAGCATTAAACCTTAATATAAAATAAGGTTCTCCATCTATTATTCCTAATTCTCTCAATACTGAAACATCGGGTGTAAATTCTTTTGGATAAAGATAAGATAACTCGTGATATGATGGATAATATATCGTTTTTTGAGATTTCCGTTTAGTTCCTTTAGGTGATAATATAACATTTGCATAGGGATGAGCATATTTGACATATAGAGGCTCTACATCATCATCATCATCATCGGTCAATATGCTATGCATTTTAGTAATTCGGCTTACCCATGCCACAGTCATACCATGAACACCTATTTCTATTTTATGTTTAACTACGAACCACCACAAATAGAAAAAATTACTTATTTGTAACAATGCTTTACCCAAAAGACTATCATGATTACCACCTAATGGGATATACGGAATATGGTACAAATTAAGCAACTTTGTTATAGCATTAGTAGGTTTGGCCACTACATATACTTTGTGTCCATCATTTACTAAATAAAAATATACATTCTTAAGTAAATGTACATGTGCAGGATGGCTTATATCAAGAAGAATATTCATATTATACTTGTTATCAATTTTTATTTTTTTATTCCAAGCATAGTCATTAACATTTTTGCAGAATGATACGATATAGGTCTAAGCAAATGTAAATAACGACCATAATCATACATTTTGCAACCATATTTTAATTTATAATCACGTACTCCGTATGGTTTATTAGGTTCACCACCACCTCCAAAATCGAATATTTTATACCCATTGTCGTGAGCCCAACATATAACATTCCACATGAGAAAATCATTAGGTCGTAGTTTGAAATACTGTTCATTGCTACCTGCATACCACGCATAAACCAAACCTTTATAACAAAGTCTTACTTGTCTGGCAATCATCTGTGAATCTTTATATGCAGCAAAAAAATGTACATACTCAGGCATTAATTGCTTTGCTTGAAGAAAAATACTTGTATCTATCAGTGGCACACGTTTACGCTTATATGTAAGTTCTATCAAATTGGAAATTTGTTGGATCTCACTATCTTTATCTACTTCTTTAAAAACAAGTCCGGCTTTCTCTGCTTGTCGAATATTCCGTTGACGTTCTTTATGCAGATTGTCATATAAACGCTGCTTGTTCGGGCGTATATCAAGCATGAGATTATAATGCCCCACTCTTTTATATCCACTTCCAATTAATGAATTAAAAATATGTGCCATATCATAAATCGGTCGTACTTCGGAATAAATTACATATTTTGGTAATACCCTTTTATATTCACTCAACAACATCTTTACTATTTGCTCATTATTGTTGACTGCTAAAGGCCCCCCAATAATTATACTTCGTGCTGTAAATAGTTTAGTAAAACTACCACCATTCCATTGAACAATAGCCAACAACAATCCTTTTATTCTTCCTCTTTTAACAATAGAGACAACTATTGGGTAACAATGTTTAGTTTGCGAATATACTTTAAACATTTCAGGAGTTTGAAATATTGTACCAATAGGATGACACCTTACGAACGCCCTCCATCTTTCTTCATTAACGCACTGATATTCAAATTGATACCCCCCCCGAAATTACGCATCATGCGTACTCCCATTTCACCTATCTTATATAATAAGTGTTGATTTATTTTTATAAATCGTCCGTGTTCCACCAATTTGCCACCGAATTTAGCCTTAAAATCGCGGACACCATAAGTCTCTTTAGGAGTTCCCGCTCCCATCATATCAAAACGAGGACAGTCATGTTCTGCTGCATATTTGATTCCTGAATAAGTTGCAAAACACGATGGGAACACATGCGGATACACACAATCCTCACCACACACAAACCATTCATACAAACATTTCCCTTGCAACTCTACACACACAGTACCACCTATGATATGTCCTTTATATTCAGTCAATAAAAAACGACCTGCCGGATGTCGGTTAAGCGCATAAAAAAAAGACAATGGAAACAATGGCGTCTTAACTCGAGTTGTATATAAATGATTTAAAATAGAATAGAATTCTTTAACTTGCTCTTCTGTTGGATTGGAAATTATATTAACTCCTTCTCTTATGGTGGTTCTAATATCACGCTTACGACTTTTACCTAAATTAGCATCTACAGTTTCTAAAGAGAAGGTATCTATATGAAAATTCAGATGAGGTTGGTACTCAAATCCTGCATTCTCAAAAGCCAATCTCCATTTGCTATAATCATTAAAATTTCTTGTTTCAACATAAATTGCTTTTGAACGCAACCTCCTATTCAAATTTGACAAAAGAAATTCAACTTCTTCATTTGTTGCATCGTTTGCCAATAATGGTCCTCCAATAATTATAGCCCTTCGCGTGAAGAATTGTTTTAATTTGTTTTTCTCCACCGTTACATAACCTACACATACTCCCCTCAACCTCTGCTTTCCAGTGGAATCATCAGTATTAGTTATTCCTAATACAAATGTAGTAAACAACTCAGGTTGTGAGTAAAAGAAATCATAGGCTTGCTGTGTTTGAAACCATGTTGCAACAGATGATTTAGCAATCAGGTCATGCCACTCATCTTGTTTAATAGAATTATAATCTGTTAGCAATTGCATTATCTTGAAATTAAGATTCTTTTAATTACATTAACAGCATTTTGTCTTAACAATTCATAAAACCACAAAAAATAGTTATCAAGCCATCTCTGTGGATGCGTAGTAATCATAACTTGTTTTGGGAAAGAAGCAGCATCTATTGCTTTTATAATATCATCGGTTGTGTGATATACATATCCTTCATCGTTCCATAATTCTTGATATGCAGGAATCTTGTCGCGAACAGATACCTTATAACCATCCCATCTTCTACCCGTATCAGTTAGATATACTATCTGAGAAAAATCAGTATCATAATAAGGTTCGCCAATAATACCAAAATCTCTATAATTACATGTATTCCAAATGTATTTACTATCCCACTTGCTTTGCGGCGCACCATGCATACATATTGTTTTAACAGGATAGAATTTTCTAAAATAGTTTAACCATTCTTTGAAATGTAATTTTGCCTTTGAATTATCGCCCTCACACAATGACATATCCTCATAATGATAACCTATTTCATGTCCTAATTCTACTATTTCTTTTATTATTTGAGGTTTATTACTTTGTTTTACAACGCGGAAATAATATGATGCTCTTATATGTAATTTATTCTCTATTTGTGCAGTTTTAAGTGAACACCATGCTCTTTTATCAACATCATGACGAAGAATTATGAACTTACTTGGAAGAGACATTTTATCACTTTTACAATAGTCTTCAAATGTAATAAATTCATATCCTTTTACTTGAAGATTTGTTAGTAAGAGTTCGTATTTTCTTAGGGTAAAATCTCGCATAGATAACTTGCTATAAATTATTTATGGTATTATCCTTATCACATCACTATATTTACGATTCTGCCTGGGACTACGATTACTCGTTTAGGCTGATTGCCTTGAAGATATTTGGCAGTTTCTGGACTTGACATAACTGTTTTCTCTACTTCATCTTTAGGCATATCCTTTGCCACCTCCAGAGTAAAACGCACTTTACCATTGAACTGCACAGGGTATTTCTGCGTATTCTCCACCAAATAAGCCTCATTTACTTTAGGCCATTCCGCTGCAAATACCGTCGTTTCATTGCCACATCCATGCCACATTTCTTCCGCTAAATGAGGTGCATAAGGGGCTATCAGCACTGCGAATTGCTGTAAAACCTCTTTTTTATTGCAATTCGCCAACTCGTCGCGCGCAATCATAAAAGCAGGTATAGAAGTATTAAACGAGAAATGCTCTATATCCCAAGTTACTTTTTTAATTAGTTTATGCAGCGAGCGTAACTCTTCGGCAGTAGGTTGTTCGGAAGAGATATTTTCATACATGTTCCATAGTTTCTTCAGAAAACGATGCACTCCGTCAATACCATTTGTATCCCATGGTTTAGACATCTCAAGCGGACCTAAAAACATCTCATATAGACGCAAAGTATCTGCTCCATATTTCTCCACTACATCATCCGGATTGACAACATTATACATCGACTTGGACATTTTTTCTACTGCCCAACCACATATATATTTGCCATCTTCCAGAATAAATTCTGCATTCTTATATTCAGGTAACCAATTCTTGAATTTCTCAGTATCAAGCACATCGTTGCTAACTATATTCACATCAACATGGATTGGTTGAACTTTATATTGGTCTTTCAGTCCGTACGACACATATTTATTAGTACCAACGATTCTGTAAACAAAATTGCTTCTGCCTTGAATCATTCCTTGATTGATAAGTTTAGCGAATGGTTCATCTTTGCATATCACGCCCATATCGAACAAGAACTTATCCCAGAAACGAGAATAAATCAAGTGCCCTGTTGCATGTTCCGAGCCGCCAAGATATAGATCTACTTGTTGCCAATAGTCGTTTGCTTCTTTGCTGACCAAGGCTTCATTATTATGATTGTCCATATAGCGCAGATAATACGCAGACGAACCTGCAAACCCCGGCATTGTACATAATTCAATAGGCAAAATAGTCTTGTTATCTATCAAATTCTTATCAACTACTTTCCTATTTACTTCGTCCCAAGCCCATAGTTGTGCATTTCCGAGTGGCGGTTCGCCGGTTGGTGTAGGAAGGAAATTATCTACATGTGGCAATTCAAGCGGCAGACACTCAACAGGAATCATATAAGGCATGTCATTTTTATAATATACAGGGAATGGTTCTCCCCAATAGCGCTGACGAGAGAATATGGCATCACGCAATCGATAATTCACTTTCACCTTACCGATACCTGTTTTAACAATATATTTTTTCATTTCAGCGATTGCCTCCTTTACCTGCAAGCCATTCAAAAAGCCCGAATTCATCATGACTCCTTCTTTGGCATCGAAAGACTGCTCACTTACATCTGCACCTTCGATAAGAGGAATAATAGGCAAGTTGAAATGTTTTGCAAAGGCATAATCACGACTATCATGCGCCGGTACTGCCATGATTGCCCCCGTTCCGTAACCGGATAACACATAATCGCTGATATAAATAGGTATTTTATTATTGGTAAGCGGATTGATAGCATACGAGCCAGTAAAGACACCGGTTACCTTTCGGTCTGCAATACGCTCACGTTCTGTGCGTCGTTTAACCCAATTAAGATATTCTTCTACCTCTGATTTCTTATCGTCTGTTACCACCTCACTGACATATTCCGATTCGGGCGCAAGCACCATAAAAGTTACTCCAAAAACAGTATCAGCACGAGTGGTAAATATAGTAAAACTTAAATCTTTATCGGCTATTTGGAACTGCATTTCGGCCCCTTCGGAGCGTCCTATCCAATTACGCTGTGTGTCTTTGATAGACTCTGACCAATCAATTTTTTCCAAACCTTCAAGAAGTCGTTGTGCGTATGCTGATACTCGAAGCGACCACTGACGCATCACGCGTTGTTCTACAGGATGACCGCCACGAACCGACAATCCCTCGCTAACCTCATCGTTGGCAAGCACACAACCAAGTGCAGGACACCAATTCACTTTTGTGTCAGCCAAGTAAGCAAGACGATAATTCATAAGCACTTGCTGTTGCTCTTTCTCGCTCATTTGCTTCCATTGTTGAGCGGAAAATACGAGTTGTTCGGTTTGAGCAACATCCAAATCTTCTATTCCATGGTTTTCAAAGTGGCTTATCAGTTGAGCAATGGGCAATGCCTTCTGACTACGGTTACAATAATATGAATTAAACATCTGTATAAAAGCCCATTGAGTCCACTTGTAATAAGCAGGGTCAGAAGTACGCACTTCTCTGCTCCAATCATAACAAAATCCTATTTTGCCCAATTGCTCTTTATATCGTGTTATATTTTTATCGGTAGTGATTTCAGGATGCTGCCCTGTTTGAATGGCATATTGTTCGGCCGGCAAACCATATGCGTCAAATCCCATAGGATGAAGCACATTGAAACCATTGAGATGTTTGTATCTACTATATATATCAGATGCAATATAGCCTAACGGATGTCCTACATGTAATCCCGCTCCCGAAGGATAAGGGAACATATCAAGAACATAATATTTAGGTTTCTGACTATCATTATTGGTTTTGTACAACTTTTCTTCTTCCCATTTTTTCTGCCAGAATTTTTCTATCTGATTAAAGTTATAATCCATAAATAAAGAATGTTTGAATATTAGTTAATTAACCTGAAGTTAAAAGGAATGTTACAATAGTAAAAGAATAGGATTCAAGTTATGATTCAGCACATAACTATTTTTGTTCATGATTATGAATATTTATTTTTCTACTATTTTTCCATTTTCGAACCATAGTTGTCGGCCTTTATAGCGCTCAACCCAAGTCATGTTATGTGTTGACATAACGACAGTGGTTCCTGCTTTCTGAATGGCAGTAAGCAGTTGCATAATACCCTCTCCTGTTTCTTGGTCAAGATTTCCTGTTGGTTCGTCAGCAATGATGATTTGTGGAGAATTGAGCAATGCTCTTGCTATTACTACGCGCTGTTGCTCACCGCCGGATAGTTCGTGGGGCATTTTGTATGACTTCTTCTCCATACCCACATGCGAAAGTATAGCCTCAATATGCTGCCGCATAGCGTGTTTATCGTTCCAGCCTGTGGCTTTAAGTACAAACATAAGGTTATCTTCTACTGTACGATCAGTCAGTAGTTGAAAATCTTGAAATACAATACCTATCTTGCGGCGTAAAAATGGAATTTCGCGACGGCGAATTTTGTTTAAGTTATAATCGAAAATCATCGCCTGCCCGCTTGCAATAGGGAGTTCGGCATAAAAAGTCTTCATAAGTGAAGATTTACCGCTACCTACTTTCCCTAACAAATAAACGAACTCACCTTCACCTATTTGCAAATTAACATCTTTAAGAACACATTGTTCTGCTTGGTTTATTGCAACATCTTTATAATCTATAAGCATAATATTATAATTTGCTGTCAATAAGTTCTATGCGCTTAACTATATCTTCCAATTGATTTTTCTGCTCTGCTATTTTGCGTTGCATATCTTCAACCAACTTACTTGATTTTTTACTATTAGAAGTAAAGAAAAGTATGTTATTTTCAGCGGTTTTAATTTCCTGTTGAAGCGCCTCGTACTTACGCATCAACCTACGACGCTCAGACATAAGTTGATTTTCGTCTTTTTCTTCCACTTGTTTTTGGAAGTCTTCAAGTCGTCGATTTCGAGCATCAATATGCAGTTGGTCAAAGATTTTGTCGGTTGCTTCATGCCATGCCTTCATAAGTTTATCTTTCTCACGGAATGGCACATGCCCTATACTTTGGAATTGTTTTGCCAACTCACCCATTTTAGCAAGTGTTTCCTCTTTGGTAGTAACCTCCAATTCCTGCATCTGCTTGAGCACGGCCTGCTTATTGAGCAAATTATCTTTCTCTTCTTGTTTGCGGTCTTGTCCTGCTGCTTTTTTCTGCTCGAAGAAATAATTGCAAGCCTCGCGGAATTGGCTCCATAATTCATCAGAATACTTGCGTGCTACTTGTCCTGTTTGCTTCCACTCTTGTTGCAACTTGATGATTTTATCAGTAGCCGTTTTCCAATCAGTACTGTTTTTCCATTCTTCAGCGTGTCGAATCAGAGCCTGCTTCTTTTCTAAGTTCTTACTTAAGTCCGTTTTCAGGCGCTTGTAATAGTCAGATTTGGCTGCAAAGAAGCCATCTATGAGATTCCTATAGGTCTCGTATATTTGCTGATTTACTTTTTTAGAAGCGAAACCAATTTTTCGCCATTCTTGTTGCAATTGCTGTATCTTTTCAGTTAATTCCTCCCATTGCTTGCTTGTAGTGATACTATTAATATCAATTGCTTTCAGTTCGTCGATAATTGCTTGTTTCTTTTGTTCGTTTTCAGCCTCACGAGCATGTAATTGCTCAAAATGCTCTTGATGGCGTTTGTTGATAATGGTGCTTGCTTCTTTAAATTTATTCCAGATTTCTTCTCTGAGTTCGCGAGCGACCGGCCCTATGTTTGCCCATTCGTCGTGCAACTGCTGCAGACGATGGAAAGCCTCAATTATATTTTCGTTCTGCTCAAGAGCCTCTGCCTCTTCTATCAAAGCATTCTTTGCTTCAAGATTTTTCTTGAAGTCATACTCACGCAACTCGTTGTTTATCTTAACCAAATCATAGAATTTCTCTTGCCATAAGTTATATTCTTTCCATAATCTGGTAGCCTCGGTTGGCGGAACGGCACCTATATTTTTCCATTCTTCACGCAGTTGACGCATTTTTTGCAGATTTTCCACTACATCGTCAGTATCGCTTTGTGCCATTTGGCGCATTTGCTCAATGATATTTTCTTTTTTCAGCAGATTCTGTTGCAGTTCTGCTTCTCTGCGAGCCGATGCCTCAGCCTTCTTGTCTTTATATTGTTTGTACAACTCCCTAAAACGCTCTTCTAATTCATCAACAACCGGTTTGAAATCCTCCATAGCATTGCCAGCCTCAACCCATTCTTTACGAACAACCTCTTGCGTCTGTCTGCTCAATCGGTAAAAGTTGTTTTTCAGTTGTTCAGCCTTTTCTTTGATTTCCTCCACATCTAAACCAAGCAAACCTTCAAATTGCGCCATAATTGACTCTCGTGACAACTCTTCATGTTCTGCGGGTTGCTGTTCGAGCGCATCAACTTGCTCTTCTTCGACTTGGTCATTTGCCTGAGCCTCAACTGACTCCTCTACTTGCTCTGACGCTGTTTCCACATTTTCTGCACGAACTATCTCGGCAGCCTCTACTTTCATTTCTTCTGATTCCATTGTTGACAATTTTTGATTAATAATATTTCAAACGGCTCATAAAGCCATAATACGCGGCAAAATTACAAATATTCATTTAATTGAACAAACAAAAAGTTTTTACTTTTCATGCTAAATCAACCTTTGGCAGTTTGCAAGAATTGTAGTAATTTTGCAGCCATCATTTGGAACGCGGTAGGCTTGCCGGTCCTCGCCCGCAACCAAAACAAAAACATGTAATAACAGATTTGTTATATAGAAGTCGATTATAAGCGCATTGTGCGCTAACAAAATTGATAATTACGATACTAAAACTAAAGATAAATATCTTTTATGAAGAATTTTGCATTGATTGGTGCTGCCGGATATATCGCACCAAGACATTTGAAAGCAATCAAGGATACCGGCAACAACCTAATGGTGGCATACGACAAATTTGACAGTGTTGGCAGGCTTGATAGTTTCTTTCCCGAATGTTCGTTCTATACAGAAAATGAGCAGTTTGACCGTTTCTGCTCCAAACAGATGCGCACTGATAATCCCTTACATTGGGTAAGTATTTGCACTCCCAACTACACACACGATGCGTTTATCCGTTATGGTCTAAGATTAGGTTGTGATGTGATATGCGAAAAGCCGTTGGTGCTCAATCCGTATAACATCGACAACCTGCTAGAATTAGAAAAAGAGACAGGTCACAACGCTTATACTATCTTGCAACTACGCCTTCACGATTCAATAGCCAAACTTAAAAAGAAAGTAGAAGAAGGTCCAAAAGACAAGGTATATGATGTAGAATTGACCTACATCACCTCACGCGGAAAGTGGTACTATTCTTCATGGAAAGGTGATATACATAAGTCAGGCGGTGTTGCCACAAATATAGGTGTCCATTTCTACGATATGCTTCAATGGATATTTGGTCCGGTAAGACAAAACATAGTTCATGTTATGTCATTCGATAGAGTAGCCGGATATTTGGATTTGGAGCGTGCACGCGTGCGTTATTTTCTGAGTATCAATGCCGATTGTCTGCCGCCGAATGCAGTACAAGGAGAGAAGCGCACCTACCGCACACTTAATATTGATGGTGATGAATTTGAGTTTTCACAAGGCTTTACAGAATTGCACACACTGAGTTACGAAAAGATTTTAGCAGGTCAAGGATTCAGAATATCGGAAGCCCGGCCCTGTATAGAGATAGTTAGCGACATACGCCACTCAACTCCTATCGGCCTCAAAGGCGACTATCACCCTCTCGCCAAAATGCCGTTAGCACTGCATCCATTTGGTTGGGACGAAAAAAGATAAATATGATAATTGAGAATTGTCATAATTACAATAAATGATAATCATAAAATATGGGCAGAATTCTTGCTATCGACTATGGTAGAAAACGATCGGGGTTGGCTGTAACTGATCCGTTGCAAATCATTGCCAATCCGCTTGACACTATTCCTACTCATACACTTGCCGATTGGCTAAATGCTTATTTTAGTAAAGAAAAGGTAGATTTGGTTGTCATAGGTTATCCCAAACAAACCAACGGCGAGGACTCAGAAAGTATGTTGTATATTCGGCCTTTTATCAATCTTTTCAAGAAGCGCTTCCCTGACATAAGACTTATAGAGTACGACGAACGATTTACATCAGTGTTAGCCCACAAGGCTATGATTGATGGCGGAATGAAACAAAAGCAACGCAGGGATAAAGCAGTAGTGGACAAAATTGCAGCATGTATAATTCTTGAAGACTATATGCAAAGTCTCCATTAAGCAAAAGAATAAGGACTCACGATAGAGCCCTTATTCTTTGTTTTAGTAAATCTTATGCTCTATTATATTCTCTTGAGCACAGTCTTAACCAATTCTTTTATACGAGGCTTATAGTCGGTATTAGCAGCCTCTACCTTGCGTTGAGCGATAACGCAGCATACAGTCATTGCCTTATGCCCCATCAAGAGCGACAAGCCTGCAATAGCCGACCCTTCCATCTCATAGTTTGTAATACGCTGACCTTCATAACGGAATTCTGTTATGCGGGTATTGATATCAGGAACTGCAATATCGCAACGCAGAACTCTTCCCTGAGGTCCATAGAAGCCATTGGCAGCAATAGTACAGCCGCGAAGCATATCCTTGCCTGCGATACGATCAACCAATTCTTCGTTTGCAGAAACGACATACGGACGAGCAGCCTTTTGAGGATAATGAATAAAATCTACTAATGCCTTCTCGAAACCTAAGTCAGCAATACGGTCCCTGCCATCATAAAATGCCAAAACGCCATCAAAGCCAATAGACTTCTGACTAACAAGAAACGAGCCCAATGGTATATCATCTTGCATAGCACCACAAGTACCTATACGACAAATCTCAAGCGAACGCTTCTGCTCTTTCTCTGTACGAGTATTGAAATCTATATTCGCCAACGCATCTATCTCGTTGAGAACTATATCGCAATTGTCTGTACCTATACCTGTGGAAATACAAGAGATTCTCTTGCCTTGAAACTTACCGGTAATAGTATGAAATTCACGACTTTGAATATCGCACTCTATACTGCCTTCGTCAAAAAACGAGGCTACCATATTTACTCTGTCTTGGTCGCCAACCAAGATTACTTTATCGGCTAAATGCTCAGGACGAATATGCAAGTGGAATGCACTACCATCGCCATTGATAATAAGTTGTGAAGCCGGAAATGTTTTCATGATAGTATGTATTTAAGATTTATATTTAACTCAATATTTTTGCAACAAGTTTTGAAATTGCAAAAATACAAAAGATATTTCATTTGGCAAACATATTCTTAAACACATATCGAATAGAATAGTCTATTATGTTATTTATTCTATTTGCTTGTACTTTTACCCTGCCTTTCTGACTAAAAGGCTTTTTTTAATTCTATTCTGAAAACTGTGCCCTGACCGACAACAGAATTAAGGACATATATCTTTCCTTTGTGATATTGTTCAATTATTCGTTTTGCCAAAGAGAGCCCTAATCCCCACCCTCTTTTTTTGGTAGTATATCCGGGTTTGAAAACATCGTTTTGTTTTCTTGCAGGTATGCCTTTGCCGGTATCTGAAACATCTATCTTAACTAACTTACCATCAAGAAGTGCTTCGATAGTGATTTTTCCCACGCCTTCCATTGCATCAACTGCATTTTTACAAAGATTTTCTATCACCCACTCAAACAAAGGTATGGAGATATTTACTTCTATATTTTCATCGCAACGGAGTTGATAAATTACCTTCTGCGATGTGCGAGTTTGCATATATTCAATACATTTACTCAGCACTTCGTGTAGATTAGCAGGTAATAATTCCGGCTCACTACCAACCTTAGAGAATCGTTCGGCTATTGTCTGTAACCTATTTATATCTTTATTCATTTCGGGCAACAGACTGTCTTGAGGATACTTATTTTCAAGCAATTGCTGCCATGCTAAAAGCGAAGAAATGGGAGTTCCTAACTGATGAGCAGTTTCTTTAGACAATCCTACCCACACTCTGTTTTGCTCACTGCGTTGCATCGTATAAAGGGCATACAATGCAAGCAACAAAAATACAAACAATATAGCGAATTGGACATAAGGAAAGAAATATAGCTGTCGTAGCAAATTGCTATCTTCATAATAGATATATTGCACTATATCATCGGATATGCGTACTTCTATAGGTGTTTGAGTACGCTGCAAATGGGCTATTTTCTTTTGGTAAAATTCATTCACTTTTCGCTTCGGCTCACGCACATTCCTTGACAACAAGAAATTGCCATCTGCATCCACCATATATACAGGTATAGTGGTATTATGCTCAATTATCTCCGAAACGAAATCAATGTCGGTATGCTCGTCGGCAAGTATAAACTGCCGTGTTGCCTCCGCCCATATCTCCATTTTTTTTCGTTCTTCGTCCTCAAGCTGGCTTACAAGATTGTTGGTGTACCAAGCAGAAACCACCACTATAAGCAATGTGAATAAAAGAAAGATATTAGTACCCCGACGCATGATACTATTGTACTTATTTATTGGTACTTATTAGTACTGCGCAGCGTCATATACTTGATCAGCCACTTCTGAGCCTTTTAGTTTCTCTATCAAACTAAATGCGAAGTCAGCAGACAATCCCGGTCCCTTGGCAGTAATCACATTTTTAGAGTCAACCACTAAGCCCCCTACATAACTCTCGCCTAATACTGATTCAAATCCGGGGTAACATGTGGCTTGCTTACCTTGCAAAATACCAAGTTTGCCCAATATAGCAGGGGCAGCACAAATTGCCGCTATCTGCTTGTTGGCAGCATTATGCTTTAATAGTAAATCACAAAACTGAGGATAATCGCCAAGCATAGTTCCGCCTCCGGGCAAGATTAACATCTGAGCATCAGTGAAATCACACTTTTCAAACAATTGGTCTGCTTTTACTGTGATTCCATGAGCACCTTGTACAAGTTCATTGCCCGTCACGCTGACAGTAGTTAATTCTATGCCTGCACGGCGGAGCAAGTCGATTGGGGTAATAGCCTCTATTTCCTCGAAGCCATTAACTAAGAATAAGTAATTCATCGCAATTTGAATTTGTAAGTTATAGTGCCGATTACATCGGATGTTCCTTCTGAAAATACTGCTTTCTGAGCAGCACTGATAGCAGCGCGTTGTGTTTCTTTATCAGAAATAGTAGTGCCCGAACCTAATGTAGCAGATATCACCTTCCCTGCTGCATTCACTCTTATTGCTACCACTACCACTCCTTCCTGATCTCCTTTATACACAGGCTCTGCCAAATTACCTTTTAGGTTTCTTCCATTCAGCGACCACGAATTGCCGCCTGAATTGCCTTGTCCTGCAGGGTTCCCGCTTTTTCCGCTATTGTCGTCTTGCCCTCCGCTTCCTTCGCTATTATTTGATTGTCCAAAGAGCGACCCTAACTTATTGGCTCTGTCTCTTGCCGCTTGTTCTTTGGCTCTTTGTTCTGCAAGAGCCTTTTCTTTTGCTATTCGTTCAGCCTCCAAGCGTGCAGCCTCTTCTTTTTGTTTCTTTATTCGCTCTTCCTCCTCTGCCTTGCGTTTCTTTTCTTCTTCTTTCTTTTGCTTTGCAAGAGCAAGCGCTTCTTCGTCTTCTTGAGTGAGGTAGTCATTATCAGATGGCGAAGATGGTGTCGGAGGTGGAGCCACTGTTTGCGAAGGTTGTGAGGCAGGATTGTCTGTTATAGTGCCACCGCCTGTTTCCGTATCGCCAAACGATACCATTATACCTTCATCTTCAGGAGTATAAGGCTGACCAATATAATAAAACCAAAGGAAAAGGAACAACAACAACATCGCCAATAGCGAGCCTACTATTCCGTATATTTTCGATTTATATTTATTCATAATTATCCGACCATAAAGTCGATTATTATTTCTTTGTCGCTATAACCAATTTCATCTTATGTTGATTGGCTATATCCAGTACTCTGACCACCTCTTTATATGCAATATCTTGGTCTGCATGAAGGGCTATATATGCAGTTGAATCGTTCCCCAACTCACCTACCAAATACGCCTCTAAGTCTTCGGGCATTATGTTTATTGCTTTATTTCTGCCTATTGCCACCGAATAATTGCCTAATTCGTCAATATTAACTTTAGCCACGACTTGCTTAGTGTTGGTTTTGGCGCGTGACTGAGGTAAATTGATTTTTATATCATTGGGCGACGACATAGTACTTGCCATCACGAAAAACAACAACAGCAAGAATATCAAGTCTGTCATACTTGACATAGAGAATGTCGCCTCTACTTTATTTCTGCGCTTTAGTGCCATAGTTCTCTAATGATTTTGAAAACATATAGTTCTTTGATTTGAGAATATCATTTATATCTATCCTCAAATTTATTTTTTATGCAGGCTCGTTAAGCAAGTCCATAAATTCCATCGTTCTGCCTTCCAACAAGCGAACCACAGAGTCGATTCGAGCAACAAGATAATTGTATGCAAATATAACCAATATACCCACAATCAAACCTCCAATAGTAGTAACCATAGCCTGATACATACCTTCGCTTAATGCTGACAATTCTATAACTCCGGTAGAATTAGAAGCCATATTATAGAAGGTTTGCACCATACCTATTACTGTACCCAAGAAGCCCAACATAGGTGCTCCTGCCGCTATTGTTGCAAGTATAACAAGGTTTTTTTCAAGTTTGGCAACTTCAAGATTTCCGACATTTTCTATTGCCACTTGTACATCATTCATCGGTCTGCCTATTCTTGTAATTCCTTTTTCCACCATGCGAGCCGAAGGCGTATCGGTCTGGCGGCATAGATTCAATGCAGCGTCTATTTTCCCATCATGGATATAATCTTTAATGCGATCCATAAACGACTTATCCTCAGCCTTTGACTTATGGATTACAACCAAGCGCTCAATAAACAAATAAATAGCCAATGCCAAAAGCACAGCCAATACCACCATAATCCAGCCGCCGTATGCAGCCATGTGAAAAAGATTCATTTTTTCAGGTACTGCCTCAACCACTTGGGGTTCAGAGGCAAGAGTGTCAATCACTTGAAGTAACATAGTTTATATTTTAATGTAGTTGTTTCTTATATTCTTTTATTGTTTTTTCTATTCCCATATACAAAGCATCACTTATGAGTGCATGTCCTATTGATACCTCATCAACCCACGGAAACGCCTCAACAAAAGGTTTCAGATTCTTAAGATTCAAGTCATGACCTGCATTAAGACCTAACCCAATGTTTCTTGCCTCTTGGGCGGCATCGCTATATCTCTTGATTGCCTCAGACGGACTATTCTCAAAAATCTCTGCGTATGGACCTGTGTATAACTCCACTCTATCCGCTCCCGCAAGTTTGGCATATTCAACCATCTGTGGTTGAGCATCAACAAATATGCTCACGCGAATACCTGCCTTTTTGAAAGTCTCCACTATAGGTGTCAAATAATTCAGATGCGCCCTCGTGTCCCAGCCGTGATTACTCGTAATTTGGTCATGAGCGTCAGGCACCAATGTAACTTGCTTAGGCTTTACTTGCAACACCATCTCTACAAATTCACTACGAGGATTACCTTCGATATTAAATTCAGTTGTTACAATATCTTTTAGCAAATAAACATCTTTCTTTGTGATATGCCGCTCGTCAGGACGGGGATGAACTGTTATGCCCTCTGCACCAAAACGCTCACAATCAGCAGCAAATCGCTCCACATCAGGCAAATTACCACCACGGGCATTTCGCAAAGTAGCAACCTTATTGATATTTACACTCAATCGTGTCATTTACATATAGAGCAAATATGATTTCACACCACTAAATTTGCTGCAAAAGTACATTATTTTTTTCAACCATGCAAATCTATTCAGACAATAGTTTTATAAGACTGTCCTTACTTAGATTAGTTAAATCCAAATCTGCTTTCTCCCATTCCTTACTACCATCTTTATGAGTTATCAATTTAGGTTCTCTAAAGCCTGCTTTTCTTAATATCGGCTCTACTTCCACAAACGAGAGAGCCTTACGCCGCATACAATCAATCAGTTCAGTCCTGTTAGAAGCAACTCTACCGCGTCCCATCGTGAATTGCATTAGGGTAACCGTACCATCAAATATCAATCCTACCGCTTGCTGACTATCATCCCCTGATTCCATATCCATAGTTAATTTTATCGAGGTAGGGTCAACCATATAGTTTTTTGAAAAATCTTTTATCTCTTCTGCTCCAAAATACATCTTATACTTACTTCCCTGCTCACCATTATACCTATTGACATAAATCATAGCATCTGTAGCCTTCTTGCGAAAATAAAGCACCTCACTTGCCTCAGGGTCTGCATTAGTCATATCACCGGAAAATATCACATCCTGATTTTCATCATAGAAATCTGCATTCCAACCTATCTTGCTCCCATTGATATTCACCACCGACAAATCAAAATCTTTTGTTCCCCATTCGTTTCGCCAATAAATACCTATATAGTTATGCTCACCTAAATGATATTTAGTACCATAAGGCATCTGTCCTATAAATGATTTTTCCGACGATGGCAACGCTAAACTATAGTCCTTAGCAAATAGTGTTACACATGCTTTTTTTCTGAGTTTTTCTATCAAATAGTTCTCAAGTAAATCATATAAATCATTCAGGTATTCTCTATCCTTACCTCGCAAATTATCATAATGTCTAAGCCATAACTTCTGATTCCTTATTACAAATAATCGGTCTATTTCCGCTTGCTCCAACTCCACAATTCGCTCTTTGCACACTTGCATTAAAGCAACAACCTTAAAAAGACTTATATTTGGCAATAACTCTTTTTTCTTATTTTTATCCGTAGGTATAAGAATGTGCTGGACTAATTGCGAATCCATTGGAATATGATTTTTCACCGCCATTCGCCTTATTCGATTAACCATTTTTGCATTTTTGGTTGCTATTTCTACAACAGGCATTTTTAGCAATTGGTTGTATCTTATTCTCTTCTTAAATGCTAAAAACAAAGGCTTGAAACGATAAAATATACTTGACAAAGCAACTATTTGTTCGTCACTCAGTGTGGTTAAATCGAATGGATTATCTGAACGCATTATACGCTCAAACATACTCTTGTTTTTTATAACAAGTGTTGAGCCTGTGGTCTTAAAAATAATATATCTGAAAAGTGAGAACTTCTCATTGGGGGCTACACCTAACTTATCACATAAATATATTTGTGCCTCTCTGTTTTTAATCTTATCTATCTCTATCTCTTCTTTTCTCAACACTTGTATTATATAATCAGCACAAACCTGCATAGTTGCTTGTTTGAGTGCAATTCCTGCCTTAAGCAGATCCATACATTTATCAGCCAACTCGGCTTTAGTGATAGGCAAAATCATCTTATATTCTTGATATGGCAAGCACTCTATTTCCGTCCTATTATCCTGATTATTCGGCACATATCCTTGCCCCATACTATAATCAGTGCCATAGGTTGACATATAATGCAATAATTGATCAAAAAGCAATTCCTCTCGTGACTTATCAATCACATCCTGCCAACGCTTATAAAAAGTTGCATTATAGTCTATTGTCTGACTCTTCAAAAAATCCAGGACAGAATTATTACATACATCAGGATGCACCAAATATCCTCTTTGTATTGCCTCTTTATTTACTTTAGCAAACTCCAGACTTGGTTCTTCACTCAATGCACAACCAAATAATTTGATAAGTTCTATATTCATAACTCCGATATTTCAATCATCTGTTAAACCTAAATCGGTAATTAAGGGTATATGTAAAATTTCCAAATCACAATCCTTTTTCACGCGATCACATTCACATCGCTTGGCATTCGCCAATCGCCTCTTGGTGAAAGGCTTACAGCCACCACCTTTGGTCCGTCCGGCAAACAAGAACGCTTATACTGCTGACTAAAGAATCGCCGCATAAACACGCCAAGCCAATGCTCTATCTCTCTCTCTGAATAACTTTCGCCAAAGGCTTGTTGAGCCATATATTGTATTTTCTCTTTAGTGAACCCATAGCGCAAGAAATAATACAAGAAGAAATCATGCAATTCGTATGGACCTACTTTATCTTCTGTCTTCTGAGCGATATTACCTTCTTTATCAGTTGGCAACAACTCCGGCGACACAGGGGTTCCGACCACATCCATAAGTATCTGACCTATCTCGTCAGCAAACTCGTATTGAGCCAAATATTCTACTATATATTTAACAAGAGTCTTTGGTATGCCGGCATTCACTCCGTACATCGACATGTGGTCTCCATTGTATGTAGCCCACCCTAATGCCAACTCCGACATATCTCCCGTTCCAAGCACCAAACCACTATATTTATTTGCCAAATCCATAAGAATCTGAGTGCGTTCCCTCGCTTGTGCATTTTCGTAAGTTATATCATGATTCTCAATGTTGTGGTCTATATCCTGAAAATGTTGAATAACAGCATCTTTAATAGATATTTCATGTAGCGATATACCTAACAACTCCATCAACCTGATGGCATTCTGATATGTGCGATTGCTGGTTCCAAAGCCAGGCATCGTTACACCCAAAATCTGTTTCCTATTATATCCTAACATATCTGCCGTCAGCACAGCCACAAGCAATGCCAATGTAGAATCCAAACCTCCTGATATACCTATCACAATAGTCTGTACATGAGTATGTTCCCAACGGCGAGCAAGAGCCGCTTTTTGTATATTAAGTATATCTTCACAATACTCCTCGCGTTCTGCTATAGGCGGCAAAAACGGGTTACGACGAAAATGCCTATGCACAGGATCTATGTCTTGTTCCACCTCCATTGGGGCCACATATACCTTCCTATATAGATTCGTCTTTTCGTCAGTAAAATTAGTATTACGCTGTCTGTCAGTGCGCAAGCGCTGTACATCAATTTCCTGTATAAGCATAAACGAATCTCTCTGAAATCTCTCTCCTTCGCCAATTATCTTGCCGTTTTCTGCTATATAAGTGCTTCCGGCAAATACAACATCAGTAGTGCTCTCACCCACTCCCGACGATGTGTAAACATAACCACAATGAACTCTTGATGATTGTTGACTTATCATCTGACGACGGAACTGATGCTTACCTGTCAAGCAATTGGAAGAAGACAGATTAAATATTATCTCGGCTCCTTGTATGGCAAGTTGAGTAGATGGTGGCAGAGGCGACCATAAATCTTCGCATAATTCTATACCGAAACTCCAATTACGAGTCAAGAAAAGCAAATCCCTTCCGAAAGGCACTTCGCCATTCCAAAGTTCAATAGTATTCAACTCTTGCCTACCACTCGTAAACCAACGCTTCTCATAAAACTCTGCGGTATTGGGCAGATTTACTTTAGGCACCACTCCTACCACATCACCATCTGTCATAACCAAAGCGCAGTTGTACAAATTATTGTCCCATGCCAACGGCCCACCTACAATTACTATTATAGGTTTACCTCTTGTATAATCACATATCTCTTTTAATGCCCTTAAAGCATTTTGTTGCAATTGCTGCAAAAAGAACAAGTCGGCACAAGTATAGCCCGTCACTGTCAGTTCTGGGAAACATATCACTTCCACCCCTTGCTCCACCGCTTCATCTATCTGCTGCTTTACCACCTCTACATTTCTCTCACAATCAGCCAAACTAAGCCTCGGCACCGCTGCCGCTACTCTAACAAATCCAAAATTATTTGCCATGGTATTATGTATATTTATTTGTATGTATTTATCAATATATATTTTGCTCGCAAAATTATAAAACTTTTCTTACTCTACAAAATATATTTGTGTATTTAGAAACTTTGCTGTAATTTTGCGGGCGATTATAAAAATTACATTGACATTCTGCGGCATTAGCACATCGGTAGTGCATCGGCTTCCCAAGCCGAGGAGGCGGGTCCGACTCCCGTATGCCGCTCCATTTTATCCTATAAGGCTTATAACCACGCTATTTAATGAACAAACGATTTGATAACTTGCGTGTAGCAAAAGGGGTGTATGTTCCGCCTATTGGGAAAACCTATCCCGAAGACAATCCGACGCAAAGCCTTCTGCACCCTCATTTCATCTATAACACTGTGTTCGATGAAACATATCCGTATATAGATGACTCTTTTAAGTATAAGTTCAACAATTGGTTTGGTTATTATTGTTTTCTCTACCCCATTGTTTTTCTTATTAATCATATTAAAAATGGATTAAGAATTCACGGCAGAGAAATACTCAAAAAATACAAAAAAGAACTTAGCAATGGTGCCATTACTATTTGTAACCACTGCAATCGTCTTGATGCTCCTGCTGTGCTTGAAGCAATACATGCCAAACACACTACCCGCATACCTATGTTTGCACCTAATTTCAACACTAAAGACCATTGGTATATGTGGGCAGTTGGTGGAATACCTATTCCTGAAACAGGCGGGATGACTGCCATGAAGCGTTTTAATGCTGCATTCGACGAGTTTCATCGCAGGGGCAGTTGGTTCCATATCTTTCCTGAAGCCGCTCGGTGGGACTACTATAAACCCCTAAGACCTTTCCAAAAAGGAGCATTTACTATGGCATACAAATATAATATGCCCATTTTACCATGCGTAATCACTTTCCGTGAACGCAAAGGTATTTACAAACTTTTTGGTAAAGCCTCCGAACCACTTCTTAGCATAACCATTGGAGAACCTATCTTGCCTGACACTACTAAAAATAGAAAAATTGAAGTAGATAACCTAAGACAAAAAGCACACCTGCAAATGCAAAAAATGGCAGGTATTGAAAATAACACTTGGCCGGCAGAGCCGGAAAACGAATAAGAATAATCTGTATTTATAATATAAACAATGGATCTATTTGACAAATGTAATTATGAGTTACTCAACCGCACACGCGAATTGAACATCTATCCTTATTTCCATGTTCTCCAATCGCGTCAAGCACCTGTAGTAACTATGGAAGGCAAGCGTATTATTATGCTTGGCTCAAATAATTATCTCGGACTTACTGAAAACAACGAAGTAATAGAAGCAGGCATTAATGCACTATACAAGTATGGTTCTGGTTGCTCCGGCTCACGCTTCTTGAACGGTACACTTGATTTGCACCGACAATTAGAGAAGGAGATAGCAGCATTTATGCACAAAGAAGATTGCATGACTTGTGCAACCGGATTCCAATCGAATCTTGCTATTATATCGGCTATAGCAGGTCGCAACGACTATATACTCAATGACCGTGAAAACCATGCTTCTATCTACGATGCCTGCCGCCTCTCATTTGCAACCACATTACGCTATAATCATAGCGATATGGAAGATTTGGAGAAGCAACTCAAACGCATTCCCGACAAAGCAGGCAAACTTATTGTTACAGACGGCGTATTCTCTATGAGAGGCGATATATGCAAACTGCCTGAGATTTGCGCTTTAGCAGAGAAATATGGCGCTCGTGTGATGGTAGATGATGCGCACGGATTTGGAGTATTAGGCGAAGGAGGACGAGGCACCGCTTCATATTTTGGATTAGAAGATAAAGTTGATATTATCATGCTTACTTTCTCTAAATCACTGGCTTCTATAGGCGGATGTATGCTGGCTTCGCACCATGTAACCGATTGGCTTAGACATGTGAGCCGACCATTTATATTCTCTGCATCTATGACGCCCGCAAGCACTGCCACTGCACTAACATCACTTCATATCCTACAACGAAATCCGGATATGCCACAGCGTCTTATGCAACTCTCTAAATACTTCAGAAAAGGCTTGGTTGACAATGGAGTAAAAATCATTGACGCGCCAACACCTATCGTTCCTATATTCACCTACCAGTCGCTTGACACATTCTATTACGGAAAACGCCTGTTTGACGAAGGAGTTTATGTTAACCCTGTTATTGCTCCTGCATGTGTCGAAGGAGAATGTTTACTCCGTACAACTCTCATGGCTACACATACCGAACCGGTTATAGACGAAGCAGTAGAAATAATCTCAAGAGTCCTCAAAGAAGACCTACCTGATTCCATTTATAAATAAGGTCAGTAAGTTATTCTTAGATTAAGCAAAATAAATACAAGAGGGTGTGTCACAACTAATTGACACACCCTCTTTATATGCGCAGCCTCTAAAGCCTCTAAATCAGCGAAGCGGTCTAAAGCATCTATTCAAGACTATTCACGCTCTTCACCCATGTTTGAGAGCGACCTAAAATACCCGCCCTATCAAGTGAACCTCTAAGCACTAAATTACCATTCTTCAGATAAATCTTCCCGTAATAAAATTTCCCCGTCTCTGGATCAAGCACATTACCGCCTACCAACTCTCCATCTTTATCCACCATATCTCGTATGATAATCAACCCCTCGTATGGCTTGTCTTTGTCTGCATCTTTACATTTGACACATTTATCTATACCATCACTTACCAACATCTTTTGTATCTTTCCATAGTATTTGCCATTGGTTGCCTTGAAAATATGAATGATACTATAACTCTCACCTGTCCTGTCATCCACCGTGTACCAATCACCCACAATCTTACTCACCTGTGCACTCATATTGCAACATGCAAGCATAACTAAACAAAAAAATAAGCACTTTTTCATGTTGTATATAATTATATTCCACTTGCAAAAGTAATACTTTCAGTCCATATACGCAACCATTTTCTATTCTCCCATACCTCTTGTGTATTTGTTTATGTTGTTGTAATTTTGTCGCTGTTACAACATCAAATCTCCTCACTTGCAAAATCTATGCTTAAGTAATAATAACTTACTAAAGTTTCCCACATAAGAGAGAATAAAATTATTTTTGGGTAATTTTGGGTAATTTTGGATAATTTTTGACAACCTAATAATCAAGAAAAACGAAGTTTTTCGTCTATTTCGTTCAATTAGTAGATAAAGAAAAATACAATTCATTGATTTTCTGATATGGGAAACTTTACTAACTTATTAAACAGCCACACTTAAATAAGCATATAATAAATTTTGTGTTATTTTGAGGATAATTCTTCGTATTTTTGACAGCAAAAACAACAAGAAGCATGAAATCTATCCCATTCATAAAAATGCAAGGTTTAGGAAACGATTATGTATATATTGATTGTTTCCGGCAACAAATATCTTCCCCTTCCGACCTTGCAAGGCAAATAAGCAATCGTCACTATGGTATCGGCTCCGATGGTTTAGTGCTTATCTTGCCTTCTGACAAAGCAGATATTCGTATGCGTATGTTCAATGCAGATGGTTCTGAAGCACAAATGTGCGGCAATGCAGCCCGCTGTGTAGGTAAATATGCTTACGAACATGGCATCGTCAATAAGACGACTCTTACGCTTGAGACTCTCGCCGGAATCAAGCAACTACAACTTCACCTCAACAGCGATGATGTAGAAACAATTACCGTCAATATGGGCAAGCCTATCTTTGGAATGGAAATATCCTTTGAAAATCATATTCTCAATTGTATCAATATCGGCAACCCACATGCTGTTATCTTCACGGATAATCTCGACAATATCAATCTGCACCAATTAGGACCGACCATAGAAAATTTACCATGCTTTTCAGAAAAAGTAAATGTTGAAATAGCAAATGTGCAAAATAATAAGGATATCAAAGTCTTGGTGTGGGAGCGAGGCACCGGTGAAACACAGGCATGCGGCACAGGCGCATGTGCTGTGGCTATTGCGGCATTTAAGAAAAAACTCGCTATCCCACCAATGAATATTCACCTCAAGGGAGGAACACTAATTATTGATATCACTCCACAAGGCGAAATACTTATGACAGGTCCCGCAAAAGAAGTATTTACAGGAAATATAACAATATGAATATCAACACTAATTTCAATAAACTGCCCGATTATTATCTTTTCACAGAAATCAATAATCGAAAAAAAACATTTGAGCAGGCTCATCCTGATGCACGGCTCATTAAGTTAGGAGTGGGAGATGTCACCCTACCCTTACCTCGAACCATAGTTGATGCTATGCACCAGGCGGTAGAAGAATTAGCACATATAGAAACTTTCCGCGGATATGGTTTGGAACAAGGAAGCAGATTCCTTCGACATGCCGTTATTGACAATGACTACAAACCCTTAGGCATCAATCTTGACATCGACGAAGTCTTTATCTCCGATGGTGCTGGTAGCGACTTAGGCAACCTAAGTGAACTCTTCTCTACAAACAACCGTGTAGCAGTTCTCGACCCCGTTTATCCTGCATATATTGACACCAATGTAATCGCAGGCAGAGCAGGCGAATGGATAAATGGCAGATGGAGTGAAATTGAATATCTGCCTTGCACTGCTGAAAATAATTTTGTACCCCCACTTCCTAAATCTAAACCGGACATTATCTACCTTTGTTTTCCTAACAACCCTACTGGCACTACACTCTCACGCAGCCAATTACAAGATTGGGTCAATTTCGCAATTCAAAATCATAGTATCATTATTTTTGATTCTGCTTACGAGATATTTATTCAAGACCCCGATGTCCCGCATAGTATTTATGAAATCTGGGGAGCAGATCAATGCGCTATTGAAGTCCGCTCATATTCAAAAACCGCCGGCTTCACTTCCGTAAGATGCGGCTACACCATCGTTCCTAAAGCCACAGGACTTAACCAAATGTGGCAGCGAAGACAATGTACCAAATATAATGGCACATCATATATCTCACAAAGAGGAGCACAAGCCACATATACACCACAAGGAAAGGCCGGCATAATGCACAATATCAACTATTACAAACATAACGCTTCGCTTTTTCTTGATAGTTTGCGCTCAATGGGTTATCAAGTGTATGGAGGAGTCAATTCGCCATATCTGTGGTTACGCACACCCGATAATTTAGACTCATGGACTTTCTTTGACCTCTTGCTAAATAAGTGTCAGATTTTATGCGCACCAGGAGTGGGATTTGGTAAATGCGGTGAAGGATATGTGCGGCTTTCTGCTTTCGCCTCTCACGAAACAACACAAGAGGCTATTAACAGAATAAAACAAATGTAAAGTATGTTGTAAATTCCATATAGTAAATAATACCCCCTAACTACTTTAAGTAATTTGACATAGATACAGAAGATAATAAATAAAAACAAAACAAAGAATTTATCATTGTTATTTCAAAAAAAAATGCTAATTTTGCAGCCGACTTGGTGTGTGGGGAGTTTTCAACAAATATCTTCACCTGCCGTTTAGTATATGATTATATAAGCAAACAAATATATGACAAATGGAAAAGTAAAGGGTATCATCTCTAACCTCGTAACAGTGGGCGTAGATGGTCCTGTATCACAAAACGAAATCTGCTATATTCACTTGGGCGGCACACGCCTTATGGCAGAGGTAATCAAAGTAACAGGCGACAATGTGTTCGTTCAGGTGTTTGAATCCACTCGTGGATTGAAAGTAGGCGATACAGTGGAATTTACCGGACACATGCTTGAAGTAACACTCGGACCGGGCCTCTTGTCGCGAAACTACGATGGTCTGCAAAACGACCTCGACAAACTCACCGGTGTATTCCTCAAACGAGGTGAGTATAATTTCCCGCTTGACGAAAATAAACTCTGGCACTTCAAACCACTTGCCAAAGTGGGCGACAAAGTAGAGGCTGCTGCATGGCTAGGTGAAGTGGATGAGAACCATCAACCACACAAGATAATGGTTCCTTTTGTTTTCAAAGGGGAATATGTCGTTAAGTCAGTTGCAAAAGAAGGTGACTACAAAATCAACGACACTATGGCAGTTCTAACCGACGAAGAAGGCAACGACCATAATGTTACCATGGTTCAGCGATGGCCGGTTAAGAAAGCCATCACTGCCTATAAGTCCAAACCGCGTCCATTCAAACTCTTAGAGACCGGCGTTCGTACTATAGACACTGCCAACCCGATTGTAGAAGGTGGTACAGGCTTTATCCCCGGTCCTTTCGGTACAGGTAAGACCGTCCTTCAACATGCAATATCTAAACAAGCCGAGGCTGATATAGTTATCATAGCCGCTTGCGGTGAGCGTGCCAACGAAGTAGTTGAGACATTTACCGAATTCCCCGAATTAGACGACCCACATACAGGCAGAAAACTTATGGAGCGTACCATCATCATCGCCAACACAAGTAATATGCCTGTGGCTTCTCGTGAGGCTTCGGTCTATACCTCTATGACCATTGCTGAATACTACCGCTCTATGGGCTTGAGAGTCCTGCTTATGGCCGACTCTACATCGCGTTGGGCGCAGGCTCTTCGTGAGATGTCTAACCGTATGGAAGAACTTCCCGGACAAGATGCTTTTCCGATGGACCTTAGCGCTATCATCGGTGCCTTCTATGCGCGCGCAGGATATGTATATCTTAATAACGGTCAGACCGGTTCTGTCACTTTCCTTGGTACCGTTTCTCCTGCAGGTGGTAACCTGAAAGAACCTGTTACTGAAGGCACGAAGAAAGCAGCACGATGCTTCTATGCTTTAGAGCAAGCACGCGCCGACAGAAAACGATATCCGGCTGTTAACCCTATTGACTCTTACTCAAAATACATAGAATATCCTGAGTTTGAAGAATATATAACTAAACGCATCAACTCCGAGTGGATTCCTAAGGTCAACGAGATGAAAACACTCTTACAACGAGGCAAGGAAATTCAAGAACAAATCAATATCTTGGGTGACGATGGCGTGCCAGTTGATTATCACGAGCAATTCTGGAAATCTGAAGTTATTGACTTCGTTATCTTGCAACAAGATGCTTTCGACAAAATTGATGCTGTTTGCCCGTTAGAGCGGCAAGAGTATATGCTTGATCTCGTCATGGACATCTGCCGCCACGACTACGACTTTGATAACTTCGTCGATGTAAACGAGTATTTCAAACGAGTTATCAACTTGTGCAAGCAGATGAACTATTCTGAGTTCCAATCAGAACAGTTCAAAGACTATGAACAAAAACTACATGCGCTCCTCGCTGAAAAACAAATAGCAGCATAATAAACCTCTATCGGTCATTAGAGCCTTTCTATCTAATTACTGATACGGATTCAAAAAAACGGATACTATTTACTTATTTTAAGGAATAGTATCCGTATTGTTTTACGCAAAAAAATGAATTTGCAATATAAATAAATTATTCATACTTTTCATTGACCTATAGTTAAGGGTGCTTCAAAAAATTGATTTATATTGATTTCAATGTCTTTCTTATGTATATTATCAGCATGAACAAGGAAACAATAAAAGTGTTGTAACATGCAGAGATAAAGAGAAATCGCGTATTGCATTTTGCGCTGTGTTCGAAGGAGATATCTCTACCGACTTGAATACCATTGAGAGCGCACCAACAAAGGCACAAAAAGTTATTCGTAATGGTCAGGTACTTATTATCCGAGCAGACAAAACATTCAATGCCTTAGGAACAGAAATCAAATAAGATAATCAATACTTTAGGGACAGAACTAAATTTAGTTCTACATTATAAAATGCAAGAGGGCGTGTCAATAAAGGCACACCCTCTTTTCATAAATTTCTTAATTGGCTTATGCATCTATCTTTGCATAAGTAGCATTTTGTTCAATAAACTCGCGTCTCGGACCTACTTCTTCTCCCATCAACATTGATATTGTTCTGTCCGCTTCCGCTGCGTTTTCTATTGTAACTTGCTTCAACATTCGGCGCTGTGGATCCATTGTCGTTTCCCACAGCTGCTCATCCGACATCTCGCCCAAACCTTTGTAACGCTGAGTCTTGATTTGTTTCTCATCACCTCCACCATAATTCTGTATAAAAGCATGACGCTGTTGATCATTCCAGCAATACTCTTTATAATTACCTTTTGAACAAAGATAAAGCGGTGCCATCGCTATATACAAGTAACCATGTTCAATGAGTTCCTTCATGTGACGATAGAAGAAAGTCATCACAAGAGTGGCAATATGAGCACCATCGACATCAGCATCCGCCATGATAATCACTTTATGATAACGAATCTTACTCAAATTTAGTGCTTTTGGATCTTCTTCTGTACCTATTGTTACACCCAATGCTGTGAATATATTTCTTATTTCCTCGCTCTCGAACACCTTATGAGGCATTGCTTTTTCTACATTCAATATCTTACCTCTTAGTGGCAATATGGCTTGATGATAGCGGTCACGACCTGTCTTGGCTGTACCACCTGCTGAATCACCCTCCACAAGGAACAACTCACATTCTGCAGGGTCTTTTGACTGACAATCAGCCAACTTACCAGGCAACCCGCCACCTGATAACGGATTCTTGCGCTGAACATTCAGTCTGGCATTTCGTGCGGCTATACGAGCCTGAGCAGCCAATATAACCTTCTCCACAATCTTTTTAGCATCATCAGGATGTTCCTCCAAATAATTGCTCAATGCCTCACTCACTGCCTGACTAACTATTCCTGCTACCTCCGAGTTGCCAAGTTTGGTCTTTGTCTGACCCTCAAACTGAGGCTCTGCTACTTTTACAGATATAATCGCTGTCAGTCCTTCACGGAAATCATTGGGGTCTATTGCCGACTTGCCATCCTTATCCTTCAGTTTGGCCTTTTCAAGCAACTTGCTCTCTTCGGCATATTTATTCATAACACGAGTAAGCGCTGCCCTAAAGCCCGCTACATGCGTTCCACCCTCTATCGTATTGATATTATTTACATAAGAATGTACATTCTCATTGAAATCAGTATTGTAAATAAGTGCTACCTCTACAGGTGTACCATATTTATCTGTGTTCAGACAGATAACATTACTTATAAGCGGAGTACGTGTTCCTTCAAGATATTTAACAAATTCAGGAAGACCATGCTCGGAATAGAAGGTCTCCACTCGCTGACCACCTTCTGCATCTTTCACACGCTTATCTTTAAGCACAATCTTAACACCTGCATTCAAAAAAGCCAACTCGCGCATACGCTTGGCAAGTATGTCATACTGATATACAGTTTCTGTAAAGATAGTATCATCCGGCCAAAACTGAACAAAAGTACCTGTCTTTCCTTGCTCCCAATTACCTGTAGCCTCACTTATATCAATTGTATGAACCGCTGCCAAAGGTTTACCCTTAGCATAATCCTGACTATGAATCTGACCATCACGATATACCTCTACATGCATCTTCGTTGACAGAGCATTCACACAACTCACACCAACACCATGCAAACCACCACTCACTTTGTATGAGTCCTTATTGAATTTACCACCGGCATGCAACACCGTCATCACCACCTCAAGTGCCGAACGATGCTCTTTAGGGTGCATGTCAACAGGAATACCACGACCATTGTCTTGAACCGTTATAGAATTGTCTTCGTTGATATGAACGGCTATCTCTGTGCAATATCCTGCCAACGCTTCATCTATTGAGTTATCTACTACCTCATACACCAAATGGTGCAAGCCCTTTACCGAAATATCACCAATATACATAGCAGGGCGTTTCCTGACAGCCTCAAGTCCTTCAAGCACCTGAATCGACTCGGCTCCATACTGTTCTTTCTGTTCTTCCATATCTTTTGTTTTTGTATACTTTAACAATCGGTTTTTCACCTAATTTCACATGCTGCAAAGATAAGAAAAAAATATCATATCACAAAGGTTTCTTTAGGTTATCTCAATTTTTCAAGAAAACGCCGCAGAAGGCAAAATAAAGCCATTTTTAGGGCATTTTTAACTTCTACATATTTTACTTAAAAAGCACACGCTCCCGTACAACGAAAAAAAATGTGTGCATATAATAAGAAAATATCGTACCTTTGCTGCCTAAAATCAACATAACTATGGCAAATGATATTTTTAGTCGCACCGAACTTTTGCTTGGTTCAAGCACAATGAAACTCATTTCAAACAAAAGAGTCATCATCTTCGGTGTTGGAGGAGTGGGAAGTTGGTGCGCTGAAAGTTTGATTCGATCGGGAATTTCGCATCTCACAATTGTTGATAGTGATCGCGTGAGCGTAACTAACATCAATCGACAACTGATGGCTACCACATCATCGGTGGGTAAGGCTAAAGTAGAAGTTCTGAAAAAACGATTACTTGACATCAATCCACAAGCGCAAATTACGGCTTTGCAAGAGATTTATTCCGCACAAACTGCCAATAACTTCCATTTGGAAAATTACGATTATATCATCGATGCCATCGATAGTTTGCAAAACAAAGTGGATTTGATTCTACAGGCAACATCATTGCCCGCAAAATTGTTCTCATCTATGGGGGCTGCACTTAAGTTAAACCCGTCAAATATACATGTAACTGAATTTTGGAAAGTAAAAGGATGTCCGTTAGGAGCCGCTTTGCGCCGCAGATTCAAACGATTGAAACAATTTCCTAAAACTAAGTTTCTGTGCGTTTATAGCGACGAACTGCTACAAAACCGTGGCACATATTCCCCGCTAAACACTGCTGATAATTATACAGACACACAGACATCTGTGTCTCAAGAAGAATTAGGGAAAAAAGAACTTATGAATCATGATTGGTCAACTTCTAAAGCACAAATCAATGGCACTATTGCTCACATAACAGCCATTTTTGGCTTTACCTTAGCAGGCCTCGTCATCCAAGATATCGTAAATACACGCCTTTAATCACTTACCCTCTATTCTGTCTAGTCTATCTAGTCTATCTAGTCTGTCTAGTCCTACCAGTCAAATTCATATATAAACCCTATAGCGTTTTGATAATCCTTGACTTCAGTAAGTTCTATATTTCCTTTGGTCTTAGTGATATTTATATCTCTCTGATATCCATAATCCAGTCGATAAAAGAAATTCAAAGTATTCTTTTTATCCACTCTATACTTCACTCCCACACAAGTCCTTATCCTCTCCAAATACTGATGACCCTTGTATTTCTCAGGATTATTATCTCTATATTTCTGTTGGTATTCAGGCGCATTCAAAGTGTTGGCAAACTCTATCCATGCGTATGTCTTAATTGGCCGTGCTGGAATTGAATATTCCACACTTAACCTATGTCTCAGCGTCCAATCATATTTGTTCTTTTCAAGCGGATTAACCGAATCTGTTCGCATATCACAAAGCACTCTCTCACGAATCGAGAACTTCCAATCTTCTAATTTATAAACACCGGAAATACTAAAAAACACTCTATGCTTAATAAATTCATTGGCATCACTCCAATGACTGCTCACTTTCTCTGAATTTGTGGTTTGAGCACCTATAATCTTAAGCATATATCCAGCATCCAATTTCAGATAATCGATCGGTGCATAACTAAGCGAAACAGTCGTAAACGAGCGGTCGAATATGGTCGCTGCACCAAATGGCACCAAATCGAAGCGTAACTCTTCACTAATTCCAAGATGCACATGATGCGCAAATTTCTTCGTAAATTCCGCACCCGTGCGCAGTTGGAGCGAGGTATTCTTCTCAGTCTCTACACTCTCATATTCCCACGCAACAAGTGGTGCAGGAACTACTATACATATAAACAACAATAATATAAAAGCGAATTTTCTCATTTGAATTTAGTTATAGTTCCTATCGTATTTTCTTCATTTTTGTTGATGTAATACTTAACCTTAATATATGCCACATCACGCAAAAAATCTATATGACCTATTTCAACACTCTGAGCCTCTATTCCTGTCCTTTGGCGCAAATCATTTATCAGTTCTTCACGCTTCTCGGGCACTATATTTTCTATCTTTTCGTACAAAATAATCTTTTCTGTCAGTTGTCTCCTGCTGCCCCATGCTTCCAAAATCACAGCAAGAATTATTACAAACAAGTTAGCCGCTACCAACTCTGCCCAACTTACTGCCATCGAAAGCCCATTGATAACTGAAATACCAATTATCACAAACAAATATGTCATCTCACGAATTGGCACCGTCTCAGTACGATAACGAATCATACCAAATATCGCAAACAAACCTAAGGTAAAACCTATCTGCAACTTCAGATTTTCCATCAGGCAAATAAGCAAGAACATCGTTGCCGAAAATAGCAAGAAAGTGATATAATAGTCCGCTCTCTTCGATTTACGGAAATAAATACAATGTACTATTATCCACGACATTAACATGTTGAACAAAAAGCGAATAGCAAGATTTATCAAACTATCTGCTTCAAACAATGGTACACCCATAAAATTAGTCGGGTCGGCTGCTGCATAGCCAAATTCTTCCGCGATGGAAGGATCATATTCCATCATTCCGTCTGACTGTAACATATCTTTCTTATTTTTCTGATTTTATCTTTGAATCTATTATGCTTTATTAAAGGATTAGTAAGAGCCGTACCAATGCAATACTTACTTACTTTAAGCGGTTTAACATGCTCGCTTTGCATTATTTTCAGCATCGGTGAAGGCTGATTACCATCGCGTTTTAGTTCAATTATAACCATACCTTCTATTTGTTCCCTCACACCATTTACTTGATTTTCAAATCTTAGGTCAAGGTCTATAGTCAACCGCTCTGTCTTGGCTTTGTTTACTAAAGTTATACGGTGAAATACAGTCCTAAGTTTTGGAGACAATTCATCCCAATTATACCAACTCTTTTTTCCTACGAACTCTTTAATTTCCTCCACTTGGCGCAACGCATCTGATATAACTATACGCTTCTTTTTTGTTCTTCCCTTGTTATTCTTGCGCTTTATCTCAAGAAAAGTCAAATCTGAATCAACATACTCCCTGATTCTTATCTTTTGTCTGACAAGTTGCCTATCATGATGCCTTATATACATGTCCAACTGTGGCGTATCATAATACATCGTATCATACTGAGCAACACGCACCCCTTCTATATCTTGTACATAATAATCCGCTTTCGCCTTATTCAGAATTGCAGGCAACTGACAAACGCTTACAACATATTTTGTATCTATACGATTCATCAGTTTCACCGACTCCATCTCAGCCAAACTTATCGGCTCAAACAATCGTAATATATCATCCAAGTTGCTGCTCACCTATTTATTGCTTATAGTTCATAACCATATCAATCACCATAAATATATTCATATACTTTGGTGGTAAGCAATTTTCCCTGAGGAGAATAACAATATCTTTTATGCTTCGTTCCATCAGGATTATACTCATATTTGTATATACGATACGGGCGGTCTTTATCGTCATACACTACCCTCTTTATCACCTTTCCTACCTCATTATACTCGTATGTATTACGCTCTTTCTGACCGTATGTGGTGTATTCCACCTCCTCCAATTTCATACCGTTTGCATCATAGGTAGTCATGTGGTCAAGATAGCGTGTCTTGGTCTTGCCGTCGGTATTCCACTCCTTTACTACCAAATTACGTTTCCTCTCGCGCTTGGTGAGTTTGTCCGTCGAAGTAGTTTGTGCAAATAATATCGTAGCACACAAAAGAGATGTCAAAATTAAAGTCAATCGTTTCATAAAAGGGTGTTATTTAAAGTTGCTAAAAACGCACAAAAGTAATTATATTTATCTCACACACAAAACAATACTAACAATTTGAAAAAGGAATTGGAAAAATTGTTAATCTTTTATTCCTAATATCCTCAATGTCTTCTCTATATCTTCGGGTGTATCTATTCCATGCGTCTGTATATCTGTTGATGCCACTTTTATTTTATATCCGTTCTCCAACCATCTGAGTTGCTCCAACGATTCTGTTTTTTCCAACTTTGTTTGTTCCAAAGCAGTAAGTTGCTTGAGTATATCCGCCCTATAAGCATACATTCCTATATGACGATAAAATAAATTGTCGTTCACTATTTGCTCTATCCACTTGCTCTGCTCTACTCCGCGCAAAAACGGAATCACACTCCGAGAAAAATACAACGCATTATTATTTACCGATGAAACGGCCACTTTGGGAGTGTTTGGATTAAGCAAATCTTCGATGGAATCAGACCTTGTAAAAGGACTCACAAGAGTGGCAATCTCTACCCTTTCTGTCTTATCCTCAAAAATCGCTTTCACCAACTCTATCTGCAAAGGATCAATAAATGGCTCGTCACCTTGTATATTGATAACCACATATTCATCCAATGGCACTTGACTGTTTTCACTTATTTTCACAAAAGCCTCCCAACACCTATCTGTGCCGCTTTTATGATTCTGAGAAGTCATAACCACCTCACCACCAAAATTTAATACCGCATCATATATACGACTATCATCAGTTGCAACAACTACACTATCAAGTGCTTTGCGTGCCTGCTCATATACCCGCTGTATCATAGGCTTACCCGCTATCATCGCAAGAGGTTTACCCGGAAAACGAGTCGAGGCATAACGAGCAGGAATTATTCCAATATAATTCATCTTAATTCTCTTTTTGTTTGCAAATGTACAATATACTCGTCAAATACACAAAATATTATAGATATAAAAAGCAGAAATTGTCGTTAATATCAACTTTTCAATACATGCATTTTAGTATTAAATAAATTTTTCGTACTTTTGCAAACTTATTTATGTTTTCATGTTTCAACGAAAAATGGGTATGAAAAAACTATCTCTCATCGTATCATTATTTTGTATTTCGAGTATCGCTTTTGCTCAGAGTCAAACAAGTCGAATAGATAAGACTCTCACCATTTATACCGATGTCATGCGCCAATTAGATATGGCGTATGTGGATACACTCAACTATGAACTCCTGCTTGAAACGGGCATAAATTCTATGCTAAAAAAAGTGGATCCATACACCGTCTATTATCCCAAACAGCAAAACGAAGATTTGAAGCGTCTGACTACAGGCAAATACGGAGGAATAGGCGCCTTGATTATGCAACGCGATAATTATGTTTTTATCGCCGACCCATACGAAGGTATGCCCGCACAGAAAAATGGTATTCAAGCGGGGGATAAAATTTTAGAAGTTGATGGCTGGCAAGCCAAAGACAAAACCACAAGCGAAGTAAGTCAGCACCTTAGAGGTATTCCCAATTCCATTATAAAATTACGCTTAGAGCGTGAAGGGGTAGAAAAACCTTTCGTCATAGAATTTAAACGCGAAGAAATACACTTGGCTACTGTTGAATATAGCGGCGTTGTGGCTCCCAAAATAGGTTATATCCTTTTTTCTGAATTCACCGAACATAGCGCTGATGAATTTCAATTGGCTCTATCTGAATTGGTTAATAAACATAATATAGAAAAATTGATTATCGACCTCAGAGGAAACGGCGGAGGACTAATAGACGAAGCAGTAAAAATAATCAATCTGTTTGTTGAAAAGAATACCGAAGTGGTATCAACATTAGGTAAGGACGAGAGTAATAAACGCGTTTATAAAACCATTTCCGAGCCTAAATATAAAGACATGCCACTCGTTATTTTAGTAAATGAACAAACCGCATCGGCTGCAGAAATTTTGGCTGGAGCAATGCAAGATTTAGACAGGGCTATCATCGTCGGCACTCGCACCTATGGTAAAGGGCTCGTTCAGAATATCCGCCCCATCGCCTTCGATGGACATCTCAAGGTAACTACAGCCAAATATTATATTCCCTCTGGCAGATGCATTCAGGCAATCGACTACTCAAGAAGACGCAAAGACGGAAGCGTGGAACATGTTCCTGATTCTCTAACACACGAATTCAAAACCAAAAACGGAAGAATAGTGAAAGACGGCGGAGGTATCTCACCCGACATCTTATCTGCCGACACTGCAGACAAAGTAAATATCTGCTACTCACTCTATAAGAAAAATATGTTCTTTGATTATGCTACTCGTTTTCATCTAACCACTCCATCTATACCACCTGCTACTACATTCGAAATAACCGATAGCATAATGGCTGATTTCGAACAGTTCTTAAAAGAAAAAGATTTCACATACGAAACCGAGACAAGCAAGTATTTCAAAGATATGCTCGAGATGGCGCACCACGAAGACATTGATAGCACCGCTCTTAAACAATTAGAACAATTTAGTCATCTGCTCAACCCTTCGTTCCATGATGCTATTAGCCGACAACATGAAGCCGTCGCTGAACAACTCGGTGCAGAAATCATTAGCAGATATTTTTACCAACGCGGCAGGACATGCTATCTGCTCCGAACTGACAAAGAATTAAAACAAGCAATCGACGCCTTTAACATCACCCTATAAATCGATAAATCGATATCCCGACATAACGACATAACGATATAACGACAATCCTCTAAGCACCAAAGCGCAGCACTCTAAGTCAGCGCAGCGGTCTAAAACATCTAAAACATCTAAAAACCTCTAATATATGCAACGAGACATTGAATTATTCGACATCATCCGCCGTGAGCGAGATCGACAAACTCGTGGAATAGAACTTATCGCAAGCGAAAACTATGTAAGCGATCAAGTAATGGAAGCCATGGGTTCAGTTTTGACCAACAAATATGCAGAAGGCTACCCTGGCAAACGCTACTACGGCGGCTGCGAAGTCGTGGACGAAAGCGAAAAATTAGCACAAGAACGCTTGAAAAAAATGTATGATGCTTGTTGGGTTAATGTTCAACCACACTCCGGAGCACAAGCCAATATGGCCGTTTTCATGGCATGCCTGCAGGCGGGAGACAAGTTCTTAGGACTCAACCTGTCGCATGGAGGACATCTGAGTCATGGCTCGCCGGTCAATTTCTCAGGATTGATGTTTCATGCCTTAGAATATAATGTCAAAGAAGACGACGGACGCATAGATTATGAGCAACTCGAACAAATAGCAAGAGCAGAACGCCCCAAACTGATTATAGCAGGAGCCTCCGCATACTCCCGTGAATGGGACTACGAAAGAATACGCAAAGTAGCCGATGAAATCGGTGCTATCTTCATGGTTGATATGGCTCACCCTGCAGGACTGATTGCCGCAGGACTGCTGAAAAACCCCGTCAAATACGCGCATATCGTTACTTCCACAACTCACAAGACGATGCGTGGTCCACGAGGTGGAGTCATACTTATGGGCGAAGATTTTCCCAATCCATGGGGAAAAACCACACCTAAAGGAGAAATAAAAATGATGTCCGCATTGCTCGACTCTGCTGTCTTCCCAGGCGTGCAAGGAGGACCATTAGAACATGTCATCGCCGCTAAAGCAGTCGCATTCGGAGAAGCACTCATGCCGGAATACAAAACATATCAACTGCAAGTGCAAAAAAACGCTGCCGCTATGGCCAAGTGCTTTATTGACAAAGGATATAAAGTAATCTCAGGTGGCACAGATAACCACTGCATGCTTATCGACCTTAGAACCAAATTCCCCGATTTAACCGGAAAAATCGCAGAAAAAGCATTGGTGGCTGCTGATATCACTACCAACAAAAACATGGTTCCCTTTGACTCAAGATCTGCTTTCCAAACTTCAGGTTTGCGCTTCGGAACACCGGCCATAACCACACGCGGACTCAAAGAAGAACAAATGGCTTGGATAGTGGAACTTATTGATAGAGTTCTAACCGAGCCCGATAACTCACAAAATATCGAAAAAGTCAGAGCCGAAGTAAACGCACAGATGGTTAAATATCCTTTATTTGCTTGGTAAAATATCTTTTCTGATATGGAAAAATTGTTAGGCAAAACATTAAACGAATTACAACAGGTAGCCCTGGAAGCAGGACTACCGCGTTTTGCCGCTAAACAATTGGCTGATTGGATTTATAAAAAGCGCGTAACAGATATTGACCAAATGACCAATATCTCACTTAGCGGAAGAAAAGCACTGAAAGAGAAATATGAAATCGGTCTTTACTCACCTTCTGCCGAAGCAATATCCAATGATGGCACTAAGAAATATCTTTTCCAAGTCGCACCTGAAAAATTTATAGAGAGCGTTTATATACCTGAAAACGACCGTGCTACATTATGTGTAAGCACTCAAATAGGATGCAAAATGGGATGCAAATTTTGCATGACAGGCTCTTTAGGCTTTCATGGACAACTAACAGCAACCGACATTCTCAATCAAATATATTCCATTCCGGATAGTCTAAACCTGACCAACATAGTATTTATGGGTGAGGGAGAGCCTTGCGACAATATCGAACAAGTGCTTCGCTCACTTGAAATACTCACCGCCCAATGGGGATGCGCATGGTCGCCAAGAAGAATCACAGTCTCATCTGTCGGCTACCTCAAAGGTTTGGTACGATTAGTGCAAGAAAACGAATGTAACATTGCCATATCACTGCACAACCCTTTCAGCAACGAACGACAAGAAATAATGCCGATAGAAAAAGTATATCCTATCAAAGACATAATATCTTTCCTCAAACAAACCGATTGGTCGCATCAACGCAGATTATCCTTTGAATATATATGTTTTGGAGGCATCAACGACTCACAAAGACATGTAAGCGGCATATCCAATCTCTTGAAAGGCATTCCCGCAAGAGTCAATCTGATTAGATTCCACGAAGGAGTTGATTGTGAAAACCAAAAAATGAATGCATCTATAGAAACAAACATGATAAAGATGCGCGACGACCTCACTCAAAAAGGAATCACCACCACCATTAGAAAATCAAGAGGAGAAGATATTTTAGCGGCATGCGGCATGCTCGTTAATGCTCTTAAAGATAACAAATAAAGACAACAAATAAAGATAACAAAATAAATACAATAACTAAAAACATGCTAAATCAAAATAATATGAAAACACGCATTTTAATTTTTGCCCTATTGTTTATTACAATTGGCTTATCTGCACAAGAAAGCATACGCATCATTTCCTACAATGTCGAAAATCTGTTTGACACCAAACATGACACCCTGAAAAACGATAACGATTTCTTGCCCGATGGCAAGTATCATTGGACTTACGAGAGATACAAAACCAAATTGGTCAATTTGGCAAGAGTGATAAGCAATATCGGTCAAGACCAAACACCTATCATTGTAGGACTATGCGAGGTGGAAAATCAAAAATGCCTAAGAGATTTGCTCATTTATGGCGGCCTAAGAAAATATGGATACCAATTTATTCACGAAGAAAGTCCCGACCAAAGAGGCATCGATTGTGCCCTACTCTATAATGGCAAAATGTTTCGTATGTTAGACGCCGAATTGATAGCCGTTCCTATGCCTCCGAGCGAGAGACCTACGAGAGACCTCGTCTATTCCAAGGGTCTCATAGGCTCCAACGACAACGACACTTTGCATGTCTTTATGTGCCACTTCCCTTCTCAATTAGGGGGCACCGAGGCTACCGCCCATAAGCGAGAAGCCGCACGAAAAATACTACAACAAGCCATCGACAAGATCCTCAGACACAACCCACAAGCCGACATACTGGTAATGGGCGACATGAACGCCTCACCCGCCGACTACCTAACCGGCATGCACAACCTAATGCTCAATATGGAAAAAGAAGGCAAAGGCACTCATAAATGGGAAGGCAAATGGTCATGCTTAGACCAGTTCTTTGTAAGCGACCACTTACTCAACAGAGCCACACCTCATATCTACGACGCCGACTGGATTCAGGAAACCGACGAGAAATTCACAGGTACAGAACCTAAACGCACCTACAAAGGAGGATTCCAATATCAAGACGGCTATTCCGACCACCTACCTATATATATCGACATAAAACTATAGACAATACAATACATAATGAATTTATATCCTTTAAAATTCAAACCGATTCTAAAACCAAAAATATGGGGAGAAGAATCGTGGCAACTATCAGCCCAAGGAGATGATATATCCATCGTCGAAAATGGCTACCTGCAAGACAACGACTTAAACGATTTAGTTGAGGTCTATATGGGAGAACTTGTAGGAGATCATGTGTATGAAAAATATGGAAATCAATTTCCTTTGCTATTCAAATTTATTACTACACACGACAACTTGAGCGTACAAGTACATCCAGATGACGACAAAGCATGGGAAAAACATCATTCGTTTGGTAAAGACGAAATGTGGTATGTAGTTAATTGTAAAAAGGATGCACAACTGATTTTAGGACTTGCCGAGGATACTAACAAAGAACAGTTAATGGAGCATTTAGCCAACAAGAACTTTAACAATCTACTCAATAAAGTTGTAGTAAAGAAAGGTGATGTAGCGTTTGTTCCCGCCGGACTTGTTCATGCTCTCAGAGAAGAAGTGTTTGTTGCTGAAATACAAGAATCATCTGACATTACATATCGCATCCATGATTACGACAGAGTTGATAAAGACGGCAACAGAAGAGAATTGCATATTCAATCAGCATTAGAAGTGATGGATTTTAAAAAGCATGATAATGCACTTATTAATTATCAAGAGAAATCAAATGGAGCGGTTAATTTGGTCGAATGTGAGCACTTTACTACTAATCTGATTAATTTTAACAGAACTATTCAGCGCGACTATGCTCCCTTAGATTCGTTTGTTGTGTATATGTGCGTCGAAGGGCAAGCCAACATATTATGCGATGATGGTGAGGTGGAAATAAAAACGGGCGAAACAGTCTTATTGCCCGCTTCCACCGAAGATTTAACCCTTATACCCAAAACAAAACAAGTGAAACTACTTGAGATATATATTGCTTAACAATCTGTTGTTATGTTAAAATATACCGATTACGACATAGTATTTCAGGAAATTCCCGATGAAACCACCCTTGCAATCAATTTATCACTTTGTCCGAACCGATGCATAGGTTGCCACTCTCCACAATTATGGGAAGACATAGGCCAAGTGCTAACAGAAAACGAAATAGAAAAACTGTTAGATAAGTACGGGAGCGCTATCACATGCGTTAGTTTGATGGGCGGAGATAATGACACTCAGGCTGTCAACCAATTGGCTGAGTATATACACAACAGGTCCAAACGCACAGCATGGTACAGCGGTAAAACAGAAATTTCCAAAGATATTGATCTAAAGAATTTTGACTACATAAAAATAGGTCCATACATAGAAAAATACGGAGGACTAGATAAACCAACTACCAACCAAAGATTATATAAAATAGAAAATCAAGAGTTGCAGGACATAACTTACAAAATGCACAAACATACAGGCATCTCTTGAGTAAATGTACTTAATAAAAAGTAAGCATAAAATAAACCATAAGATAATTGTGGGTAATTGTGGACGAAAATAATAAGTTTTCCGTTTAATCAGTTCAATTCATGAACATCCCCAATAGATAATTCGGATGATTATCAGATATAGAAAATTTTAGTAATTAACTGCAAATTTGGCAGTTTGAATTATTTGTAGTAATTTTGCGAGCGAAAAACACATAATATTATAACATAAATTTATATACCATGAAAAATTTAGAGATAGTTACCCGGATTAGCGCCTATAAGTACGAGGAACTTAATTCTGAAGATAAAGCACTGATAGACAAAGCAAAAGAGGCTACCAATTTGTCATATAGTCCATATTCTCATTTTGCAGTTGGTGCGGCAGTATTGCTTGAAGACGGAAAGATATTTACAGGGGCAAACCAAGAGAATGCAGCCTACCCAAGCGGCCTTTGTGCTGAGAGGACAGCAATGTTTTATGCCAACGCACAATGCCCTAACACTGCTGTTAAGTCCATTGCCATTGCCTGCTTTACAGGCGGTCATTTCACAAGCAAACCAGGTTCACCATGTGGCAATTGTAGGCAAGTATTATTAGAAACAGAACATCGTTTTCGCCATCCAATGAGGATAATGCTATATGGAACAGAAGAGATATATGTTTTCGAAAGTGCCGAGAGTTTGCTTCCTCATAGTTTTGTTGACGACGATCTGAACGGCTAAGAGGCAATCTTAAATACATAAAAAAGTGAGGTTGATAAAAAAAATAGACCTATATGTGCTCAAGAATTTTCTTGGGCTTTTTTTACTTACATTCATGATATGTATCTTTATTCTACTGATGCAATTTGTGTGGATGCATGTAAAAGACTTAGTTGGTAAAGGAGTTGGTATTGGTGTCTTGTCAGAGTTCTTTTTTTATGCCGTCATCTCGGTTGTACCACTCGCGCTTCCACTCGCCATACTGCTTGCCTCACTTATGAGTTTTGGTAATTTGGGAGAAAAATTCGAACTTACCGCCATGAAAGCAGCCGGCGTAAGTTTGTTTAGAATAATGCAACCGCTCATTATAGCCGTATCCATAATATCTGTTGGAGCATTCTTCTTTGCAAATTATGTTCTGCCTATATCTCAAGTTAAATTATGGACATTGATCTTCTCATTGAGACAAAAATCACCTGAATTAGATATTCCGGAGGGTGAATTTTACGATGGAATCAGCGGGTACAACATATATGTAAGAGGTAAAGATACTAAAACAGGCATGTTGCATGATTTAATGATTTACGATTTGTCAAAAGGATTTCAAGACGCCACTGTTATGGTAGCCGACTCTGGTAAAATCTATTTCACAGAAGACAATCATTACCTACTTTTGGTCTTGTATAATGGCGAATCGTTTGAGAACTTGAATCAGCAACAACAAAAAGCCACCCAAACTCGCCAACGAATACCTTATAGACGAGAGACCTTTGCCAAAAAACAATTACTGATAGACTTCGATACTGAATTTAACAGATACGATGAATCTGTGCTTCGAGACCAACATGTTTCAAAGAATGTAACGGAGTTAGTACATTCTATCGATTCTGTTGATGCAATTGCTCACCAGCGTTCGCGCGAGCAAAGCAAAGAAATGGTAAGTAAACGGTATTTTGCTCGCGACAAAAAGCAAGACCGTCAGGTTTCGACTGTAAAAGACGAAGAGATGCACTATTACGACCCTGATAGTTTATACCAATCAATGAACAACCATGACAAACATAAAGCACTTCAAACAGCCTACGAAAGGGCTCGAACAATGAATGACCAGGTAGAATATAATGCACTCCTTTTGGACGATTCTCAACGATACATACGCAAGCATGCAATGGAATTGCACAGAAAATTCACTTTATCATTCGCTTGTCTGATATTTTTCTTCATAGGTGCTCCTTTTGGGGCTATAGTCAGAAAAGGAGGATTAGGGATGCCGGTCGTAATATCTGTAGTCATGTTTATAATATATTATATAATAGACAATGCTGGCTACAAAATGGCAAGAGAAGGATTATGGCCAGTGTGGGCGGGTATGTGGCTCTCGTCGTTTGTACTGCTGCCCATCGGTATTTTCTTTACATATAAAGCAGCAACAGACTCTGCCCTACTCAATCCCGAAGCATGGATAAAACAATGGGAAAAAATAAAACCATATATAAATCCTTATATAATAAGGTGTAAGAATATATACAATAAACTACTGCCAAAAAAGTCGAAAAAAAATAAGATATAAGACGACAAAAAAGTTTTTTTTATTTTTTTTGAAAAAAGTTTGTGTAAATCAGAAAGTTTGTGTAATTTTGCAGCCGCTTATGGAGAAAGGGAAGGAAATTAAGATGTAGAATCAGAATATGTTGGAATAGATTAGTATTCAGACTTATTTCCTTAGGATAAAAGAATAGCAAAATATAAAGTTAAAATATAAACTATTAAATACTTAATAATTATGACAAAAGCAGAATTGGTTAACCTGATTTCCATTAAAACAGGTTATGACAAAGTAACAGTACTGAATGTAGTAGAGTCATTTATGGAAAATGTTAAGGGCTCTATCGTAAAGAAAGAGAATGTATATCTTCGCGGTTTTGGAACATTCCAAACTAAAGTTCGCAAAGAGAAAGTTGCTCGTAACATTTCAAAAAATACCAGTATTGTTGTTCCAGAGCACGCAATTCCAGCATTCAAACCTTCAAAAGAATTTGTTCAATCAGTAAAATAATACAATTATGCCTAACGGAAAAAAGCATAAGAGACACAAGATGTCCACTCACAAGCGTAAAAAACGCTTGCGCAAGAACCGTCATAAGAAGAAATAAGACGGAAGGATGAGGATGATGATAGTTGGTAATTGATATGCTGAATATCAACTATCAACTATCATTCTTTTATTAACTTTCTGTTTGAATAAGGCTAATTTTGGGCGCAAATTAGTGTCAAACAGATTCAAAATATTTATTGTAATAGTGAAAAGCGAATTATTTGTAGATGTCCAACCCAAAGAAATCGCTTTAGCATTGGTAGAAGACGACCGCCTGATGGAAGTAAGTCGCGAAAAACGCGAAATGACTTTCGTGGTAGGTAATATCTATGTAGGTAGGGTCAAAAAAGTAATGCCATCGCTAAATGCTGTTTTTGTGGATGTTGGCTATGAAAAAGAGGCTTTTCTTCACTATCTTGATTTAGGCGAAAATTTCTTGAAGACCAATATTGTGGTCAAATCTATACTGTCCAAACAAAAGACTCCGGACCTAAACCAAATATACTCGCAAGATGAAATCAGTAAAGAGGGACAGATAAGTGACTATTTGAATGTAGGCGACCATTTGCTCGTTCAAATTTCAAAAGAACCCATCAACACAAAGGGACCAAGACTAACCTCTGAGATTTCGCTTGCAGGAAGAAACATAGTACTTCTCCCATACGGGGATAAGGTAATGGTTTCCAATAAGATAAAATCAGAGTCGGAGCGTAGTCGATTAAGACAATTGGTTCAGTCTATTAAGCCTCAAGGCTATGGTGTGATTGTAAGAACTGTGGCAGAAGGCAAACGAGTTGCCGAATTAGACGGCGAATTACAACTGCTCATTAAGCGTTGGGAGGATAGTCTGAAAAAGATGCAGCAACTCTCGGAACCTAAGGTTGCCTTGGTCAACGAAGAGATAGGCAGAACAACCGGTTTACTTAGAGATATCTTTAATCCGGAAACATTCGAGAAGATAGAGGTAAACGACGAAGAAGTATATGAAGACATTTGCGCCTATGTAGAACTTATTGCTCCGGGATGCAAAAAGATAGTTCATTACTACAAGGATGAGCAACCTATTTTTGACCATTTTCAGATAACTCGCCAGATGAAAACCGGTCTTGGCAGGACGGTAGGATTCAAAAACGGAGGCTATCTGATAGTTGAACGCACCGAAGCGTTGTGGTCAATAGATGTAAATAGCGGAAGCAAGAACAAAACTACAGATCAAGAAGAGAATGCGATAAATGTAAATATGCTGGCAGCAGATGAGATAGCACATCAGTTGCGACTTCGTGATATTGGCGGAATAATAATAATAGATTTCATTGATATGGATTCCGCCGAAAACCAGCAATTGCTCTACGACCACATGCGAGAATTGCTCGCAAGAGATCGTGCTAAACATAATATCTTGAAATTGAGCAAGATTGGTGTAATGCAAATTACTCGACAGCGAGTGCGCCCGGCAGTTGAGATAAATGTGCAAGAAGTGTGTCCCACATGCATGGGACGAGGTAAAATTCAACCTTCAATCATGTTTACTGACATGCTTGAAGAAGAAATAGCCAAATATGCAGAATCCTTCAAATGCAAAATGAGGCTTTATGTGCATCCATATCCATACGCTTATTTGAGCAAAGGGTGGCTAAATAGTATAAAAAGCCATTGGAGAAGAAAATATGGAGTTAAAGTATTAGAAAGCCAAGAAATGGCATTTTTGCAATACAAATTTACTGACAGAAAGGGACATTTGTTGCTACTCAATACACCTCACGAACACCCTTCTAATCAACAAGAACAAAAATAGTGAAGAAAAGATTATTTTTATTTAGCAGACTACTCGTAAGGTAGTCTGCTTTTTTGTTTCCACAAAAACATAGAATTTTGATTTATAGCCCCTTCCCCCTTTAACCTTTAACCTTTAACCCTTAACCATTAACCATTAACCATTAACCATTAAACGTTAACCATTAACCATTAACCCTTCCCCATTAACCCATTGTCGAATCTGATTCGACATCGCTCGCAGAGAGATATTAGTTTAACTCAAACAATTAGTAGATAAAGAAAAATCCATAATATAGGAAAGTGTAGTTGATAATAAATTGTGGCTATAAAATGGCCTATGAATTATTTTGTGTATTTGAAACAAAATTTGTAACTTTGCAAGCATGTAAATTGTAGTGTGCCTAAATGTATGTATATGGCATGGTGTGTTTATATAACAAAGTGATTTACAGGAATATATAATGTCAGCAAAATCAATAATCAAACAATAATATGAAACCAACATTATTTATTCTGGCTGCAGGTATGGGCAGTCGTTATGGCGGTCTGAAACAATTAGATGGTCTTGGTCCAAATGGTGAAACCATAATGGATTATTCAGTTTTTGATGCACTTCGTGCCGGATTTGGAAAAATCGTATTTGTTATTCGCAAAGATTTCGAAGAAGATTTTCGCCGCGTGGTAATCAGTAAATACGAAAACAAAGTACCATGCGAGGTATGTTTCCAGTCTATTGACAAAGTTCCTGCCGGATTTCAAGTTCCACAAGAAAGAAAAAAACCTTGGGGAACAAACCATGCTTTGTTGATGGGTAAGGACATTATCAAAGAGCCTTTTGCAGTGATTAACGCTGATGATTTTTATGGCAAAGAGTCTTTCCAAGTTTTAGCAGATTTCTTGAATTCTGTTCAAGACAAAAAAGATGAATACTGCATGATAGGTTATCGCGTAATCAACACTTTATCAGAGAATGGCAGTGTAAATCGCGGTATTTGTCAAACAGATAAAGACGGTTATCTGACTGATGTAGTAGAGCGAGTGGGCATTGAAGAAAAAGGCGGCAAAATAGTATTTCCTGACGAACATGACCATGATGTTGAGTTAGATGTAAATGCACCTGTGTCGATGAATATGTGGGGATTCACTCCAGAGTATTTTGAGTATTCAGAAGTCGCATTCGAACAATTTTTGAAAGAGCATGGCACAGAGCCAAAATCAGAAATCTATATTCCTACTGTTGTAAACGACCTGATCAAAGCAGGCAAAGTTACATGCCGTGTGCTTGATACACCTTCCAAATGGTTTGGTGTTACTTACGCTGACGATAGGGAACAGGTAGTGATGAAAATCAATGAATTGGTTCGCAAAGGTGAGTATCCGAATAAATTGTTTTAAAAAGAAAAAATAATCTTAAATCAGTAATTAAACTATGTCACGAATATTAGTTACCGGCGGTGCCGGATTTATAGGCTCTCATACAACTGTTGAATTATTAGAAAGCGGCTACGATGTGTTAGTTGTTGACAATCTGTCTAATTCTACTGCAGCAATGATTGATGGAGTCGAAAAAATAACCGGCAAAAAAGTACCATTCGCCAAAATCGATTGTTCCGATTACGAACAAATGGATAAGTTGTTGAGCCAGTATAACGATATTGTTGGTGTGATACACTTTGCAGCAAGCAAGGCTGTAGGCGAGTCGGTACAAAAGCCCCTACTCTACTACAAAAATAATATCTTGTCGCTTATCACATTGCTTGAATTGATGAAAGTACACAAGATAAGCAATATAGTATTTTCATCGTCTTGCACAGTATATGGACAACCTGACAAAGAATATCTGCCTGTAACAGAAGAGGCTCCTATTAAACCTGCATTATCTCCATACGGCAATACCAAACAAATCAACGAAGAAATCATTCGCGATACTGCTCACTCAGATGAGTCACTTCATGCAACTATACTTCGTTATTTCAACCCTATAGGTGCTCACCCATCAGCATTGATAGGCGAATTGCCCAATGGCGTACCACAAAACTTGTTACCTTTCATCACACAAACCGCAGCAGGCATTCGCAAAGAACTGAAAGTGTTTGGTAATGATTATAACACTCCTGACGGCTCATGCATAAGAGATTATATCTATGTAGTAGATTTGGCAAAAGCACATGTCAAAGCCATCGACCGTATGTTGGAGCATAAGGCTGAAGAACAAGTGGAAGTGTTTAATTTGGGCACAGGCAGAGGCTTGAGCGTATTGGAATTGCTTAATACTTTCATGAAAGTGACGGGTGTCAATATACCATACCAAATCGTTGGTCGTCGCGAAGGAGATATAGAGCAAGTATGGGCTGATCCAAAGAAAGCCAATGAGGTGTTAGGTTGGAAAGCAGACACAAGCGTGGAAGAAACCTTGCTTTCAGCATGGCGCTGGCAACAGACTTTAGGATAAGAATTGTATATGAAGCAACTCGTGATAATTGGCGCAGGAGGTATGGGGCGTACGTTGTATGACTCTGCACGAGAGAGTGTTGGATATGGTATTGACTATGAAATCAAAGGCTTTATCGACGACAACATCCACTCGCTTGATGGTTTTCACAACTACCCCCCTATGCTGGGCACTATAGCAGAGTATGTACCACAAAAGAACGATGTGTTTGTCAGTTCAATTGGCGGAGGAGCAAGAAAAAAATGTATAGAGAGTGTCGTTTGCAAGGGAGGACAATTCATTACTTTGATACACTCAACAGCGCGTATTGGTTCAAATGTTCAGATAGGAGAAGGAACAACAATTGGTGCATTTACTACTATCGGCGCTGATGCCAAAGTGGGAAAATACAACATGATTCAGTCATACTCTGTGATTGGGCATGACAGCCAAATAGGCAACTACAACAGAATAGACACACATGTGACTCTTGTTGGTGGCACAATTGTAGAAGACGAGGCTGATATACATACAGGAGCAATGATAAGTCATAATGTGGTTATAGAAACTCACTCAAGAGTGGCTGCATGCAGTTTCGTAATTAGAAAAGTAAAATCAGGGACTACCGTTATGGGAAATCCTGCAAAAAAATTGATGTAATGGAGAAATTTATAGAGTTATTTGCAGAACAATTTGACGATATTGATATCGCGACATTAAATGCACAAACTCGTTTTCGTGAGTTACAAGGTTGGACTTCACTGGTAGCCTTGTTGGTTATTACGATGGTTGATGAGGAGTATGGTGTTGTACTACCTCCGGAAGAGATGCGTAAGACACAAACTATTCAGGAGTTGTATAATCTTGTTCAAAGCAAACTCTAATTCCGATGTATAATCCTTTTGCGTTAATTGGTAAGACTATATTGGTTACAGGTGCTTCGTCCGGTATAGGCAAGGCATGTGCCATTGAGTGCTCAAAAATGGGTGCGCGTGTGGTTATTACAGGGCGCAATGAAGAGCGTTTGCTTTCTACCTTTGAGCAATTGGAAGGTCAGGGACATGCGTCTATTAGTGCAGATATCTGTCAGCAAAACGACATAGAGCAAATAACGGCCACAACTGAAGAATTAGACGGAGTGGTTTTCGCAGCAGGTGTGAGCAAACTAAAACCCATTATGGCACTAAATGAGATGGACCTGCAAACGGTATTCTCTACCAATTACTTTGCACAAGCCCTGCTGACAAAATCATTGTTGAAAGCAAAGAAGATTCGTCAAGGTGCGTCGCTTGTATATATCTCCTCCATCTCTGGCAATGGAAATACTGCCACAGGACTGTCGGTATATGGCTCAAGTAAGTCGGCACTAACAAGTTATGTCAGATATGCTGCATTAGAACTCAGTGGAAAACAGATTCGCTGCAATACCATATTACCAGGTAGAATAAATACGGACTTATTGCAAAACTCCACTATGTCAGACGAGCAGATACAAAAAGACATGGAACGCTATCCGCTAAAGAGATATGGCGAACCTGAGGAAGTGGCGCAAACGGCTGTTTTCTTATTATCAGATGCTGCAAAATGGATTACTGGTACGGAAATCAAAATAGACGGTGGAAGGACATTAGTATAGATTATGGAAAGACTACTTGAAAATAAAGTGTGTATAATAACCGGTGCCGCACAAGGTATAGGTTGTAAGATCGCTCAACAATTTGCACAAGAAGGGGCAATTGTTTATGCGTGTGACCGACAAGACTTTACACCACAAGAAGGAATAAACAAATTGGTATTTGATATTACCGATGCCGTGGCCGCCAAGCAGGCAATAGTAAGCGTTTTCAAGGCAGAAGGCAGAATAGATGTATTGGTCAATAATGCGGGAGTGGTGTTTAATAGAAAAATCGGCATGATAATAAGAGAAGAAACAGAACTGATGTTTAGGATAAATGTTATTGCCGTATTGGAACTTATACAACTTGTTAGTCGCCTTATGTCTCGCAACGGAGGTGGAAGCATAGTAAACATATCTTCAGTTACCGCACAATTAGGTTCACCCGGACAAGTGGCATATTCGGCAACAAAAGGCGCAATAATATCTCTTACCAAATCTGCTGCAAAAGAACTTGCACCACAAGGCATCAGAGTAAATGCTGTCGCGCCGGGGATTGTTAAAACCGAACGGTTTGAAGAATTATATGAGTCAGATGGTCAAAAAATAGACAAACGCATAGAAAGAATAGCATTAGGCAGGTTGGCCACACCTGAAGATATAGCAAACGCTTGTGCTTTTCTTGCTTCTGACAAAGCAAGTTATATTTCAGGGGAAATACTTGGGGTAAATGGCTGTGCATCAATATAAAATGATATTAGATATAAATAACATACATTCCGGTCAACTCGCAGCAATTGATAGCGAAGGCGGCAGGTTGACTTATGGCGAATTGACTGATTTTGCATGTTTTCTGCAAAAACAATTTATTCAGCGTGAGTTATGTTTTCTTCTCACAGGCAACGATACAGGGGGAATAAAATGGGCAATAGGAATGATAGGTTCACAAAAGTTAGTTCCACTGATTTTAAACGAGAAGACTGACACTCAACTGCTCAATAATCTCATCGACACATATCAGCCTGCATATATCTGCTGCCACGATAGCAATAATAAGTTGCAAGAGAGATTTACAGATGCAACAGAAATCATAAACGACAAAGGATATAAATTATTAAAAACAGGCTTTTCTTCACCTGAATTATTCGCTGACTTATCCCATTTATTGCCTACATCGGGTAGCACAGGTAGTCCCAAGTTGGTGCGGCATTGCTATGATAACATCGAAGCAGCAGCACTTAATATCAGCACATTTTTTGAGTTGAAATCAGCAGATCGTCCTTTGATGGTTTTGCCCCTTTACTATACCATGGGGCTTTCTATGGTATTCAGCCATTTCAAAGTAGGAGCAACTATATTGATAACAGGTCGCAACATGACAGATGCTGTCTTTTGGCAGTTTATGAAGTCACAGAAGGCCACTAGTTTTACGGGCGTACCCTACTCTTTCCAAATACTCGATATGATGCGTTTCTTCCGTATGGACATACCTGACCTTGAATTGCTCACTCAAGGCGGGGGAAAGATGGAGAAAAACCTCAATTTGAAATTTGCTCAGTGGTGCCAAGAAAAAGGCAAACGCTGGATAGCCACCTATGGTCAGTCGGAATGTACGGCGCGAATGGCATATTTACCGGCTAAATGGGCAGTAGAAAAAGTAGGCAGCATCGGAATTGCTGTGCCAAACGGAGAATTATTGCTCATTGACGCTAATGGCAACTCTATCACCACTCCACATACGGAGGGCGAAATGTGTTATAGAGGGCGTAATGTAACGATGGGGTATGCTACTTGCAGAGAGGATATGAACAAAGGCGATGAAAGACATGGATTTATTAAAACAGGCGATTTGGCTTATTTTGATGAGGACGGATGCTATTATATAGTTGGCAGATTGGGCAGATTTATCAAGTTGTTTGGCATGAGAGTAGGACTGGACGAATGCGAACAGATAATTGCCTCCGAATGTAAAACAGAGAGTGCATGCGTAGGAACAGATGAAAAAATGATAGTCTATATAACTGACGCCGATAAGACTACACTCGTAAAACAAACATTGATAGACAAAACTCATATTGTGGCTACATCATTTGAAATCAGAGTGATTGAAGAAATCCCTAAGAATGAGGCAGGAAAAAAATTATATTCAAAACTATAAATCAATAGGAATTTGATATGACAAATTTAGAAAAATACAATCAGATTTTTGAAGAAGTATTTGGTGTTAAGAGTTCAGATTTGAACGATAACTATGGTAAACAAACAGAGTCATCATGGGATTCGATTCATCAACTCAATATAATCAGTTTGATGGAAGAGTATTTCGATTTGATGCTTGACCCGGAAGACATTATGGCTTGTACAAGTTACAAAGCAGGTAAAGAAATACTGATTAAAAATGGCATAGAATTGTAATTATGGCTCGTTGGTCAATCAGAAATATCGGTCTTCGTGGTGTAAGTGCCTGCGTACCTAAAGAGATTGTTCGGACAGAGGATATTCCGTTGTTTACTGCTCAAGAGGCAGAAGTCTTTAACAATACTGTAGGTATCCGTGAGCGTCGGTTAGCCCCTGATTCTATATGCGCCTCCGACTTATGCCAAGCAGCAGCCGAGAAGTTGCTTGAAGAACTTCATTGGGACAAAAGCAGCATTGATATGCTGGTTTTTGAGTCGGTGACGGGCGATTATCGTACGCCTCCTACATCATGTTTGCTTCAAGACCGATTAGGCCTTTCAGAAGATTGCTTCTGTTTGGATATACCTATGGGCTGTTGTGGCTGCATGTATGCCATGAATGTAGCAGGCAATATGCTTACTACAGGTAATATAAAACGCGCTTTGTTGCTGATAGGTGACACTGCCCTTCGTATGGGGTCGATGCAAGACAAAAGCCGAGTACCATTGTTTGGTGATTGCGGAACAGCCATCGCACTTGAGTTTGACCCTACTGCCGAACCTATATTAATAGATTTTCATACTCAAGGAAGCGGATATAAAGCGCTTATGACCCCGCATGGAGGCTTTCGCCATCCGATAACTCAAGAGTCATTTGTTCAGGAAGATTTTGGCAATGGAATCGTTCGTGCTCCTAAAGACACTATGATTGATGGTATGGCTGTATTTACTTTTGCTATCAGCAAGCCGGCAAAGACCGTGGAAAATCTACTCAACGAGTTGAATATTGATCGCCAGTCGGATATAGACTACTACCTTATTCACCAAGCCAATCGTTTGATAGTTGACCGTCTGGTTAAGAAATTAAAACTGCCTCCCGAGAAAGTTCCATATAACCTTGAAGAGTTTGGAAATACGGGCGGCGCAAGTATTCCTTCGTTGATAGTTACAAGGCTCGCCGAGCGGGTGATGAGCGAGAGACCTACCCGTTTGCTATGCTCTTCCTTCGGCTTAGGACTTAGTTGGGGAACCATGCTCCTCACGACTAAAAACCTAATCGTCCCCAAACTAATAGAGATATAAAAGAGATATAAATTAGTGTATAGATAACACTAATATCTAAACCAGATAATACTAATATCTAAACAACATACAAATTAAATTAATATATAATTTAAGGATAATCATTATGTCGATATTCAAGGATAAGACATTGCTCATTACGGGCGGCACCGGTAGTTTTGGGAATGCAGTATTAAACAGGTTTCTTAAGACAGATATAGGTGAGATCCGTATTTTCTCTCGCGATGAGAAGAAGCAAGACGATATGCGTCATGAATTTCAGGCAAAGATGCCTGAGCAATCAGAAAAATTACGCTTCTATATAGGTGATGTCAGGGACCTTGCTTCTGTAAAGAACGCAATGCACGGAGTAGATTATATCTTCCACGCAGCAGCCTTAAAGCAGGTCCCTTCATGCGAGTTTTTCCCTATAGAAGCCGTTAAGACCAATGTGTTAGGAACCGACAATGTACTGACAGCCGCCATAGACGAGGGGGTTAAGACAGTGATCTGTCTTTCTACCGACAAGGCTGCCTATCCGGTAAATGCTATGGGCACCTCAAAGGCTATGATGGAGAAAGTGATTGTAGCCAAATCGCGTACAGTAAGTCCTGAAAAGACGAAGATATGCTGCACTCGCTATGGAAATGTGATGTGTTCAAGAGGTTCGGTTATACCATTGTGGATAGACCAAATAAGGAATCACCAACCCATAACTTTGACAGAGCCTTCAATGACTCGTTTTATCATGTCGCTTGACGAGGCTGTAGATTTGGTGTTATTTGCTTTTGAGCATGGTCAGAGCGGAGATATACTGGTTCAGAAAGCCCCTGCATGCACCATCAAGACTCAAGCAGAGGCTGTGTGCGAATTGTTTGGAGGGGATAAAGAATCAATAAAGGTAATAGGTATTCGTCATGGAGAGAAGATGTACGAGACCTTGCTCACCAATGAGGAATGTGCACATGCAATAGATATGGGTAATTTCTATCGTGTACCATGCGACAAAAGAGGATTGAACTATGATAAGTATTTCAGCAAGGGCGACACGGAACGCAACACACTGACAGAATTCAATTCAAATAATACGAGATTGCTGACTGTAGAAGAGACAAAGGCAAAGATAGCCTCACTGGAATATATTCAGAACGAATTGGCAAAACAATAAGTTGAAAAGTCGGGATTTCGGATTTTCGACATAACGATATTTTGGAATAGCGACATATCGACATAACGACAAATCAAAACATCAATACAATGAAGATACTTGTTACCGGTGCTAAAGGTTTTGTGGGCAAAAATCTGTGTTCACAACTGAACAATATCCGATTAGGTAAGGCTCGTCAATATGGCGATTTACAAATAGAAGAGGTCATGGAATATGATCTCGACTCCACTCCAGAGGAATTAGACAGATATTGCAAAGAAGCAAATTTTGTATATAATTTGGCAGGTGTGAATCGTCCCAAAGAGCAATCGGAATTTATGGATGGGAATTTTGGTTTTGCCTCTACCCTGCTCAAAACCTTGGAGAAGTACAAGAACACATGTCCTGTGATGCTTTCAAGTTCAATTCAAGCCACACTTGAGGGCAGATATGCAGGATCGGAATATGGCAAGAGCAAATTGGCAGGCGAGGAACTTTTCTTTGATTATGGGCGTAGGATAAGCGCGAAGGTACTTGTTTACAGATTTCCAAACCTCTTCGGCAAGTGGTGCAGACCAAATTATAATTCAGCGGTTGCTACTTTTTGTAATAATATTGCCAATGATCTGCCTATTGTGGTAAACGATAGTACAGTAGAATTAGAGTTGCTGTATATAGATGATTTGATAGATGAGATGATTGCAGCACTACAAGGCAAGGAACATCATGCAGAATTTGAAGGAGTAAATACCATCTTAACTCCTGCAGGCAAGTATTGTGCAGCACCAATAACTCATAAAAAGACATTGGGTGAGATAGTTAGTTTATTAGAGGATTTCCATGCACAACCTACTACTTTACAGATGCCTAAGATACCTAACGGCAGTTTTGAGAAAAAACTATACAGCACCTATTTGAGTTATTTGCCCAAAGAAAAGGTGAAATTTGAGTTGAAGATGAACTGTGACGAAAGGGGTTCGTTTACAGAATTGCTTAAGACTGAAGAATGTGGACAATTCTCTGTGAATATATCCAAAGCGGGTATAACCAAAGGCCAGCATTGGCACAACACGAAATGGGAATTTTTTATAGTTGTAAAGGGCAAGGCGCTGATACAAGAACGGCGAATAGGAACAGATGAGGTTATCGAATTTGAAGTTAGTGGTGAGAAAATAGAAGCAGTGCACATGCTTCCGGGTTATACTCATAATATTATCAACCTCAGTCAGACTGAAGATTTGGTAACTCTCATGTGGGCAAATGAGCAATTAGACCCGAATCGTCCTGATACATATTTTGAAAAAGTATAAGTTTATGAAAACAGATTTTAGTGATATCCACTTCAAGCAAGACGGCAGGCTTCGCTTGTTGATAATAGTAGGTACTCGTCCTGAGATTATTCGTTTGGCTGCAGTGATAAACAAATGCCGCAAGTATTTTGATACTTTGTTGGCTCACACGGGTCAGAACTACGACTACAATCTTAATGGTATCTTTTTCAGGGATTTAAGTCTGAAGGAGCCTGATGTATATTTGGATGCAGTAGGCGAAGATTTGGGGGCTACGATGGGGAATATAATTGACAGCAGTTACAAACTGATGGTTGCCACATGTCCTGATGCAGTGCTTGTTTTAGGTGATACTAATTCTTGTTTGTCGGTAATAGGCGCCAAGCGATTGCATATTCCTATATTTCACATGGAAGCCGGAAATCGTTGTAAAGACGAATGTCTGCCTGAAGAGACCAACCGCAGAATTGTGGACATAATATCAGATGTTAATATGGCTTATTCGGAGCACGCTCGTCGTTATTTGGCGGATTGTGGTCTGCCCAAAGAGCGCACATACGTTACCGGTTCGCCGATGGCAGAGGTGCTGCATGAAAATTTAGAGGCTATTATGGCTTCGGATATTCACAAACGATTGGGGCTTGAAAAAGGTAAGTATATACTACTAAGTGCACATAGAGAAGAGAATATAGACACAGAAAAGAACTTCTTATCTCTTTTTAATGCTATCAACGCGATGGCGGAGAAGTATGATATGCCCGTTTTATACAGTTGTCACCCTCGTTCTCGTAAGCGTTTGGAAGCAAGTGGATTTAAGTTGGATAAGCGAGTGATTCAGCATGAGCCATTAGGGTTCCATGACTATAATTGTTTGCAGATGAATGCTTTTGCAGTGGTGTCAGATAGTGGAACACTGCCGGAAGAAAGTAGTTTCTTTACTTCTGTTGGTCACCCGTTCCCTGCCATTTGTATTCGTACTTCAACAGAGCGTCCGGAAGCATTGGACAAAGCATGCTTCTTTATTGCCGGCATAGACCAAAAGAGTTTGTTGCAGGCAGTGGAATGTGCTGTAAATATGAATATCAACGGCGACCATGGAACACCTGTTCCGGACTACACTGACGAAAATGTATCAACAAAAGTGGTGAAGATAATACAGAGTTATACCGGCATAGTAAATAAGATGGTTTGGAGAAAATCATGATACACTGATTTAATGAATATACTATTTATCACATTAGCAGATATAGACCTTTCGCAACATGGTATATATTCAGACCTTGTGAGATACTTCACCCGACAAGGTCATGAGATGTATATAGTATCTCCTGTAGAAAGGCGACATCATAAAAACACCTCATATACAACAAAAGAGAATATACACTTATTGTCAGTTAAGACGCTTAACATACAGAAGACGAATGTAATAGAGAAAGGGGTAGGAACTATTTTGCTTGAGAGGCAATTTTGCAATGCAATACGCCGATTCTTGTCGCACATCAAGTTTGATATTATGCTCTATTCTACCCCACCTATTACCTTGAGCAAGGTGATAAAGTATGTCAAAAGGACAAATAAGGGTGTAATTACTTATTTACTTTTAAAAGATATTTTCCCGCAAAATGCTGTAGATTTAGGAATGCTCTCAAAGGAAGGCTTATTGTATAGATATTTTAGGAAGAAAGAGCGCGACTTGTATATGTTATCAGACTATATAGGTTGTATGTCGCCTGCTAATAAGACCTTCTTATTAACACACAATCCTTATATAGACGCAGCGAAAGTTGAGATAGCACCTAATTCCATAGAGTTGCATAATGATATGATAGCGGACAGAAAGTCTATATTAGAAAAATACAATATTCCAACAGATAAGACCATATTTGTGTATGGCGGCAATCTTGGAAAGCCTCAGGGCATACCTTTTTTGATTGAATGTTTAGACAACAACAGCACGCGCAAAGACTGTCATTTCATAATAGTAGGTAACGGAACTGAGTATGGCAAATTGGACAGATGGTATAAGGCTGCCTCACCAGGTAATGTAACTCTATTGAGTCGTTTGCCAAAAGACGAATACGATCATCTGATTCAGGCATGCCATGTAGGTCTAATTTTTTTAGATTACAAATTCACCATACCTAATTTTCCGTCTCGTTTGTTGCCTTATTTGCAATACAAGATGCCTATTATTGCAGCCACAGACCCCAATACTGATGTGGGTCAGATAGCACAGACAAATCATTTTGGATATGCATGTTTGAGCAATGAGGCAGAAGCCTTTAGCATGTGTATAGACAAGATGCTGAGCAGCGACATAAAAGAAATGGGTGAAAACGGCTATAAGTATTTGGCAGAGCACTATACAGTTGCCAACACATATAACACTATTATTGCTCATACAAAATAATATGTATAAGAATTATATAAAACGAATATTGGATTTTTTGATTGCTCTTGTTGCATTAGTATGTCTGAGTCCGATACTGATTATTGAGATATTACTCTTATATTTTGCCAACGAGGGTGCAGGTGTGTTTTTCACTCAGGATCGTCCCGGAAAAGATGAGAAGATATTTCGTTTGATTAAATTCAAGACAATGAACGAGAAGCGCAATGCTTCAGGAGAGTTGTTGCCAGACAAAGACAGGCTAACCAAGGTAGGTAGAGTAATTCGCTCGCTTTCGCTGGATGAACTGCCACAACTACTGAATGTATTAAAAGGTGATATGTCGCTTATTGGTCCCAGGCCATTGCTTGTCAAGTACTTGCCTCTATATTCAAGGGAACAGCATCGTAGGCATGAGGTGCGCCCCGGGATAACAGGTTGGGCACAAGTGAATGGCAGAAACGCAATAACTCACACAAAGAAATTTGAATATGATGTGTGGTATGTGGATAATTTGACATTTATGCTTGATGTAAAGATATTTTTCTTAACGATAAAAAAGATATTTATAAGAGAAGGAATATCAACGGCCGGTCGTGCCACAGCCGAAGCCTTCAACGGACATAATTGAAAACGATAGCAGTCATATTAGCAGGCGGTGTAGGCAAGCGTATAGGAGGCGACATGCCCAAACAATTGCTGAAAGTAAACGATAAGTATATTATTGAATATACTATTGAGGCATTTGAGCAAAATGAGTTGATAGACGAGATATGTATTGTAAGCCACAAAGATTATATTGATCCAATAGAAGGTATTGTCAAATCGGGAGGTTATAGGAAAATAGGTCATATTATAGAAGGTGGTAAAGAGCGGTCGGATTCGTCGATGAATGCTCTGAAGATATACACCGATGACAATGATATTTTGCTGTTTCACGATGCAGCCCGTCCGTTGGTAAGCCAATCAATAATTACAAATTGCATTGAAGCATTAAGCAGGTATAACGCAGTAGGAGTGGCAGTTGCGGCAACAGACACAATATGGCAGAGTGTAAAAGAAGATATACTTAGCACTATTCCACCGCGAGAAACACTATATATGGCACAGACTCCACAAGGTTTCAGGAGAGGAACAATTGCAAGAGCGTATCAAGCGGCAAAAAAAGACAAGGGATTCAGGCCTACAGATGATTGTTCGGTAGTGGCACACTATTTGAGAGATGAACAAATTAGAATAATCAAAGGAGATAACAACAATATAAAAATAACTTTTCAGAAAGATTTGTATCTGATGCAAGTTATTATAAACGAACGGAAAAGCACACAGTGCTAAAGAAAATAATCAATTATGGGAAAGCGAATATATTTATGTTTGGCTCACATGTCCGGCAATGAGCAGAAGTTTATTCAAGAAGCGTTTGATACTAATTGGGTAGTCCCATTGGGGCCTAATGTAAATGGTTTTGAAGAAGATCTGAAAAATTTTGTCGGTCAAGGGAAAGAGATAGTAGCCTTGTCTTCTGGTACTGCTGCTGTACATTTAGCATTGATTGCATGCGGAGTGAAAGCAGGCGATGAGGTGATATGCCAGAGTTTCACTTTCTGTGCGTCTTCAAATCCTGTTATGTATTTGGGCGCCACTCCTGTGTTTGTTGATTCAGAAGAGGATAGTTGGAACATGTCGCCAGAGTTGTTGGAAAAGGCAATAATAGACAGGAAAGCCAAAACGGGAAAATATCCAAAGGCTATTATACCTGTATATCTGTATGGTATGCCGGGAAGAATAGATGAGATTGTTGCAATAGGTAAGAAATACTCTATTCCTGTGATAGAAGATGCAGCCGAGGGTTTTGGCTCAAGGCTGAACAATCAAGTATGCGGCACTTTTGGCGAATTTGGCGTATTGTCGTTTAACGGCAATAAAATGATAACCACTTCGGGCGGTGGTGCTCTTATTTGCCCTGATAAGGCTACAAAGGACAAGATAATGTGGTATGCCACTCAAGCGCGTGAAGCATATCCATATTATCAACACGAGGAGATAGGCTACAACTATCGTTTGTCAAATATATGTGCGGGTATTGGTCGCGGTCAGATGACGGTTCTTGAAGATCATTTGCGTCACCACAAACATATATCAGAGATGTACAAAGAAGCGTTCAGAGATGTAGCAGGAATAAGTTATCATGACAATCCTGCAAGCAACTACGACAGCAATTTCTGGTTATGCACTATTTTGCTCTCCGACAAACTGAGAGTAAAGAACGAGGAGTTGGCATACCAAAGCAAGATAGAAGGCGCAGTAGGTGGTGCGGCAGGAGTGGTACATGCGAGCGAGAATGTGCATACCGATTGCGAACCGAACAGGAATGTGGAAGCGATGCGAATAGCCTTAGACAAGGCGGGGATAGAGAGTCGCCCATTGTGGAAGCCGATGCACAAACAGCCTGTTTACAAGAACTCGCCTGCATATCTGAATGGTGTAAGCGAAGCGATGTTCAAATGCGGATTGTGTCTGCCATCCGGACCGATGGTAACCGATGAAGATGTGAGATACATCATTAAAAATATAAAAGACAATATCCTATAAAAATTAGCCCTCTCGCTCATAATAATCGAGAGGGTTGATTTTTTGATGATGGTCTTACTATTTCACTTCTTGATACACACCTTTGTAACTTGTAGGATATTCAGTTACTTTGTCCATACGCTTCATGGCTACTACAAAATCAAGTGAGATTTCGTTGAACACGCCATTGTCTTTGTAATTTACACTGCCACTAAAATTCTTAACCACATAATTTTCGTCAGCCACTTCGCCCATAGGAGTTACTATCAGCGGATTAACTGTTTCGGCAGCACCCAAACTTAGTTTGCCGTTTTTAATAACAACCCCGGGAAGTGCCATATTGATATTTACAGGCATCATATTGCTGAAGTTGACCTCTTCAAGCAATAATCTATAAGTTCCGTCTTCTTGTTGTTCGGGTTTTACAGATACATTTTCTTTAGTAAAATCAGATACCTCGTGAGTTTCCATATTGATATTACCACCCACTACCACAACAGTACCTACAAACTTGTAATTACCTTCAAGAATAGGGTTTTGTTCTACTTCGTTTTTGTTGCATGAAGCAAACAAAACGACCAACATTGCGAAATAAATAAATCTTTTCATACTTTTAATTATTTTATATTATTTAACTTATATTTCGAATTTAAGTATTGCCCCAAATGTAATAGGTTTTCCTGATTGGACAAATGTATTTCCCATTGAAACGAATCGGAACACATTATAGTCAGTATTAGTCAGGTTTTTACCCCATAGTTCAAGTTCTATATATTTCATTTGCAAGCATATATTAGCATTGAGCAAGGCATAAAACGGTTGCACGAAATCGTTTTCTTCGCTCCAATAGATTTTACCATAGGCTGTGGTATTAATATTGAATTGCAAAGAGCGGAAAAATGAGTGATTAAATGCTATTTTATATGTTATCCCTGCGGCAAGGGTATTTGACGGAACATAAGGGACCCTTTTGCCTGAATAATCTGTCTGTCCGTTGTTGTACTTAGTAAAAATGGCATAAGTATATCCGTATGAGGCATTGATTTGCAAGTCTTTCCATGAGATGTTTGCCGTGGCTTCTGCTCCTGCACTGCGGCTATGACCAGCGTTGGTCATCAAACGCCCTGTACCTACTTTGGGAAATACAGTCTGTTGCTGATTGAACACTTCTAATTCGTAGGCAGTAAGTGCGCCCTGAAGGCGCCAATCGTCGTATCGTTTTTGAGCACTTGCACCAATCTCAAAAGTAAGACAGCGTTCAGGTTTATAGGTGATTACATCTTCTACATTATAGTCTGCTCCGGATGTTCCTATCATATCTTTACGCATTTGATTTTGCAGTATGTCGGAAAACAATTGCGTGTTGAATCCACCTGCTTTATATCCTTCGCTAACAGATGCATAGGCTGCCCAATTATTGGCATTATAACTAACAGCCACGCGAGGTAACGCCTCGAAATAATTAAGAGCAGTATTTCCTTTTAAGCGGCTGTTAATCTCTGTATAAGGTGAAGATGTTTGGGTTGAGGTGTTGTAGAAGCAAGCATGCAGACTTCCATGAGAATTGTAGTTGAACCATTGGTGCTCATATTCGAGTCTTACCCCTGCTTCAATCTGCCATTTGTTTTGCCAGCGGTAGTAGGAAGTATGATAAAGAGCCACATCGGCCTCATTGGTCAAGAAATCGCTACCAATCACGAACGAGGGCTCTTGAATCTGAATCTGATAAGAACCAAACGAAGCATTTGCATTTTTAAGAATCAGCGAGTCGATACCGTCTTTGAGAAAAGTGACGGGTGCCGACATCGTATTATGCTTATAAGAGACATATAATCCCGATAGCCAATTCCAGCCATAGTCCGATGATTTTTTAGGACGCAGAATAAGGTCCTCTGACACGACATGCTCCGTTTGCTTTTGCTGAAGGGTAAAATAAGAAAGCGGCAAATAGTCTTGGTCCATAAGCATATCGTCTTTCAAGAACTGATAAGAAGTGGTGGATGTAATCGACAAGTTTTCAGGCAAATTGCTCTTTATGGTCAGACCTGCGATAAGGTTATGTCTTAGATAAGAACAAGGGTCGTTATGGTTGATTGGTTTGTCGGGTTGATGATATGCGAAACCGCCTTGATCGGTGAAATCATACTGCACCACCCCACTTATAGCCATTTTGTCGGTCAAGATTCCTTCCATACGAAGTCTTGCTCCTCCTTCTTGATAATTATCGGCTTTGGAATTATCATAGATATTGGTAAAAAAACCATCCGAACGAGTATAATATGCGGCAGCAGAAACGCCGAAACTATCATTAATTTTATGGTAGTGAGAAGCACGAGCGAACATTGTGTTGTGGTTAGCATAACCCGCTGCGGCGCTCGTACCTGAATACTGCAAAGGTGAAAGCGTAGTTAAGCATATCACACCGCCAATGGTATTGCGACCAAACATTGTGCCCTGAGGGCCACGATATACCTCGGCAGAGCGCAAGTCGAAAAAATTGAAGTCATAACTATTTTTGTTGGCAATAGATATATTGTCAATCATAAGCCCCATAACGGGGTTGTCGATTCTTGCGCCTAACCCTCTAACATACATTGATGATGTCATTTTGCTTCCATAATCAGGCATATACACATTGGGCACAACCGCCGACAAGTCTTTTACTGCCTCATGCCTCTGTTGCTCTATTTGTTTGCTGAAGAGTATGGTAGAACCAACTGCATTGTTCTGCTCAAGCACATCTACACGCTCTGCACCTACCTGAATTTCAGGCAGAGTATCGCTGCAAGACATAGTTTCAGAGGTGCTGTTAGCAGAAGCGATTACCACACTTGCTATAAAAAACAATATCAGACTAAACCTTTTTAACACTCTTTGTTTAATATCCTTAATTTCAGGCGTAGGAGAACACGCAGGTAATTGAAAAACGGTGCAAAATTACCGCAAAATTGCATAATTTGCAATCATAATTTATTGTGATTTATATGTGTTGGGTATATGATTTTTTAGTATTACCTTTGCATTCAGATATAATTAACAATAATAATATGTATAAATTTCGTAAAGAAGGCAATACTTATGTTCTCAGTATTGCCAATCATCAGGATTTAGCAGCCACTTTGGTTGCTTTTGCCTCTGAGCAACATATCAAAGCAGGTTCAATAAGTGGCATTGGCGCCGTAAGCCAAGCCACACTGCGTTTTTACAACCCTTCAACAAAATTGTATGAAGACCATTGTTTTGCCGAGCAAATGGAAATAGCAAATTTGATAGGCAACTTCTCCACACTTAATGGTGAGCCGTATCTTCACCTGCATATCACCCTCGGCAGGGCTGATTTCACTTCAATTGCAGGACACTTGCTCACAGCCCAAATCAATGGTGCATGCGAATTGGTTGTTGAGAAATACGATGACGATTTCCCGCGCTACAAAGACCCTGAGACAGGACTTAACTTATACGAATTCTAACCGATTGGTCGGCATTTTTCTGCATCCTATAATCAATCGGTATCCTTGTTTCTGTATTTTTTCGTCCACAAATTGAACTGAGAATACTAAGATGTATTTTTAGGCTCACTAATTAAACGAATTATTTTAGTCCGCAAATTCAACAAATTAAGCAGATACATGAATCAGATACGCTATAAATATTTTCGTCAGCATATTCAACAGATTAAGCAGAGAATGAGACTGTTGTTCGCAAATGGCACAAATTAAACAAATTCTTTTATAGCCATGAGGAGCGCGAGTGTCATTACTCATGAAAAGAGCACAAGCATCCTAACTCATGTAATCACGCAACCACTGAGAGTTGCGTACCCTGCGGTCGGTACGCAGGCATCTTCGTCTGCATACTAATTCCAATAATTATTAAGTCCGAAAAAATGTGTAGAAAACAAAAAAAAGATTTTTTGTTTTTTCGCTACAACATCCATTGCCTGCTACTAAAGCAAAAAATCCGACGGACAAGTCCGCTCATTTTTACAAGGAATTCTACTAATCAAATTAGGGAACACCTTGCAGGATATGTATTTGTTTAACACTTGAGCATCCACTCTTCACATCCGTGGCGTATATGTTAAGCTAAAGAAGAACCAAGCGCAGGCCGAGATTGCTGTTGCGGTTGTCAGGCGAGAAGCCGCGGAGCGATACGCGACAGACCCTCGCGTAGTAGCTCCAACCACCGCCACGGCACACACGGTTAGAGCCAGAGGCAGCACCAATGGGATTGGTCTGAGAACTGCCCGTATAACTACCATACCAGTCATGGCACCACTCCCATACATTTCCTGACATATCATACAACCCCAACTCATTGGCCACCTTCTGACCAACAGGATGAGTACTACTGCCAGAATTGTCTGTGTACCAAGCAACACTGCCGATATTGTCGCTACCCGCATATTTATAATGACCACTCTTCTTACCACCACGAGCAGCATATTCCCATTGCGCTTCGGTAGGCAAACTAAAACGCTTACCGTCAAGTTCCGATGACAACATATTATTTAGTTTCCTAATAAATTCCTGACAATCGTTCCAACTGACTTGTTCTACAGGATAATTATCGCCCTTTGGGAAATAACTTGGATTACTACCCATCACCGCACGCCACAAACCTTGCGTTACCTCTGTCTGACCAATAAAGTAATCCGACAAAGTAACCTGATGAGATGGAGATTCCCAACTATAACAATCACCACCCTGCTCACTTGTGCAACCCATCGTGAAACTGCCACCTTCTACCATCTGCATCTTGAAACTAACACCACCAACTGTGAAGGTTTCCTCTATTACTTTAGCATTAATCTTAAATCGTGCTTGAGACACTTCCCATTCAGGGCGGTCTTCAAGCATCTCCCAAACGATTTTCCGTTGACCTCTTTGAACTGTGCCAATATCACCCTTCACAGCCTTTGGAGTGTAGGTATAACTCTTGCCT
>JAFVDX010000021.1 GCA_017478225.1 Paludibacteraceae bacterium | reverse complement strand
TTTAGGTAATAATGTTCCTACTCTCAATCTGAATTGTGTTGATGTAATTTTATGAGTATAAATCTGTGGTTTAACTAAAATTAACAAAACAATGATATATCATATTTTGGGAAATCAAATAAAGGCCTTAAATTTGCAGCGACAAAATGAAAATATACATTTAGATAATCTACAGAATAGATTGTACATTGCTTCAACAAAATATAATTCGCAGTTATTTGTTGTGAAATAAATAGAAAAATATAATTTGTAATTAGCCCTTTAAATATCATCATTATGAAAACAAAAAGTATTATTATCAGTCTTATAATAGCACTGATATTTATTGGTTGCACCAATAAAAACGAGCCGGAAAATTCAGATGTTGTAAAATTCCGTAAAGGAAGCATAGAACAGTTGTCAGATGGTGGTAAACTCCAATATGACCTATTGATGCAGGCACAAAGTAAGGGTATTGTTTCAGTGGATATATATAATGTTAATATTGACGATTTGAAAAATGCTCAGTCTGTAGAAATTCCTTTACAAGACCAAACCATCAATCTTCCGTTTAAGGAAAAGGAGGTAAGAAGTGAGAACGACTACGACTTAACTTTTCAAGAGAAATTAACAATACTTTTGCTTTCTCGTCATGAAGACAACTTGCAAGGGAGTTTGTCATCTGATACATTCAATTATTTGATACGGTCGCTTTCAAAAACAGAAGTAGCATTTCTGACGGCAACTGATAACGGTGCTGACGACTAAAATAAAATACAATTGAATATTACAAGGGGGGTGTGACAGAAATTAGTCACACCCTCTTTCGTATTTTTCACAACAACGAATGTTGCATTGCATATTTTACAATCAAAATTTTATTTGTACCTTTGCAACGTATATGTGACAAATAAAACTTATCCAAAATGAAGAAATATATCATTATTTTAGTAGCATTTTTTTCATGCCAAGCATTTGCTCAGCGCGAGGTTATAAATCTCAAAGATTGGCAGTTTGCCATGGAAACCGAAGAAAATGAAATGCCCCAAAAAGATTGGCAGTCAGTTACCCTACCTCACGATTGGGCTATTACAGGCGAGTTCTCAAGAGATAATGACCTTCAGAATGTTGCCATCACTCAGAATGGCGAAGTGGTACCATCTCTAAAAACCGGTCGTACGGGTGGACTACCCTATCCGGGAATAGGTTGGTATAGGGTTCAACTAAGCCGTCATGCCAAAGATGCAGACAAGGTATATACACTTTATTTTGATGGTGCTATGTCGCGCGCAGAAGTATTTGTAAATGGTAAAAAGGCTAAGTTTTGGGCTTACGGATATAATGCTTTTTATGTGGATATAACACCCTTCTTATACAACGGACATAACGAAATCGCGGTAAGACTAAATAATAAGCCGGAATCAAGTCGTTGGTACCCAGGAGCAGGACTATATAGAAAAGTAAAACTAATAAAGACAGAGAAAACACATATACCCGTATGGGGTATGCAAATTCAAACTAAAAACCTGACCAATAATATAGCCACAGTATCTGTCAAGACCGACATAAAGAGTCATTCCGGCAAAAAAGTTAAAGTAAAAGCAGATATCACGCTCAATGGTGTACTGATTGCCTCTAAAACGGCAAGCACCAATCCTAAGAAAAAATCATTTGTCTCACAAGAGTTCAAAATAACTTATCCACATCTTTGGTCGCCTGAAAGCCCTTCTATATATAAAGCAGAAATCACAGTATATGAGGGCAAGAAAGTGGTTGATAAATATACTCAACCATTTGGTATAAAAACTATAGAGATAACCCCAGAGAAAGGTTTTTGTCTTAATGGTAAGTCCCGCAAGTTTCAAGGAGTTTGTTTGCACCATGACCTTGGACCTCTTGGCGCTGCTGCCTACAGGGATGCTATTCAGCACCAATTAGAAATGCTCAGAGACATGGGTTGCGATGCCATTCGCACTACGCATAACATGCCTTCTTCTGACCTCGTTCAACTTGCCGACTCAATGGGCTTTATGCTTATGGTTGAACCTTTCGACGAATGGAGTTGGGGCAAATGCAAAAACGGATACAACACCTATTTCAATATAGTAGAAGACGGCGAAACACAAACATGGGCAGAAAGAGATATTGTTAACATGGTTCGACATTTCAGGAATAACCCATCGGTTGTTATGTGGTCTATAGGTAACGAAATCCCTAATCAATGTGAAGACGACGGATATAAAATTGCACAATTCCTTCAGGATATTTGTATGCGTGAAGATGGTACCAGACCTATTACTTGCGGGATGGACGGAGTTGATTGCGTATTAAACAATAACTTTGCTGCTACACTGCAAGTGGTTGGTATCAACTATCGCGCACACCGCTATCAAGAAGTATATGATAAGACACCTCAAAAAATAGTTTTAGGTACTGAAACATCTTCTACTGTCAGCAGTCGCGGTGTATATAAATTGCCTGCCATAAAAGACGATAACTCAAAGATATGCAATGTGCCACAGCCCAATGGTAACAGCAAGATAAATCAATGCACAGGCTACGACTTGGAATACTGCCCTTGGAGCAATATTCCTGATGATGATTTTAGAAATATGGACGACCTACCATGGACCATAGGTCAGTTTGTATGGACAGGATTCGATTATCTTGGTGAGCCTTCGCCATGGGACACTGACGCTTGGCCTTCTCACTCTTCATATTTTGGAATCATTGACCTCGCCTCTATTCCCAAAGACCGATATTGGCTCTACCGCTCACAATGGAACAAACGCCAGCACACACTTCATCTATTGCCACATTGGAACTGGCAAGAAGGCGACACTGTGCCTGTTATGATATACACCGACCTGCCCCAAGCAGAATTGTTCCTCAACGGGAAATCACTTGGCAAAAAACAATTCTTCACAAAAGAAGAGGCCGAGCAAGACTCCACTTGGGGGCACATACGAAGATACAGATTGATTTGGGATAAGGTGCCGTATGAAAAAGGTGAATTAAAAGCAGTTGCATACGACAACAGCGGTAAACAAGTGCTTACAGACTATCGTCGTACAGCAGGCGAGCCTTTCTATATTGAACTTATGCCAACCAAGACAGGCAATTTGACCTATTTGCGTATTCGCATCTGTGACTTCGATGGCAATCTTTGCCCAAATGCAGACAACTTGGTCAATATACAAGTAACGGGCGCAGGCAAGATGCTCGGTGCGGCTAATGGTGATGCCACATGCCTTATTCCTTTCCAAAGCACTCAACAACAAGCCTTTTCCGGTGAACTGACTGCAATCATAGAAGGCAATGCAACTGTAAAAGTAACTGCAGAAGGACTAAAAGAAGGAACGATAGATATCAAATAAATAATCATACATTATGAAAAAAACTTTGTTTTTCTTTGTAGCAACTCTTGCTATCCTTGTTGGTTGTCAGAAACAACAACCAACCAAGCACTGCGATTGGGCATACGATGCCGTTATCTACGAACTCAACACTCGTCAATTCACGCCGGAAGGTACTTTTGCTGCCGCTGAAGCCGAACTACCCGCACTGAAGGAATTAGGTGTTGATATCATTTGGGTGATGCCTATTCAACCTATAGGTAAAATTACACGCAAAGGCACTTTAGGTAGTTATTATTCAATTATTGACTACTGCGATTTCAATCCCGAATTTGGAACAAGAGAAGATTTCGTAAGATTCGTAAACACTGCACACGAATTGGATATGTATGTCATTCTGGACTGGGTTGCCAATCACACTGCTCCAGACAGCAAATGGACTCAAAACGAAGGCTGGCACTATCGTGACTCTTTGGGCAACTTGATGGTTCAATATGATTGGACTGATATATCCAAACTCAACTACGACAATCAAGATATGAGAAACGAAATGCTCAAATCTATGCGCTGGTGGATGGACTCTATCGGTATTGATGGTTTCCGTTGCGATGTAGCAATGGAAGTGCCTACAGACTTTTGGAATTGGGCAATGGCTGACATAAGAAAAGATTATCCAAATATGTTCACTCTATGCGAGGCAGAACAACCTGAGAACGAACTAACCATTGAAGCCTTTGATATGTACTATGGTTGGAATCTGCACCACTTGATGAATGATGTGGCACAAATGAAAAAGCCCGTTGATAGTCTTTGGGCATATTTCGACGACTATGCTACCCTATTCCCTGATTATGCTATCCGTATGAATTTCACCTCCAATCATGACGAGAACTCATGGAACGGAACCGAATTTGAGCGCATGGGAGAGGCATCTGACGCTATGGCTGCATTTACATACATCGTTCCCGGCATGCCTCTTATCTATTGTGGTCAGGAATATGCCAACAATCATCGATTGGAGTTTTTTGAGAAAGATTGCATCGACCGCAACCCTGCAGCACATCAGTTCAATATGTATCAAGACTTGAACAGAATACGCAAACAAAATCCGGCTCTCTACTCACCTGAATTAGGAGCACCTATGATTCGTATTCAAACAGATAACGATAAGATTTTTGCTTGCGCTCGTCCAACGAAAGAAAATACAGTATTAGGTATATTCAATTTCTCCCCCGAAGAACAAACCGTTGTACTACAAACAGCAGAGTATGCCGGCTCATATACATGTATTTGTGGCAAAAAGGTTGAAGTAGGAGATGAAGATATTATTACTCTCAAACCTTGGGAATGGCTTATCTACTGTAAATAACTATAGATTTAACTTTAATTAAAAAAATAAAGAAAGGCATCTCGTCAGAAGATGCCTTTCTTTTGATAATCTACTTTAATTGATTATTTCTCAAATGCTGCCATTTCAGCCTCAAGTTCTTTTTTGAACTTCTCATAATCAAAGTCAATACGCATTTGCTCGTCGTTGCTTACTTTGGTATTGATTTCTTGTACAAGGTCGTTAGCGGTAATTTCTACTGCTACATATCCGTGATACATCACATTACCTTGTTTGTCGGTATTCTGAGTTAATTTTTTGCAAACAGGTACAGAACCTTGCAATTTTTCACGAACTACCTGACGCGTGATGTCTTCGAATTTACCTTTGTAATCAACAGCATTGTTTGATTCGTACGACTCACTGTAACGATCACTTACTCGTTTGATAAGTACATTCAAACTGGTAGCAATTTCAGCACGGGCAGCCAACAAAGCCTTATCCATTGCTTGTTGCTTGTTTGGTGAATCGGCTGTTGCTGTAGCACGAACAGCAGTCTTGTCTGACATATACTCAGAGCAAGGTACATTTACCTCAGTCTCACCCTTAGGAGTTGCTGTCTTTTTTGAACCACAACTTGCACACAAAACGGCTGCTGCAAGTGTCATTACAAACATAAGTTTTTTCATAATGTTTCTTGTTTTTAATTAGTTAAACTTTGGGTTGATTATTTTATAAAGAATTTATTACTTACTTTCTTTCCGCTAAAGGTATATATAACCTCCAACCAATTTTGCTCATCGGGATAACATGCGGTGTTATAATCGTATGTTACCTTGCATTTATCGCCATCGCTAAAATACTGCAATTCAGTCAAACAATTGGTCTTCATTTGCGGTTTTTTTTGAGTAGTGAGTTGATTTTCACCATAATATGGTGCAAACACTGCTTCTTCTTTGCTTATTTCTATAGGACGAATACTTATTTGTGTGAAATACTTACGATAAGCATCCAACACAGTTGCGCATGTTTTCCTACGATCATCTTCCTGCATAAGCGACTCTTGGAAAGTCTTTAGTGCAGTTACACGCTTCTCCATATCCTCCACTGACTTATAACTCTTAAAATCATCGTCAGCAAACTCTTGCAGTTTCTTGTTTATCTTAGCCTCATTACTCTTGAATTCGTCAACCATACGCATCAAATCAAGTTTAGTAAAACGATACTTGATATGATAGCGATATTTGAATTCGTTTTTATTTACTTTTATTTTTTCCCAATAATAATCTTCGGCCTTATTGGCTGATATCTCATTAAGATATGGAATATTGGCAGTTTTAGTTTCAATCTGCTTCATGAAAACAGCCTTAAGGTCGAACTTGCCATTATCTTCTGATTCGTTGACATAATGTGATGCGGAAGACTTCACATTGGTTGCCACAGACGAGGCGATTTCCGCTTTGATGGCCATCATGGCTTTGTCGCGTGCGTCCTCAATAGTTTGCGCTTCACCCGAATAAATCAGATAGTCTTCTTGCATGCCGTTAAGCCATTTGGGTTCTTTACCTGATTTGTCAACCACTTTCTCACCACCAGCACAAGCCATCGACGGCATAAGCAACATAGCCAAACCTATTGCTAATAGATATTTACCTATTCGTTTCATATCACTACTAATTAGTTATTATTGTGCCCAATCAGTTTTATACTCCGGCTCTTTTGCATCTTTAGCAGCCGCTGCAGCAGCCCTTTCAGCACCTTCTTGCCACGACTCTTCTTTCTGAGCCTCTATCTTCTTATCTAAAGCGTCCAACTGAGCCAATATCTGGTCAAAACGCTCAGTATCACTCTTATCTCTTACCCAACGCTGAATCTTATCTCTCAATTCTTCTGCTTGAGCATAACATGGCGCCTTAGGGTCAATAATGGCAAGTATATTACAAGCCTCTACCGCAGCAGTAGAATCTTGGCGAGCAGCCCAAATACTCTTTGCAGCAGAGAGTTGTTGTAGAGCCTCACGATCCAATTGCTCCAAATACATCTTCTCTGCTTCTGCCATACACTTATCATAACACTCCTTGCAGATATCGGGCACGGAAAGCAGTGTAAGCATCGAAGCATCGTAATCATCAAGTGTTGCGGCGGTGCGGGCATCACGCAAAATAAAATCACAATTAGTGTTATAATACTCTATTATGCGGTTCTTTCCCTTGTCAAGCATAGGCTTAAAAGCAGGATTATTCACACTTATGCTCTTCAATGCTGACAAATAGGCCTTCTCCTCGGTTTCACCTACTCCTTTTGAAGAAATCGAGGTTGAGGAAAACATAGTACCGTCTATTCCGTCACCTACATAAAAATTAAATTCCACTTGCTTGACAAACATCTGAGGTGTTGTAGTCGTTAACTCACTTGCCAATTCATGTACAGTGGCAGTAAAGATAAAACGAGAATTGAAACTTGAGTTTGCCAAACCATTTTTGGTGGCAATATTAGTCATTTTATTTACTAATATCTTGCGTGCTGCAGGCGGCATCTCTGCTTCTGCCGGCAGATAAGTTGTCAGTTGTATTCTCCCGAAATCATCGGTCTTGCCACGATCATTCTGAGCCATCGCCGGAACAAGCAGCATTGCACATATCGCAGCCAATATAAATTTTCTTGCTTTCATAATTGTCAAATTTAACATGTTCAACAATAATGGTTGGATATATTATTTTCCACCTATTACAAGTACTACATTACCCATACCTACTGATGTTACTTTGCTGTCAACATCATACTCTTTGCGCAATTTCTTTTGCAGATTTCTCAACCATGACATTGCGTCTATATCCCTACCTTTCTCATTCTTCATAGGTATATGTACATTTTCAAAGCGCATATAGTTATCAGAAGTCTTGCCACGATTGAACTTACCCTTCACTGTGTTATCGGCAATCCAATCATAAATAATCTCATGCAACTCCTCACCATCAAATTCAGCATACAGACCATCTTCAAAATCATCCCATGCTTCAATAATAACAGTAATCTCCCTACCGTCACGCTGCAATTTTTCAAAATGAGTAATGAGCATCTTGCTGAAATTCTCCATTTGACCTACTACTGCGCTTTCAATCATTATCGGCATATTTACATTAGATGTATTCTGAAGCGAACTTGGAGATGTTTGAGTAGCGATTGGCTTCTGGGTATAAGCATCTATACCTTCCATAGTAAACTGCATCTGAGTCTTTGAGCCACCTTGTTGAGTGGAAAGAGTGTATTGAATCTCCACTCTTATATCAGCCCCAGCCACCTTCATCAACTTGTCCTCTGCAGTCTCTGCAATTTCAGCACCGGTCTTGCTCATACGAACAGCATCTGTAGCCGCTTCTGTATTATAATCTTGCAATGCTGCATTAAAATCTTTTACATCAAAGCCACGCTTAACAAGCAATTCATTCATCTTGCTGATAGCGATTCTAAGATTAGGGTCTTTCAGCAAAGCACCTTCGTAATCAGGGTTATACACCGTCTTACCCAATTGTTGTGATGAAGTCATATATCCGTGCTGCTGCATCCATGCGCGACTCGGCATAACCATTACTCTTGGCATACTTCCATCCAAAATTTGGTCAACAGCCTTGATTATTCCATCATCTTGCAAACGCTTCTTCAAGTTATCTACTTGAACCACAACAGTTATGCCAATTTTATACTCTTTCCCCACCTTTTCTACTTTATCAGGCTGACCATTACCTATGTAGGTTACATATCTTTGATAAAGTCCACCTTTCTTAAAGAACTCATAAAAATAGTCCTCATACTGAGCCTCAATTGCCGGGTCAGCAATCATAGGCGCACGACCTGCTATATTTCCTGACGCTGAACGAGTTTCAGGATAACCCTTAAATAAGATTCCGTGTATAGCGTTTTTAGCGGCTTGCCCCTCAGCCAACTGAGCCTTCTTGGAATAGGTCCATACACGGACTAACTCCGTTCCGGTTACACCCTGACCTACTGCAGGCATAATCTCATAACGCCACTCAAAAGTTTCTCTGTCAACTTTCTTTTGTTGAACAGACTCCGCTTTTATGCCAACAGCAAACAATACTGATAGGCATAGGAAGAAAATTCTTTTCATATTCATTTTAGTGTTTAATAGATTTTTCGTTGTGTTAGTATTCTATTTGTAATTGCATTTTTAGCAAACTCCATTGATATTGACCGTCCAAAAACATGCCTCAATATCAACATGTTACCATATAATTATTCTAAATTAAACAAAAATATGACTTGCAAAGATACGCTAAATCTTTCATACAGCAAAAAAAATCTGACTTTTTTAATGGATTTTCAACAATTTGAGGACTACAAATAGGAAAAAAAGAACTTTTCTTACACATAATTTGTATATACGATAAAAAAACGATACCTTTGCACGCTTTTACTTGGAAGGCGGTCTTCTTTCATTAAAGAAGTTAATAGGGAATCAGGTGCAAAGCCTGAACAGACCCGCTGCTGTAAGTCTATCAACATCGATTGCAATAAGCCACTGTAAGCCATTAAAAATGGTAATGGGAAGGCGCAATCGTTAGACAAGTCAGAACACCTGCCGTCTTCTGCGTGCGGCTCTCGAGGAATAGAGCAACGGACGGCAATAGGACTGACCTCAAAAAAGAGGAAATCTTTATTATGGCGGTAATATGCCATCATGTCTTCCGTACTTATTTTATCGTTAACGAGCGCATGATAATGTAATGTGCTGATTGTGCTGTGCACAAAAAGATTGATAGTAATAAATATGCGTCTCAATCATATCGTCATAATAGCATTACTGCTGTGTACAACTTTAGTTTTTGCACAGACAAATGGTGATACTACGCTCCAAAATGCCGCTGATAGTATCGCTCGTTTGTTTGATATTGACGAAATTATTGTAACAGCACATAAGAAAGACGAGCCTGTCATTCCTGTTCAGCGTCTTGAAGGACAACGCCTTGAAGGACTTAGCACACAATCAGTAGCAGATGCGGTGCGCTATTTCTCAGGAGTGCAAGTGAAAGATTATGGTGGAGTTGGCGGATTAAAAACAGTTGATGTACGATCAATGGGAACCAATCACTTAGGAGTGTTCTACGACGGAATAGAAATAGGGAACGCTCAAAACGGAACAGTCGATTTGGGTAAGTTCTCTATGGATAATATCGAAGAAATCAGTCTATATAACGGCCAAAAATCAGAAATCTTTCAAGCCGCAAAAGACTACGGCTCCGCCGGCACACTCTATTTGAAAACTCGTCGCCCTAAATTTCAGGATGGCAAGCGCTACAATCTACAATTAGTGATGAAAGCAGGCACATTCGGGCTTGCCAACCCATCAGTACTCTACGAGCAAAAACTCACTGACAACCTGCATCTTTCCGTGAATGGTGAATATACATACGCTCATGGTCGTTATCATTTTCGTTATCGTAAAGTACTACCTGACGGCACTGTGGCATGGGACACTACCGCAGTTAGACAAAACGGAGATGTGAATGCTTGGCGAGGCGAAATAGGTTTCTTTGGTTATATTAACGAGGGCAAATGGCATATAAAAGCCTATTGTTACGGAAGCGAGAAAGGTATTCCCGGAGCCATTGTCAACAATGTATGGACCAACTCGCAACGCCAATGGGACAGAAACGCTTTCGTACAAGGCAACTTCACTAAAACATTCGTCAAAGGATATGATTTTCAAGTAAATGCCAAATACTCCAACGATTGGATGCGCTACCTTAATCCAGATACTACACTTATGTATATCGATAATGCATTCACTCAACAGGAGATATATTTGAGTATGGCGCATCGGCTCAATGCATTAGGCAAACAATCGGCTTTTGCTCGCATGCGAACCATACCTGTCAACTTAGACTTCTCACTTTCTGCCGACTATCAATGGAACTATCTGCAAGGCAATCTTGCTAATTTCGTTTTCCCTGAGCGCAACACAGTGCTTTTGGCTGCAGCAACACAAATATATTGGAAATACATCAAGGCTCAAGCCTCTGTGTTGGCTACCTTTGTACATGACAAAATACATGTGCCTACCCTCACCACTGCCACTGCTACCCGACAAAAACCACAATTCACACCCGCAGTATTTCTTTCTTATCAGCCTTATCTAAAAGAAGAACTATACCTCAGGGCGTTCTATAAACGCATATTCCGTATGCCGACTTTCAATGACCTATATTACACCGATATGGGTAATATATCTCTTCAACCGGAATACACCACTCAATATGATGGCGGTATTCAATACGACAAAAAATGGCAACGAGGGGTATTTCGCAATATAAGCATCAAAGCCGATGGCTATTTCAATCAAGTGAAAAACAAAATTGTGGCTATTCCAAAAGGCAATGGACAATATCGCTGGATGATGATGAATTATGGTTATGTGGAAATTAGGGGGTGCGATGTCAATCTTTCTACTACTCTTGATTTGACACACGATGTATTACTTACTGTTTCAGCCGCTTACACTTACCAAAAAGCACAGGACTTCACCTCACCTGAAGAAATTACATACGGTGGACAAATTGCCTATGTGCCTTGGCACAGCGGTTCGGCTACTGCCAATCTGCAATGGCACGGACTGAGTTTCAACTACGCATTCATTTATGTAGGAGAACGATATCATAATAGTGCCAATATTCCCGCTAATCACGAGCAACCATGGTACACTCATGATTTAACCGTTGCTTACGAACTGCCACTAAAATCTTGCAGACTACATTTCGCAATGGAAATCAATAATATGCTCAATCAGCAATACGATATAATACTCAATTATCCTATGCCGGGTATCAATGGCAAAGGAATTATAAAAATCATCATATAAGATAGTTATGGATAAGAAATATATTTGTATAATTTGCCTGATAGCCTGTGTAGCAATGTCAGGTTGCCGCGAGAATATCACTATCATCTCCGGCGAAGAAGAACAGCATGGAGTGGCGCAACAAACCGACATTACAGGCTTCTATCTTCTTAACGAAGGTAATATGGGGTCAAATAAATCTACTTTGGACTTTTATGACTTTACCACAGCCACTTATCGGCGCAATATCTATGCCGAGGCTAATCCCAATGTACCTAAAGAATTGGGCGATGTGGGCAACGATATACAAATATATGGCAATCGTTTATATGCAGTAATAAATTGTTCCAACAAGGTAGAGGTGTTAGATGCTCGCACTTGTCACCGAATAGGTCAGATAGATGTGCCCAACTGCAGATATCTTCGTTTTCATGAAGGATATGGCTACCTCACCTCCTATGCCGGACCGGTTGTAATCAATCCTAATTATGAACAAATAGGCTATGTTGCTAAGTTTGACACCGCGACCCTCACGCTCGTCGATACCTGCCATGTCGGCTTTCAGCCGGACGGGCTTGAGGTGGTGTCGGGCAACATCTTTGTTGCTAATAGCGGAGGATATATGGTGCCTAACTATGAAAACACATTGAGCGTAATTGATTTGCAAACCTTCAACGAAACACAACGAATCCCTATCGCAGTAAATCTACATCGCGTATCAGCCGACAAATACGGACAGTTGTGGGTTTCGTCAAGAGGCGATTACTACACCACCCCATCACGACTTTATTGTATCAACCCTCTAACACGAACTATTACTGACAGCGTTGAGACTGCCGTTTCCAATTTCTGTATCGTTGGTGATTCGCTGTATTTCTATGCAACCGAATGGAGTTATGTAAGCATGCAAGATTCTATATGTTACGGAATTATAGATGTAAAAACACACAAAATCCTTCCGCAGAGTTTCATAACAGATGGTACTGATAAAAACATCAAAAAACCATACGGCATTGCCGTTCACCCCATAACACGCGAGGTCTATGTTACCGACGCCAAAAACTATGTTACCCCCGGCATGCTGCATTGTTATTCGCCTCAAGGGATATTACAATGGTCTGTAAGGACAGGCGACATACCGGCACATTTCGCTTTTTTAACAGCAAAAAAATAATATCAAATATCAATAAAGAATGAGATACAAACTAACACTTTTAACACTTGCTATTTCTCTTGAAATACTTGCTCAGTCACCTTATATATCGCGTGTTTGGGAATATATGCCTGCCCCCGGGCAGTTTGTAAACGAACTGCCTGAATACCAAGAAGGAGATGATGCCAATATGATGCGACTCAAAGCCGAAGAAGCAATAGCAGATAATAATCGCGGAATGATTACTTTGGGTGGCTGGGGAGGTTATGTTGTATTTGGTTTTGACCACATGATTACCAATTCAGCCAACAAATGCGACTTCGTAGTGTATGGAAATGCTTTTTATTCCGATACCAACAATCAAGCAGCAAAACAGGGTGGCTCGTGCGAACCGGGGATTATACAAGTTAGTTTCGATGCTAATGGCAACGGCAGACCAGACGACAAATGGTACGAATTGGCAGGCTCAGAACATAATAATCAAGCCGTTAAACATAACTATCAACTCACATATTTCAGACCTGCAAACGACCACATTGCCACTCCATCAGTTCGTAACAACGCACTGATTGATACCACACATATTCTTTGGAAAGATAATCATTCAAACAGCGGATATATGTATCAACTCACATATCATACTCAACCCTATTTTCCTCAATGGATTGACAAAGATAGTCTGACTTTCATTGGTACTCGCCTACCGGACAATTATGCCGATTTATCAGGTAATGGCTCGTATTATGTTCTATATGCCTACGACTGGGGATATGCCGACAATCACCCAAACGACAATCCTAAAGCACAATTGGATATTGAATGGGCTGTAAACGAAGATGGCACTCCAGCCAACTTGCCCGGTATTCATTTTGTTAAAGTCTATACAGGCGTGCATCAACAATGCGGATGGATTGGGGAGACTTCTACGGAAATCACAGGCGCTGAAGATATTAACATGACAAACGGGATAAATGATGTAATTGGCAGTGAGCATAGTGCAGAGGCTTATTATACAATATTAGGTTCCTATATTGGAACAACCCAACCTAATGCACAAGGTATATATATAGTCAGAAAAGGAAATGAAACCTATAAAATCATACTAAAATGAACATTCGTCACATCTCTTTATTATTCATAACTTGCTTTATTTGCTCAGCAATCCTCGCCAATAATCAAGACACTATCACTCTTGATTTACTGACCGCTATGGACGATTACCCTCAAACAGAAGAAGGCTATTGGGAAGATACATATATTGATGGTGATTGGGAAACCGACATCTTCACCTTCAGTCATACAGGTGACTCCGATGGTGGAGGCGGTATGGCTTATTGGGAAGGATTTATACCTTGCACATCAGGCAACAATGATAATTTTGGTGCCGAAGGGAGTAGTGACGATTGGATAGCAAATCAGTGGGGCTGTATGGCTGGGGGCGGCCTAAATGATAATTTAGAAGCAGATCCAGAGAGACCATATCTGGTTGCCTACTGGGGATTCTTTGCTGAAACCTTAGACGAGACATACCATAGCCTCAAAATCCATTTCAACGACAACCAGATGTACAAACCTGTAGGCACATGGATTTGCAATCACCCTTGGCCTTATTACGGGAATATCAATGGAGATGGGTTCGCGACTGCATTTGCTGAAGGAGATAGTTTCACACTTGTGGCTCACGGTTTGAACGAGCAAGGTGAACCAACAGGAACGACAGCGCAACTGACATTGGCTGAATATAGCAATGGCAAGTTGAAACAAAGCGATCAATGGCAATACTTCGATCTCCGCTCTTTAGGCACTGTAAGCGGTATCTACTTCACGATGGAAACTACTGATATTGACCAACTCTATGGTGCAAATACCGCAGTATATTTTTGTATGGATCGTCTGTCTGTGGCTAAGATTATAGAACCGGCACCTCTACAACGCCCAACAGGTTTGAAGACAGATAGTATCGGAGAAAACAGCATCAAACTATGTTGGGACAAGCAAGACAATGCCGCTACTTATGCTCTATGGGTTGATGACCAACCTGTAGGCGAAACGGCAGATACCTGCTTCATCACCCGCTCACTACTCGCTTATACCTCGTATAAATTATCCGTAGCAGCAGTCAATGGAGCAGATACTTCGGAGGTAGCATCTATCACTTGCCAAACCATTGATTTAACTCCACCTACCACTCCAACGCAATTAACAGTCAATGCAGATAATTACAGTATCACCCTCACATGGCAACCTTCTGAAGATAATGTAGAAGTCAGACGATATACTATTTATCTCGACCAGGAACCATACAAACGAACATCATCTACATCCCTCACACTTACAGGATTACAACCCGACACTGACTATACTATTGGCGTTCAGGCGGAAGACCTCTATGGCAATATATCCGAGCAAGCCACAATCAACGCACACACTCTTCCGCTCTATGATTCACTTGAACTGACAGAAAGCAATCAGGAAAAACTATATTTTTCTGTCAATGGAACTTTCCTTGGCACAGAATGTCCCATAACAAGCGGCTTATATATTGTCATACAAGGAAATAACAAATCGATTCTTGTAAAATAAAAACATACAAACTTAAAATATACAATCAACAAAAATAATTTAACAATTAATTTATTTACTTATGAAAAAATTTTTCTTGTCAGCCATCATAGTGATGGCATGTGCAGTGAGTACAATGGCAACTGATGTAAAAGTCACCATGAATGCCATTAGTACCACTATGACTTTGGTCAACAAAGCGACAAGCGAGAATGTCGCTATTGGAGAACCTGCTAACAAAGTGTACACTTTTTCAGTGGAGGCAGGTACTTATGTTTTAACCGGTTATGACACCGATGGCACAACAGTTAACGGAACCATGGAACTCAATATCAATGGCGAGGCTCAGGAGTTCAAAGTATTCACTATTACCACTTATGCTACTAATAGCGATTGGGTATATGGCACCGATTATACCATTGATTTATCTGTAGTTACTAAAGACGGCAAGGCTTTAATCACCACTCTTGGAGATTCCAAAACTGCAGGTCGCAAGACTTTCTTGGTATTAGAAGGCTCCACTTATTTCTGCGACTTGATTCCAACAGATGTTCAGCCTGATTATGCTACGCTTCACAAGATAGGTACCATCAATTCTAATGTAAACGCAAATGGCGCTATTCCACTTGCGCAAGAGTTTAAGATTACAGCACCAGAAGACGCCATTGTCTTTGTAGGGCGCAAAACCGCTCACTTTGTTCCTTTCATAGAAGAAACGGCTATCAGTGTAGAAGGCTCAACTCACACTTACCGACTTGCTCAAGGCGGTGAATATAACTATCGTGTATCCAAAGCAGGAGGCTTAACTCAAGGTGGTGTATTCAAAGCAGACGGCACCGACCTAACCTTCACAGATGCAGACTTTACAGCAAAAAGTCCAAAATGGATTGACCATGATGTAAAAGCCAATAATGGATATAATGTGGCTGACATCTTCCTCAATATCAATAAGCAAGAGCACCTTAAACTATCACAAGGCGCCACCTATGAACTAATCACACTCCGCAACTGGGAAATAGTTAATTCAACTACTGCCAACTATTTCATCGAACCGGATTATCATTTCACAGTAACCGACCTTGAAGGCAATGAATCTGATAATGTAGTAATAATAGATGCCGATGGTACATTGCATGCTGTAGGCGCAGGCGCTGCAATTGTTACTGTAACATACGATGCGATTCACCTGAACGGTATGGCAGGCGGTGAGTATTGGTCCGCTCTCTGGCCTGAGAACACGGGCGCATTTGTAGTTACTGTAGGTGACGCTGCTACAAACATTGACCTCGGAATGACCATCAACGAGACCAATAATGAACAATATAAACTCGCAGGAACTGCATACGATGCTGATTTTGATGTTCTCTACTTTGCAGACACAGAGGACTCATATCCTTATACCTTCAAACCAACCAATGTAAAAACCGTTAAAGTGGCATACCCGACTATTGGTGAGAATATTGCTACATACAATGGATTTTCAACAGATGGTGTTACCTATGATTCAGAAAAGGGAGAATATACCGTTCAAGTGAAATTAGGTCGCCAGATTGTACAATTGACCAACGAAGCAGGTGTGAGCGAATACCAAGTTTTAGTAGGTAAGCCTGTTCATATTGATATTACTGCAGCCGGTCGCCAACAAACCGGTACTTTCCGCCCGGGTGATGAAGTCAAAGTTCAACTGACAGGTCTTTTCCACCCTGCAAACAAATTGGCAGGTATTCACAACTTCAATGCAACAACAATCTATACCCGCAATGGTGCAGAATTAAAGAGTAAATCTAATCAATATACATTCTGCAGCACTCCTGATGCACAAGCCGTTTCATTCACTATCCCTCATGATTATGATATCACAGCCGGTAAAGATACCCTCAAAGGTGGAGTTATTCGTATAGGCGGATTTGGCGACCCAATCGGCAACCACCGCAACACCAACAAAACCATCGGACGCGCTCCCAACTTCACCGCAGTCGCTCAAACGGCTATCTTTGGCACACTGCCTCAAATAATCCTTCCCTTAGAGGCTCGTCCGGAAGATAAAGCACTTACTTTCTCTACCAATGTGGATGAGTGTGTCATTACAGTAAAAGACCACAAGGGCAATGCACTGACTCCAACAGAGGGAGCATATAAAGTAAATACCTTCGACTACACATATTTAGTAGAGAAAAAAGGTTATCACTCTGTTGCAGGAGCGATATCTATCACCACTGAAAGCCCCGCTACTATTGTAGAAAACATTACATTGGAGGCTATTGCTGCCGATGATACATCTTGGGATGGTTCCACCACTTCTTATGAACCAGAGCAAGAAGACAATGTATATGTCATCAAATCAGGTTATAACATGGCATGGTTCGCTAAGAAAGTAAACGATGGCACACAAAATATCAAAGGCAAATTAGCAAACGACATATCGCTCGGTGAGTATAATTGGACCCCTGTTGGTGGCAACTCTTCATCTAAAGCCTTCAAAGGACAATTTGATGGTCAAGGCCACACTATCAGTGGTTTGTATATCAATGCAACAACTACTTATCAAGGTTTGTTTGGATATGTACAAGATGGTGAGATTAGCAATCTTTCGGTTTCTGGAAACATAACCACAACTGCTAACAATGTAGCAGGCATAGCAGCCTATACTAATGGTACAACTAAGATAGACCGTTGCGCTAACTTTGTAAACATCACCTCTACCGGCAGTTATGTGGGTGGTATCACTGCAAACACTATGAACAAAAATGTCGTTATCACCAATTGCTGCAACCTTGGAACACTGACCGGCGTAAACTATGTAGCCGGTATTAGCGCTAATGTACAGAACCCCGCTACCATTCAGAATGTATTTAACTATGGTCAAATCATTTCTGCCGGTGCTAATGTAGGTGCTATTCGCGGACATTTGACAAACGGAAATTACGAGAACATATATGCTGTTAAGGCCTATGTAACTGATACTACTGCCACTGTCAATACCACTATCTGCGATGCTAAAACATTTGCTAAAGGTACAGTTGCAGAGGCTTTAGGCGAGGCATTCGGACAAAAGATAGGTACTGACGCTTATCCAGTATTGGGCGGAAGTAAAATCTACAAACACGAGGACATATATCTTAACACCGAAGATATGCCATCTGCCAATGCTGTCGCAAGTTTAGAGAATGAAGAAGGCGGCATTCAACTCAATGAAGTAACACGCAATTGGTTAAGTGCTACGCCGGAGAATCCGGGACGCAACGAGTGGAAGTCGGGTGACTATACTCTCTACACATATTCTGACGAAACTCAATGGGGTACATATTATTATGGTTTCTACGCTTCAAACGAGACAAAAAACACTTCTACAGGATATATGGAGCCTTATCGCTCTGCCGTTGGTGGTGCAGCAGAAGGCAACAACTTTGGAGTTTGGTCAAATGACTACTATAGCACAAATAGTATTCTTTCTAAAAATCCGCTGCCTGCCGTTGGTTTCTATGTTACCAACAACGCCTATACAGTTAACTCAATGGCATACGGCGATGGACATGCTAAGAAATTTGAAGAAGGCGATTATCTGAATTTGGTTTGTGTAGGTAAACTTGCAGGTGTAGAGATGGGAACAGTTGTAGTAGAATTGGCAAAAGGCACCAAATATATCAAAGACTGGACCTATGTAGATTTAAGCCCTCTCGGACAAGTAAACGAAGTGGCATTCTATATGGAAGGCTCCGACTCAAGTTGGGGTTATTTGAATACTCCTGCATACTTCTGCTTCGACAACTTTGGTGCTGCAATGCCTGAAAATTACGAGGCTCCTCAGATGAGTTCGTTAGAGGATGTTACAACCTCTACCGAGAATGAGATCAAGAATGAGGAAAATATCCGAACTACTCTCAAATTCATCCAAAACGGTCAAGTTATTATCCTCCGCGACGGTAAGATGTACAATGTGTTAGGTGTTGAATTATAATGAGATTTCAAACTATTTTTCCAAACTTAGTCAATCAAAAAACAATCAAAATGTAGTTTCTTGATTTTGGAAATTTTTTGACCAATCAAAGTGAGGGCGTGCCTATTTTGACACACCCTCGCTTTGCATCCGCGTCTATTCTACCACTACAACTTATGAGGATGTGTTTATGTGATTCTAATGTAACTCAGATAAGGATATTGCCGCAATGAAAATTAATGCCATTGTTGGTCGTGGCACGAGAAAAGATTTTATTGACTTATATGTATTGCTACAGCACTATTTTTTATCCGAAATCCTTACAAACAGAAGTACCCATAGTTTTCCGAGTATCGTGCAATATTAAGTATGACCTATTTCGAAGACGCAGAAATGCAAGACATGCCTAAGATGTTTATTGAAACAACATGAGACAAAATGAAAAAACGATTATAGATGCTGTTATATCATATCAACAATAACAACTTCGCTGCCGCAGAAAGCGTTAAAAGCGGAGACATAAAAATAAAAGAAAAAAAATTACGTTAAAATGGCACTTTTACTTGCAAGTGTCATTTTTTTTACTGAATTTTGCAGCGATTATTTGGAACGCGGTAGGCTTGCCGGTCCTCGCCCGCAACCAAAACAAAAACATGTAATAACAGATTTGTTATATAGAAGCGTAAATTCAAAAATGAGAACACTATGAGTTACATGCAAATGGCACAATTAGATGTGCTCAATCTGGTCAAAGGCATTCAAACGGAAAGCGATTATATAGACTTCCGTAATATGCTTGCGCGCTATTTTGCTGAAAAAGCCCAAAAACAGATTGATGCTCTTTGGAACAATGGAACGATTAACGAGCAGACCATCGAACAATGGGGTAATGAACGAATGAGAACTCCTTATCGTTATGCGGTACATCGTTCTTGACACCAACTGTCTGTTGCAGGCATTACCGTCCGGCAGTCCATTTCATAAGATATGGACTGAGGTGTTGGATGGCAATATTTGTTTGTGTGTCAATACGGATATATTAGAGGAGTATGAGGAGGTTTTAGCGCTCAAAACGACCCCGGAAATTGCCCGAAATATAGTTGATGCTATTGCTAATCTGACCACTACGGTTTTCCAGAACACATATGTACATTTTGAATTGCTTCCTGCGGATTCGGATGATAATAAATTTGTAGATTGTGCCGTTGCCTCCGATGCAGAGTATATTGTCACGAATGACAAACACTTCAATCCATTAAAGACTATTCCTTGGCCCAAGGTTGAGATTATTAAAATAGTTGATTTTATCAAACTAATATAACCCCTCGTCGCTTGCCGACGTATAACAACACCGCTGGCACCGACAGCGTAAAAAAGCGGTGAAGATATGCGATGAAACGCATATCGAGCGCAGTGCCCGAGTAGTCCCCACTACGAGGAATCAGCACAAACATAGAATTGAAATATAAAAGGCGTTTATTGACGTTTGTTTTGGCTTAACTGAATCTGGTAAATTTATGTACCCAAAACAAGATAGTGCAATAAGCGTCCAGTGGATATGTAATATCAAGTCCTCGCCCGTATTGTGGGCGGGAGGGTTAAGCATATCGGGCGTGGACGTTATTGTTTATTCTTGTACAAAGGTATTACCAGAACCCAGTTAAGGAGAATGAGCGTGAATAATGTTCGCGCTTTTGTTTTGTATATATTTTATCTACTCAGACTTTCCGGAATTTTCGGAATAGCGCAGCGGTCCGTAACAACTAACCAACTAACCCAAATATTAACCATTAAAAGTTGCGCCCGACACAAACTTAGGGAAAAATTATGAAACACAAACTCTTAACATTTATCCTTGCCCTCACAGCAAGTATTAGCACACTCTTCGCCGCAAGCGGCACCTGCGGTGATAATCTCACTTGGGATTTAACAGATGGTGTCCTGACCATCAGCGGAACAGGAAGAATGGCGGATTATTTATCGTCTTCATCTGCTTCATCTGCACCTTGGTTTTCAAGTCGTTCTGATATAAAAATAGTCAATATCGGTGATGGCGTCACAAGCATTGGAGGGGAGGCTTTCTATTATTGCACTAATTTGACCTCTGTGACGATTCCCAACAGTGTCACAAGCATTGGAGAACAGGCTTTTTCTGGTTGCAGCAGTTTGACCTCTGTGACGATTCCCAATAGCGTTACCAGTATAGGATATAGAGCTTTTTCTGATTGCAGCAGTTTGACCTCTGTGACAATTCCCAATAGCGTCACAAGCATTGAAAATTATACTTTCTCGGAATGCATAAGTTTGACTTCTGTAGTCATTCCTAATAGCGTCACAAGCATTGGAGAAGATGCGTTCATTTATTGCAGCAGTTTGACTTCTGTAGTCATTCCCAATAGCGTCACCAGCATTGGATATGATGCTTTCTATCAAGTTCCAAATATAGTGTATTCCGGTAGTGCTACAGGTTCTCCATGGGGAGCAAGAAGTATAAATGGATATGTAGATGGCTATCTGGTCTATAGTGATAACACCAAAACAACATTGCTCGCATGCTCAACTGCAGCGCAAGGAGAAATTGTCATTCCCAATGGCGTCACAAGCATTGGATATGGGGCTTTCTCTTATTACACTAATTTGACCTCTGTGACGATTCCCAATAGCGTCACAAGTATTGGTAGTAGTGCTTTCTGTTATTGCACTAATTTGACCTCTGTGACGATTGGCAATAGCGTCACAAGCATTGGAGAGGAGGCTTTCTATGATTGCAGCAGTTTGACCTCTATGACCATTCCCAATAGCGTCACAAGCATTGGAAGATATGCTTTCTCTGGTTGCACAGGTTTGACCTCTGTGACCATTCCCAATAGCGTTACAAGCATTGGAGATGGGGCTTTTAGAAATGTTTGTAACATTGTTTACAATGGCACTGCAACCGGTTCTCCATGGGGAGCAAGAAATATAAATGGATATGTAGATGGCTATCTGGTTTATAGTGATAATACCAAAACAACATTGCTCGCATGCTCAACTGCAGCGCAAGGAGAAATTGTCATTCCCAATAGTGTTACAAGCATCGGAGCAAATACATTCTATGGTTGCAGCAGTTTGACCGCTGTGCATATTTCCGATATGGCAGCTTGGTGTGCTATCAGTTTTGAAAACGTGACAGCTAATCCTCTCAATTATGCACAAAACCTATACTTGAATGGCGAATTAGTAACAGATTTGGTTATTCCTAACACTATCACAAGCATTGGGAATTATGCTTTCTTTCATTGTACCGGTTTGACATCTGTTACGATTCCGAACAGCGTCACAAGCATTGGAGATGATGCTTTCTCTAATTGCACAGGTTTGACCTCTGTGACCATTCCCAATAGCGTTACAAGCATAGGAAATAGAGCTTTCGCTAGTTGCAGAGGTTTGACCTCCGTAACGATTGGCAATAGCGTCACAAGCATTGGAGATTATGCTTTCTCTAATTGCACAGGTTTGACCTCTGTGACCATTCCCAATAGCGTCACAAGCATTGGAGAATATGCTTTCGCTAATTGCAGAGGTTTGACCTCTGTGACCATTCCAAATAGCGTCACCAGCATTGGATATGATGCTTTCTATCGAGTTCCAAATATAGTGTATTCCGGTAGTGCTACAGGTTCTCCATGGGGAGCAAGAAGTATAAATGGATATGTAGATGGCTATCTGTTTTATAGTGATAATACCAAAACAACATTGCTCGCATGCTCAACTGCAGCGCAAGGAGAAATTGTCATTCCCAACAGCGTCACAAGGATTGATAGTAGTGCTTTCTATTTTTGCACTAATTTGACCTCTGTGATGATTCCTAATAGCGTTACAAGCATTGGAAATAGTGCTTTCTATTATTGCACTAATTTGACCTCTGTGACGATTCCCAACAGTGTCACAAGCATTGGAGATTATGCTTTCGAAAGTTGCAGCAGCTTGACCTCTGTACATATTTCCGATATTGCATCTTGGTGTGCAATCAGTTTTGGAAATTCATCAGCTAATCCGCTGGATTTCGCACACAACCTATATCTGAACGGCACATTGGTGACTGACTTGGTTATTCCCAATAGCGTCACAAGCATTGAAAATTATACTTTCTCGAAATGCAGCAGTTTGACCTCTGTAGTCATTCCTAATAGCGTCACCAGCATTGGAGTGTGGGCTTTCTATGGTTGCAGCAGTTTGACCTCTGTGACGATTCCCAATAGCGTCACAAGCATCGGCAACTATGCTTTTTCAGGTTGCACCAGTTTGACCTCTGTGACGATTCCCAATAGCGTTACCAGTATAGGATATAGAGCTTTTTCTGGTTGCACAGGTTTGACCTTTGTGACGATTGGCAATAGCGTCACCAGCATTGGAGAATATGCTTTCGCTAATTGCAGAGGTTTGACCTCTGTGACAATCGGTAATAGCGTCACAAGCATCGGCAAGTATGCTTTCGAAGATTGCACAGGTTTGACCTCTGTGACGATTCCCAATAGCGTTACCAGTATAGGAAATAGAGCTTTCGCTAATTGCACAGGTTTGAAATATGTTCTTTCATACCCCGAGGTGCCGCCAACGGTTTATAGAGAGAATGATCCATTTTATGGAATCGATGAGAACACGCCTTTTTATGTCTCAAATCTTGAAGCATATCAGGAAGCAAAATATTGGAAAGATTTGAACCTTCAAACATTTTATAGTGCAGAAAAATCTGAGAATGCTACAAGCGTGGCTATTCATTTTACTCACAAAGCATGGGATCTAAATAAAGAATATATTGTTTCTTGCGGTATCGAAGGCGGCGAACAGCAGCCCGGAAATGTATTAGAGTATATCGGTTTGGAACCGAATCGCGAGTACAAAGATGTTGTGGTGCTGACATCCAATACCGGCGAGACAGGGACGGTGAATATCTCTTTCACCACCACGGCTCTTGAACTGACCACCAAGCCTTCTAAGCCGGTTTCTGCAACGACGGCAATTCTTCTTGCAGAGACGAATATGTCTGATGTAGAGGTAAATTGCGGATTTGAGTACAAGCGCAACGATGCACCGGCAGATATGGCGGGCACTAAGGTTTATTGTCCTGTGGCTTCGGGGCAGATGGCAGGGCGGTTGAAGAACCTCAAAGATGATGTCTATTACAAATACCGCGCATTCTATCAGTCAGCGGCAGGAAATATGTACTACGGCGACTGGCAGTATATCTTCACCGGCGATAATGCCATTGAGTTTGATCCTATTCTCTATACCTATACCGCCTCTGTCGTCACAGAAACCGGTGCAACACTAAGCGGTTATGCTCTCGCCGGCTCGGAGGACTTCACAGAGCAAGGTTTTGAAGTCTGGGCTGAAAGCCATGTAGAGGCACAAGGAGGTAATTCACAAAGCACATCGGTTTCTCCGCGTCGCATGACTGCCGCTCTTGGAGAACATTTCTTTGTACAAGCAAGCGGTATTGCACTGCGAGTAACACTGACTAATTTGGACGCCGGAACGGTGTATAAATACCGCGTGTATGGTAAAGTAGGAAGCCAGTATTATTATGGCTCCGAGCAGACATTCACGACAACAGGAACCTACACACCTTCCACTTATACAATCACATTTGTCAACTGGGATGGTACAGAACTGCAATCTTCACAAGTAACGGAGAACAGTATGCCGGAATACACAGGCGAATTGCCTACTCGTCCAAACGATAATAACTATAGTTATTCCTTTACTGGCTGGACTCCAGAAGTAGTGGTTGCCACCGCAGATGCTACCTATACAGCGACATTTGAGCAAACCGTCATCACAGCCATCGGTGATGTACAAAATAATGATGTAGAATGTTCAAAAATCATTCGTAATGGTAAGATATTTATTCTTCGAGGCAACAAAACTTATACCTTGCAAGGACAAGAAGTCAAATTCTGATTAACAAGAGATTCCATATTAAAAGAGGGTGTGCATGTCTTGGCACACCTTCTTTTAATATGCCTTTCAACTTGTTATCCTTACAATTAAATCAATATCGCGGAGAGTGTAATTTGTAGTATATCAATATATTCATTTTTTTGTATATCTCAAAATTGTCGGCAGAGATAGGATAGTTACCGCGCAAGAAAAACACGAAGAAATGATTAGGATAAGGACAAGAAAAGTGAGGGATTACTGCGTTATCCCTGCAGTCTGCCGATGGCTTCCTGCACAAACAAAATAAGTGAAAATCCTCAAGTAAACTTGGATATTTTCACTTATTTTGTTTGCGGAAAGTGAGGGATTCGAACCCCCGGTACGACGTAATGCGTACACCGCATTTCGAGTGCGGCTCTTTCGACCACTCAGACAACTTTCCTAAATTATTTCAAAAAAACAAAATTATGAAGTTCAAAAAATATAGTAATGAGATTTCACTACAATACAATTTATAATCATATCTTCAAATCAATCAGTAGATAATACCGAACTCAAACTACTTACTTTATCAGTAGAAGATATCTAAGTCGAACCATTTACTTTATCTGTGGAGCATAGCGGACTCGAACCGCTTACCTCAACACTGCCAGTGTTGCGCTCTACCAGATGAGCTAATGCCCCTAAGTCAAAAGACGAAATCTCAGAATGACACGAAAGATATGTAAATATCAATCAAATGAAAGAATGTCCTTATCACTCTTGGCTCGAAATACCTCTCAAATAACGTTCTTCAGTTTTCGGGCGCAAAATTAGTCTATTTTTTGTAACTACACAAATATAAATTCTATTTTTTTAGAGTAATTCTCAATATTCCCCAAATGCTCACTACTTACATGGTATTATATCTACCACAAACAATATAAACCATAAAAATGCGTCAAGAAAGGTTGACGCATTTTAACTGTTGTATTTTCTCAAAAGAATTATTGTGCTTCAGCGGGAGCCTCAACAGGAACCTCAGCGGGTGCTGCTACTTCAGCGGCCTCTTGAACTTGCTCAGAGAGAGCAGATTGTTCTTGAGAAGAAACAGAATTATTTTTGCTAACTCCAACAGCAAACACTGAGAGCAAAACAATAATAGCGACAAGCGACCATGTAGATTTCTCTAAGAAATCTGTGGTTTTACGAACGCCCATCACTTGGTTACCACTATTAAATCCGGCTGCGAGACCGCCACCTTTAGAATTCTGAACCAACACAAGCAGCACCAGAAAAATGGCTGCTGCAACAATGAGAATAGTAAGTAAAATATACATATTATATTAAAATTTAGTTATTATCAAACATTTGATATACAAGACTTCACAACAAAAAAATATTATTTACGATTTATTTGTTATGTCTTTTACATGCTGAAAGTACATGTAATGCCGTATATACTCAAAAAGCGCTTCTATATAACAAATCTGTTATTACATGTTTTTGTTTTGGTTGCGGGCGAGGACGACCGCGTTCCAAATGATGGCTGCAAAGTAACAACAATTTTCTTAAATACACAAACATTTTTTACCATTTTGCAACCGTTTCATTATATATATTCTCCGCAATTTCTTGCACCATAATAGTACACAACTCGTCTTGAACATCGCTCAACATTCTTGAGGAGTCGAAAGTTTGAAAAGCAGAATAGGATTTATCGAATGATTCTTCGGGATTCACATTATTTGTAAATCTGACTTTTACGGTGAGTGTCAGTTTGGTTTCAGCGGAATAGGAGTCAGCCGATATAGCCATTGGTGTTAGGTCATAACCGGTTATTTCGCCTTCGAGTTCGAGGTCTCCTCCGCGTCTATTGACCTGCAAACGAGTTTGACGGATATAGATATCTCTTATTCCTTCGCTCAACTGATTGGACAGCATAGGATTAACCAAAGCAGCATTATTAGGGAAATCTGCTATCGCTATAGAATGAATTTTGCTATAGTCAATGCTTGCACCATTAAATTTATAAGATATAGTGCAAGAATTGAGGCATAACATCAGCCCACATAAGACAGAGACATTCAATATGCATCTTTTATAAATCATATTCTTTGATTTTCCTATATAGTGTTCGTTCTGACATTTGTAGTTGTTCTGCTGCTAATCGTCGATTTCCCTTATGTCTTATCAACGCCTGACGAATCATATCTTTCTCCATTTCGGTAATAGTAGAGGGTTGAGAAACAAGATTTTCTTGTTCATAATTAGTTTTCAGCCTACTTATCTCTTCTTCATTTACCTCTTCGGCTTGTTGCCATTCGTCATCACTATCAGATTGCGTTATTCTAATAGGTTCCTTAATGTCGGTTTTAGGTTGTTGCTCTTTGACATCATTATTTGTGATATGAGAAATAATAGCCGACGTATTGTTATTTTGTACTTTTTGTTTAAGTTCGTCCAATTCTCTTTTCATATCGAAGAGCACTTTGTATAAGAACTCTCTTTCTTTCTGATAGTCAGCATCTCTGTTACTGAAGTTATTTGCCAGCACGGGAGTAGTCCAACTCTCTTCTTGTGGCAGGTATTGTCTTAATATACTTGCACTGATTTCTCTTCGTTGCTCAAGCACACATATTTGTTCTGCGATATTTTTCAGTTGTCTTATGTTGCCTCTGAAATAATAGTTTTGCAACAACATTCGTGCATCATCGGTAAGCCTTAGCGGTGGCATTTTATATCTCTCGCAACAATCGCTTGCGAATTTTCTGAACAAGATAGGAATATCTTCTTTTCTCTCACGGAGTGCAGGGACATTGATAGTAATAGTTGATAGTCTGTAGAACAGGTCTTCACGGAATTTTCCTTGTTGCACCGCCGATTGCATATTCAAATTAGTAGCGGCGACCACTCTGACATTGGTTTTTTGTACAGCAGAAGAGCCTACTCTAAGGAATTCTCCTGTTTCAAGCACACGAAGCAGTCTAACTTGTGTTTCCAAAGGCAACTCACCTACCTCATCAAGGAAAATGGTGCCTCCGTTAGCCTCCTCGAAATAACCCTTATGGTCGTTTGTGGCACCGGTAAATGAGCCTTTAACATGCCCAAACAACTCACTATCAATCGTACCATTAGGAATTGCACCACAATTGATAGCAATATATGGGGCATGTTTGCGAGTACTATTCGCATGAATAATTTTGGGGAAGAACTCCTTACCTACTCCACTTTCTCCGACAACAAGTACGCTATAATCAGTCGGGGCAACTTGATACGCTCTTTCTATTGCACGATTAAGCCCTTCTGCATTGCCTATAATTCCAAAGCGGCTCTTAATATCTTGGAGTTGTTCTGAACTTAACATATCTTTCTCTTTATGGCTTGCAAAATTAGTTATTTGTTTTCAAATACACAAACCATGTCCCAATTTTGCAGTTTCCGTTTTTTTCAATAATTTTGCAGTCGCAAGGAGAACGAGTGTATATAGTCTCGGAACATATAAAGACAGATTATAACAGCATTGTTAGAGTGGAAGTTAAATAGATAAAATTGCATAAAAATATACAGATATGAAAACAGTAAAAGAAAAGATTGAGGGTTTAAGAGAATTAATGCGTGAACATCATTTGGATGCTTATATAGTGCCGGGCACCGACCCTCATGCCAGCGAATACATGGCAGACCATTGGAAAGAGACCACATGGTTGAGTGGTTTCAAAGGCGAGTCTGGGACGGTTGTAGTAACGCTCAAAGAGGCCTATTTATGGACAGATTCACGCTATTACTTACAGGCCGACAAAGAATTATCAGGCAGTGGCATCGGGCTTATGAAAGAAAGTGAGTTGGACACTCCGAGCATAACCGATTGGCTTAAACAAGAAGTTGCCAAGCAAGATATAAAAGTAGTAGGCATCAATCCTGAGATGTTCACTATCATAGCCTTCAATAGTCTGAAGTTGGAGTTGCAACAAGCAAACATATCTATTAGCAGCATAGATTTGATTAACCCCCTTTGGACCGACAATCGTCCGGCTATTCCTCAGAACAAAATATATGAGTACAAGGCCGAATATGCAGGAGAGACTACTGCTGATAAACTAAAGAGGATAAGAGAGCAAATAAGTGCTGCAGGTGCTCAGATTCAAGTTGTATCAGCACTTGATGAGATAGCATGGTTGCTGAACATAAGAGGTACGGATGTTGCCTTCAATCCGGTTGTGATAAGTTATGTAGTATTGGAGCAAGATAAGTGTACTTTATTTATTGACAAAGAGAAAATTGACAACGACGCAGCAGAGTATTTGAGAAAAAACGATATTGACACTGCTGATTACAACGATGTATATCAATATCTTGGCTCATTGAGCAATTCTATCAAGGTTTTGCTTGATGGCAATAGAGTTAATGAAGCCTTAGCCGAAGCGCTGCCCAAAGGTTGCAAGATAATTGACAAGCAGTCGCCGATTTTATTTCTCAAGAGTAAAAAGAACTCTGTAGAGTTGGAGGGTGAGCGCATAGCGATGCGTAAAGACGCAGTGGCGTTAACTAAATTTTTCTACTGGCTTGAGAAAGAAGCCTTCGAGCAAAAGGAGAAATATACAGAGTATGAATTAATGGATAAGTTGCATAGTTACCGAGCCGAACAACAGAACTTTGTCATGGAGAGTTTTGGGACTATTGCCGGCTACGAAGGTAATGGGGCAATAGTGCATTATGAGGCCACACCAACAGATTGTGCAGATGTATATAACACCGGTGTATTGCTTTTAGATTCAGGAGGGCAGTATTTAGACGGAACAACAGACATTACCCGGACGGTATGGTTAGGTGATATACCCGGAAAGGACGAAGAAAAATACAAAGAATTTAAGAAAGCACAACACGATTATACGCTTGTACTGAAAGGACATATAGCACTTGGCAGAGCCAAATTTATCAGGGGCACAAGAGGAAATCAGTTGGATGTGCTTGCTCACCAATACATGTGGCAAGAAGGAATTACATACGGTCATGGTACAGGTCATGGTGTTGGGCATTTTTTAGGTTGCCATGAAGGGCCACAAAACATCCGCACAGATAATAATCCCGCGCAACTGCATATCGGTAATATATGTTCAGACGAGCCAGGAATATACAGAGCCAACGAATATGGAATAAGAATAGAGAATTTAGTGGCTGTTGAAATGGCTGAAAAAACTGAATTTGGAGAGTTTTATCAGTTTGAAATCCTCACACTCTGTCCCTATGATAAGACACTTATAGACTTATCGATGCTAACTGCAGAGGAAAAGCAATGGATAAACGCATATCATCAGAAGGTACTGCAAATAGTAAGTCCCTTCTTGAGCGACAATCACAAGCATTGGCTACAACAAAAATGTTCAGCATTATGACAAAACAGAAAGTAGCATTAGTATTAGCCTCAGGTGGAGCAAGAGGGTTGGCTCATATAGGTGCCATTGAAGAATTGGAAAGCAGGGGATATGAAATATCTTCGATTGCTGGTTGTTCAATAGGCTCGTTGATTGCAGGTTGTTATGCCACAGGTAAACTGCAAGAAGCCAAAGAATGGTTTTTGCGCCTCAACACACAAAAGATATTAGCGTTAGGCGATTTTTCTCTGTCAAAGAATTACCTTGTTAAAGGTGATAGAACAGTAAATGCTTTCAAAGAGATTGTGCCTGATATGCTTATAGAAGACTTGCCGATTCCTGTAAGTTTAGTGGCAAGTGACATCATCCACAATCGTGAGGTTGTGATGGAGAGTGGTAATTTGTTTGAGGCTGTAAGAGCCTCTGTGAGTATTCCTTTATTTTTCCGCCCTGTAAAAAAGGATAATATGCTTCTTGTTGATGGTGGAATACTCAATGCCTGCCCGCTCAATAGGGTAAGACGCACTGAAGGCGATATACTTGCAGCGTTAAATATATCAGCCCCCGACTCAATGGAAGTAGAAAAGCCCAAACCAATAGAAAAGCCTAAGTTTCTTGATCGTCTGCCGGATTTTATAGGTGATTTTGTATCAGAAAAATTAGAAGAGAAGTATCAAGAGGAAGAGTCGGAGTATTTATCAAATTCAGTTAATTATGCATCCCTTTTGTCACGCATGACAGACATAATGATTCAGAACAATACTGTTTTGATGAATCGACTTGTGCATTGCGATATATTGGCACAAATGCCTATGAATGCCTACCCTACTTTTGCTTTCGACCGCGCCGAAGAGATTATAGAACACGGAAGGCGGCTTATGAAAGATGCCATTGACCAATATGAATCACAAACTAAAAAAGGGACTCAATCATGAGTCCCTTTCTTTTGTTTGTATGCATTATTATGTTATTATGCTTCTTCTACGAAGACAGGTTCATCACCATAGTTATTAGTACCAGCTGTACCTTTTTGGCAAGCCCAAACAAGAAGTATAATACCGCCAACCAAAGGTATCAAACCAAGTAGTAGGAACCAGCCTGATTTGTTCAAGTCGTGCAAACGACGAACAGACAAACCAAGCGATGGCAGAAGGACTGCAAGGTTATAGATACCACTCAAGATAGCCATACCCCAAATTTGATCAAGACATGAGAGTACGATACCTACGATGGCGTTGCATAAAACGAAGTACCAATACTCGCGTCTTTCTGCGCGGCCTTCAAAACAAACGAACTTTTTAGAGAACATCTCAGTAAAGTTCTTAATAAGACCATTTAGCGTCATAATTAAAAAGTTTTAAGGGTTAATTTTAATATGCATTTGTCTGCTCATCCACTGTTTTAAGGATAAAGTCAGCAAATTCTTGTATTGTCATTTGTCCTTTTTCTTCTGCTCCTTGTTGGCGCACACTTACCAGTTGTTGCTCTGCCTCTTTTTCGCCAACAATAAGCATAAACGGAATACGCTTGAGTTCATTATCACGAATCTTACGACCAATTTTTTCGTTTCTGTCATCCACAATTACTCTTATGTCTTGTGCCTCCAATTCTGCCTTTACTTTCCATGCGTATTCGTTTGATTTCTCACTGACGGGTAGCACCACCACTTGGTCAGGTGTGAGCCATAACGGGAATTTACCGGCAGTATGCTCAATAAGTACTGCAACAAAGCGTTCCATAGAGCCAAACGGAGCACGATGAATCATCACAGGACGGTGTTTTTGATTGTCCTCACCTACATATTCCAATTCGAAGCGCTCAGGTAGATTGTAGTCAACCTGAATAGTGCCCAACTGCCAACGTCTCCCGAGAGCGTCTTTGACCATGAAGTCTAACTTAGGCCCATAGAATGCAGCCTCGCCATACTCTACTTTTGCAGGAAGTCCCTTTTCCTGACAAGCATCAATAATAGCCTGTTCTGCCTTTGCCCAGACCTCATCTGAACCGACATATTTTTCGTGATTATTGGGATCGCGAAGAGATATTTGTGCTTCGAAATTCTCAAAGTTCAATGCTTTGAAAATAATTTGTATAATCTCCATGACGCGTATAAACTCATCTTTCACCTGGTCAGGGCGGCAGAAGATGTGCGCATCATCTTGTGTAAATGACCTAACTCGTGTCAATCCATGTAATTCACCTGATTGTTCATAACGATAAACTGTTCCGAACTCGGCACAACGGAAAGGCAGGTCCTTATATGAACGCGGTGAGTTCTTGAAAATTGCACAGTGGTGAGGGCAGTTCATAGGTTTTAATAAATAAACCTCACCCTCTTCAGGAGTTGTAATGGGTTGGAAAGAATCTTTGCCATAATGGTCCCAGTGACCGGAAGTAACATACAAATTCTTGCTACCGATATGCGGAGTTATCACTTGTTGATAGCCGTATCGTTTTTGTATTTTCTTAAGGAAATCTTCCAAGCGCAGACGGAGAGCAGTACCTTTAGGCAACCATATAGGTAAACCTTTGCCTACCATATCTGAGAACATAAAGAGTTCCAACTCTTTACCTATTCGGCGGTGATCGCGTTTTTTAGCCTCTTCTAATAGCTGCAAGTACTCATCGAGCATTGATTTCTTTGGGAAACTGATTCCATATATACGCGTCATCATAGGTCTGGAGGCATCTCCACGCCAATATGCAGCCGCACAACTCAATACTTTCACTGCTTTGATAGGGGCGGTAGAGGGGATATGCGGACCTTTGCAAAGGTCGGTAAAACTGCCTTGAGTATATGTAGTGATTTGTCCATCTTGAAGTTCGGATATCAACTCACATTTATATGTTTGCCCTTTTGCTTGAAAATCTCTTAATGCATCTGCTTTACTTATTTCTTTACGAACAAGCACTTCTTTTCTTTGTTGCAGTTCCTGCATTTTCTTCTCAATAAGTGGCAGGTCGCTTTCTTTTATTGCCTGACCGTCTGCAGGGAGAACATCATAATAGAAACCATTTTCTATTGCCGGACCGATACCGAATTGTATGCCGGGATACAACTCCTGCAAGGCTTCTGCCATCAGGTGAGAGGAAGTGTGCCAAAAGGCGTGTTTCGCCTCTGCATCATCCCACTTATGCAGACGCAACGACGAGTCTTGATAAATAGGAAGGGTCAAATCTACTTGTTTGTCATTTACTGTGGCTGCAAGCACCTCTTGCGCCAAACGAGGGCTGATACTTTCAGCCACTTCAAGTGCGGTAACACCATCATGATACTCTCGCACACTCCCATCAGGGAAAGTAATTTTAATCATAATCTATAAACCTACAAATGTTTATGCCTGCATAACATACGATTGCCATGTCAGACTATTTTTCACGGCAAAAGTACTACTTATATTTCAAATACGCAAAATAAAATAAATATGAGTACGCATAGAGGTATAAAAAATATATCAAATCAAATTCAATCAACAAAAAAAACATACATTTTACCTTATTTTCTATTTTTTATTTGGTTGATTAAAAAATTTAGCCTACTTTTGCCGCCGAAAATTAAATTTAATCCGATTAAAAACTATGAACAACCGATTTATTGCATTAGGTCGTGCCACAGAGCATACACCGGTGGAAGTAAAGCCGATAGTAGAAGGGCAAGTTAAAGCATATTTTGCTAAAGATGTGTTTACTCGTGAGCGCATGAAAGAGTATATTGCGAGTACAGTTCTTGAAGAATTGTTTGACGCAGTAGATAATGGTAGAACGATATCAAGAGATATTGCCAATTCAGTTGCTATAGGCATGCGTAAGTGGGCGATGGATAGAGGAGCAACTCATTATACTCACTGGTTTCAGCCTCTGACGGGTGGCACTGCCGAGAAACACGATGCTTTTTTTGACTTGCGTGGAGATGGAAGTATAATGGAAGATTTTTCAGGTAATGCACTTTATCAACAAGAGCCGGACGCGTCTTCGTTTCCCAATGGTGGTATTCGCAACACCTTCGAAGCCCGTGGCTATTCAGCATGGGACCCTTCATCACCCGTATTTCTTGTAGGTGACACCCTTTGTATTCCTACTATTTTTGTTGCTTACACAGGTGAGGCTCTTGATTATAAGACCCCCTTAATCCGCTCCACGGCTGCTCTTTGCAAGGCTGCGCGTGAAGTATGTTGGTATTTTGACAAGTCAGTTAGACATGTACATACTAATTTAGGTTGGGAACAAGAGTATTTTCTTGTAGATGAAGATTTGTTTGATGCTCGTCCTGACCTTATGCTAACAGGTCGAACGCTAATGGGTCACTCAAGTGCAAAAAATCAGCAACTTGAGGACCATTATTTTGGAGCGATACCGGCACGAGTACTGAATTTCATGATCGACTTGGAGCATGAGGCATTGCGAGTTGGAATTCCTATTAAAACTCGTCATAACGAAGTGGCACCGAATCAGTTTGAGATGGCACCTATATTTGAGGATGTGAATCTTGCCAACGACCATAATTTGCTTATTATGTCCATCATGGAAAAAGTAGCAAGACGGCATCATTTCAGAGTATTACTTCACGAGAAGCCATTTGCCGGTGTAAATGGTAGCGGAAAGCACTGCAACTGGTCGATGCAGACCAATACAGGTATAAACCTGCTTGCCCCCGGGAAAAACCCATACCAAAACTTGCAATTCGTTACTTTCCTTGTAAATGTACTTATGGCCGTCTATAAATACAATGGATTGCTTAAAGCCACTATATCTTCCGCCACCAATGCACATCGTTTGGGAGCCAACGAAGCACCACCTGCAATAATCTCAGTCTTTTTAGGCAAACAGATAACAGAAGTGCTTGATAAATTAGAAAAAGCCTCTGCCAAAGAAGGAATCATCATCAACGCAAAGAAAGAGATGAAGTTGGGTGTTGCCACTATTCCTGAGATTCTTCTTGACAACACCGATAGAAACCGCACATCGCCATTTGCTTTTACGGGTAATAGGTTTGAGTTTCGTGCAGTAGGCTCTTCCGCCAACTGCGGTGCAGCGATGTTAGCCCTCAATGCAGCAGTGGCAGAGCAACTGATGGATTTCAAGAAAGCAGTAGATACACTCATTGATAAGGGTGAACCTAAAGAAAGAGCCCTTTTTGAGATTATTAGGAAATATATTGTTGCATGCAAACCTATCCGCTTTGATGGCAACGGATATAGCGAAGAGTGGAAAAAAGAAGCAGCACAACGAGGATTAGATTGTGAAACATCAGTTCCTGTGATTTTTGAGAGGTATTTGGACAAACAAACAATTGAGATGTTCAAGAAGACACAAGTGCTTACCGAGGCAGAATTGCAAGCGCGCTGCGAAGTGAAATGGGAAAATTACAACAAAAAATTGCAAATAGAGAGTCGCGTATTAGGCGATTTGGTTATCAACCATGTTATACCTGCTGCCAATCGTTATCAGTCGATACTCTTAGATAATGTATTGAAGATAAAACAGGCATTTGCACCTGAAGAAGCACAGAAATTGGCAGCAAACGACTCGTTGATGATACATAGAATTGCCGACCATGTGAGTGCAATAATTGAAGGCGTGGACGAAATGACAAAAGTAAGACATATTGCCAATAGGAAAATAAATGAGCATGAGAAAGCCATTGCATACCATGATACTGTCGTACCGCTAATGGAGAATATACGCAAGCATGCAGATGAATTAGAAATGATAATAGATGACGAACTCTGGGCACTACCTAAGTATAGAGAACTGATGTTTATAAGATAAGTACAACAGCATACCGGCAAAACAAAAACATCCTACCCGACATAACGAGTAGGATGTTTTTATATACTAAAGCAGTTTATTTGCTTATTTTTACCACTATAGAAGAAAGTGCCGGAACGACGGTCTTGTCAGCAAGGTCCATCTCTTTTCCGCTAATTACTTCAAATCCCTTAGTGTTATATTTAGATAGGATTTCAGCATAATGTTCGGTTGGCACCTCACGAGGAGAGTCGGAAGCGTTAAGGAATACGAACACAGCCTCGTTGTCGTTATAGCGGAAGAATGCATAAGTATTGTCTCGGCTCATGAAATGCATAGTTCTGCCGGAATGAATAACCGGTTCGTTCTGACGCCAGTTGAACAAGCGGCTTTGATATTGGAACATATCTTTTTGCTCTGCTGTCAGTTGGTCAGCTTGTAGCAATGGCTGACGAAGCCCGCTGTGACCGCGTGACATATCGGCAGACAACTGACCATATTCATCGCCGGCAAAGAGTTGAGGAATACCACGCAAAGTAGCAATAAGGGTGATGGCTAACTTGGTGCGACGAGGATCTTTGTCTTTAACTACATCGGCTATACGATCCATATCATGGTTGCCAACAAAAACAAGTAGTTTATTAACATCGGCATACATATAATCCTGTGCAACAGCATCATATACTTTTGCCAATCCCCCACCCCAATAGTTTCCATCGTTTTCCAATGCTTGCCTGATAGCCTCTTCAACAGGGAAGTCCATCACTGTGGGTAAATTGGAATTGAAACCATCGAAATTCTTTGTATCGGCTTGCCAATATGCCACCGCAGCAGCAGGGCGGGTCCAGCACTCACCAACTATATTTATATTTGGATATTCAGCCCTAATAGCCTTGCACCAATCAGCAGCAGGTTGGCGCTCAATATATGGATAAGTATCAACACGCAATCCATCCAAATCAGCATACTCTATCCACCACACAGCCCATTGTGTAAAGTATTGTAACAAATCAGGGTTTTCCAAATTCATGTCAGGCATTGGATGGTCAAACCAACCGCGATTACTCAATATTCTATCATACTCACTTGCATTAATGTCATAATTGGCAGAAAACACATTGTTGGTATTGGTGAATTGCGGGAATTGGTTTATCCAATCTTCATACGGCAGGTCGGTCATCCACCAGTGTGCAGCACCACAATGGTTAGGCACCATATCCATCAAAAATTTAATTCCTTTTTCATGAGCCGCAGCCACCATTTGTTTATAGAGTTCATTACTACCAAAGCGAGGGTCAATATGATAATAGTCACCACAAGCATATCCGTGATATGACCATGCGGGTTCGTTGTCAAGCAAAAGCGGTGTTGGCCAAATAGCAGTTGCCCCGAGACTCTTGATATGGTCAAGCGAATTGATAATTCCTTGAATATCTCCGCCAAAGCGACCATCCATATTGTTTTTGTCCGATTTCTCGGCTGTGTTGTCGGTTGAGTTATTACTCTCGTCACCATCCACAAAACGGTCAGACATAATCAAATAAACCACATCGGCAGAAGTAAATGACTGGCGCTGCCGCGAACCTTCTCTTCGATTTGCAATCACATACTCTACTTGTGCTTGTTTGTCGCCTTGAGCAAGGGTGAAGGTATAGGTACCGGCACGACGAATATCCACATCAACAAACAGATAATTTTTGCTTTGAGCATTGTGCTGACCCTTAATTATTATACCACCTGCGGGTTCAACCGATACCTTAGCGCCGGCCAAATCATTGCCATAAAACATTATGGTAAGCGGTGTATTCATCTCAGTCCACCATGACAATGGTTCAACGCGCTCTATAGCAGGCTGAGCATCAGCATACTCGGGGGCAGGAAAACCCTGATTGGTTGCTACTCGCTCGCAAGAAACCAAACCTAACAAGGCACATAATAAAAAAATAGTTTTTTTCATGATATAAGTGTTTTGAAGTTTAATTATGCTTAATGAAATGTATTTTAACAACAAAAACGCTGCAAAAATACGGTTTTTTATTTATATCGCAAAATAGATTTTAAGAATAAAAAAGCAATCATATCAAAATTTGTGTATTTGAAACATTTATCGTACTTTTGCAAATTGTAAAAAATGTGAAATTATGAAAAGTATTGTAGATAGGTTTTTGACCTATGTTTCGTTTGCCACAACATCTGATGAGTTGACCGAAATGACTCCCTCAACACCGGGACAGATGAAATTTGCCAAATATCTAAAAGAAGAATTAAGCCAATTGGGGCTGAAAGATGTGAGTTTGGACAACAATGGCTATATAATGGCTACTTTGCCTTCAAATTGTGATTGCGAGAAACCGACCATCGGTTTTATAGCACACATGGATACATCGCCTGATGCGAGTGGCAAAAACATTAAGCCTCGCATAGTAGAAAATTATGACGGCACAGATATAGTGCTCAATAAAGAAAAGGGCATAGTACTTGAAACTAACAAATACCCTGAGATAATGCGCTATAAAGGTAATGATATCATCGTAACAGATGGAACCACACTTCTTGGTGCAGACGACAAAGCAGGCATTGCTGAAATCGTAACAGCAATGGAATATCTTATAGAGCATCCTGAAATTAAGCATGGGACTATCCGTATTGGTTTCACACCCGATGAAGAGATTGGTCAAGGTGCTGACCATTTTGATGTGAAGAAGTTTGCCGCCGATTTTGCCTACACTATGGATGGCGGAACAATAGGTGAGTTGGAATATGAAAATTTCAATGCTGCGTCTTGCAAAATTACTGTTCACGGAATAAATGTTCACCCGGGAGCAGCATATCACAAGATGCTCAACTCAATGCGCATTGCTTATCAGTTGGCTGTAATGCTTCCGCGTTGGGAAACTCCGGAACACACACAGAACTATGAAGGATTTTACCACCTAATCGGCATGGAGGGTACGGTTGAGCAAACTACACTTACATACATCATTCGCGACCACGACCGTGCTCGTTTTGAAAGCAGAAAAAAGGAGATGGAACATTTGGTTCGCAAAGTAAACCGCGAATATGGCGAAAATACCGCAGAAATCACTATTCGCGACCAATACTACAACATGAGAGAAAAAATAGAGCCTGTAATGCATATCATTGATTTGGCAAAACAGGCAATGAAAGAAGCCGGTGTAGAGCCTAAGGTGCAACCAATTCGCGGGGGTACCGATGGCGCAAGACTGAGTTTTGAAGGTCTGCCATGCCCTAATATCTTTGCAGGAGGAGAAAACTTCCACTCAAGATTTGAATACCTGCCTATTCAATCAATGCAAAAGGCAATGCAGGTAATACTGAAAATAATAGAATTAGCATAACAAGTATTCAAGATATTCATAGATTCAAAGTATTCAAGATATGTCAATAGAGCAAATTATAAGCAATAAAGTAACAGAAGCAGTCAAAGCACTTTATGGAATAGACGCAGATGAAAAGATGATTCAAATTCAAAAGACAAAAAAAGAATTTGAAGGTCACTTCACTCTCGTTGTCTTTCCGCTTTTACGTGCTGCCAAAAAGAAGCCTCAGGATGTTGCCACAGAAATAGGTGAGTGGTTAATAAGCAACTGTAAAGAAATAATATGCCGATATAATGCAGTGCAAGGATTTCTAAATTTAGTAATCAGTTCAGATATTTGGCTTAAGACACTTCAGGCAATAGTTTCTGACGACAACTACGGTACACAAGCAGACAGGCATAAACTGATGATGGTAGAATACTCGTCGCCTAACACTAACAAGCCTCTGCATTTAGGTCATGTAAGAAACAACCTCTTAGGTTATGCAATTGCCCAAATAGAGGCCGCCAACGGTTGGAAAGTAGTTAAAACCAATATCGTTAACGACCGCGGAATACATATCTGTAAATCAATGCTTGCATGGCTCAAGTTCGGCAATGGCGAAACTCCAGAATCATCAGGTAAAAAAGGCGACCACCTTATAGGTGACTATTATGTCCTCTTTGACAAAGAATATAAAAAACAGATTAAGGAATTAACCGAAGGCGGGATGGATGAAGAAACCGCCAAAAAAGAGGCTCCACTTATAAAAGAGGCCCAACAGATGTTGCTTCGTTGGGAACAAGGCGACAAAGAAGTACGAGATCTTTGGGCAAAAATGAACTCATGGGTCTATGCCGGCTTTGACGAGACATACAAGCAAATGGGGGTTAGTTTCGACAAGATTTACTATGAATCAAACACCTATTTGGAAGGCAAAAAAGAGGTAGAGAGAGGCTTAAGAGAAGGTTTGTTTTATAAGCGTGAGGATGGTTCTGTATGGGCCGATTTGACCAAGGACGGACTTGATGAAAAACTCTTACTCCGCCAAGACGGCACATCGGTTTATATGACTCAGGATATAGGTACAGCCAAACTAAGATACGAAGACTATCCTATCGACAAGATGGTATATGTCGTAGGTAACGAACAAGAATATCATTTCAAAGTTCTGAGTATCTTGCTTGACCGACTTGGTTTCAGATTTGGTAAAGACTTGGTACATTTCTCCTATGGTATGGTAGAATTGCCCAATGGCAAAATGAAGAGTCGTGAGGGCACTGTGGTTGATGCCGACGACTTGATGGAGGTAATGATTCAGGACGCACGGCAAATAAGCAAAGATAAAGTGAACACCCTGCCTGATATAACAAAAGAAGAGGCAAATGAAATAGCACGAAAAGTAGGTTTAGGAGCACTTAAGTATTTTATTCTGAAAGTGGACCCACGCAAAACCATGCTCTTCAATCCGGAAGAATCAATCGATTTCAACGGGAACACAGGTCCTTTTATTCAATACACCTATGCTCGTATTCAGTCGGTACTTCGCAAAGCAGGCAACATCAAATCAGAACTGACAAATATAACTCTTAAGGACAAAGAAATCGAATTGATACAACGCCTAACCGAATACCCACAAGTGATTCGTCAGGCAGGAGAAGATTTCTCACCTGCATTGATTGCCAACTATTGCTATGCACTCGCAAGCGATTTCAACTCTTTTTACCACGATTTTAGCATCTTAGGAGAAGATGATATGAATGTGCGAACCTTTAGATTAGTTTTGTGTAAATCTATCGCTCGCACGCTTTGTCATGCTTTTAAACTACTTGGAATAGAAATGCCCGAAAGGATGTAAACATGGAACCTAAACGAATATTTGATATAGTAGAGCGATATACTAAACACTATGGAATGGAAGACATAGTGTTTGCATGGCGCGACCCAAACAAACAAATTGAGGGGTGGCACAAGATGACCGTACGAGAATATGCTGCAGCCGTGGATAATATGTCATACGCTCTACTTCATCTTGGAATCAAAAAAGGAGATAAGGTAGGTATTGTAAGCGGTAATCGACCTGAATGGAATATAATAGATTATGCCGCTATGCAAATAGGCGCAATAAGTGTTCCTATATATCCTACAATCAGTCAGGCGGACTATAGACACATAATTTCCATAAGTGAGATGAAAATCATATTTATGGAAGGCAAAGAACTTCGTCAAAAGATTGAGCCTCTATTACCTGAAATGCCCTTGTTGAAAACAGTAGTTACAATGGGCAGACACGAAGACAACAAATATCCATGTTACCAAGATATCATTGATTTAGGCATTGCCCATCCTGCTGCTCAAACACTTAAGGAACTCAAAGATAGTATCTCAGAAGACGACCTCGCAACTCTAATTTTCACCTCAGGAACCACAGGTGTTCCTAAAGGGGTTATGCTCTCACATAAGAATATCATTATGCAGGTATTAGGTGTTAGGGGCATATATCATGGTGAGCGTTGTCGAACACTCAGTTTTCTGCCCTTATGTCATGCTTACGAACGCATGATGGTTTATTATTATCAATACGAAGGATGGACTGTGTATTATTGCCGCAATGTAGGTACTATTGCTCAAGACTTGAAGGAAGCCGACCCTGCGGTTATGACATGTGTACCAAGAATATTAGAGAAGATATTTGACAAGTTAATCATACAAGGCAAAAAGCAATCACTTATAAAACGAACTATTTTCTTTTGGGCAGTGTCAGTGGCTGAAAACTATCAATTCGACGACCGTTCTCTTTGGTACAACATAAAATGGAAGATAGCAGATAGACTTATTTACAAAAAACTCAGAGAAGGTATTGGCGGACATTTTCAGGTGGTGGTAAGCGGTGGTAGTGCTATACAGCCACGAATGTCGGCATTCTTCTCTGCAATCGGAATGCCTATAATAGAAGGCTATGGATTGAGCGAGACCTCACCCGTGATAACTGTCAGCAGAACAGGCAAATATCAGCGACGCCCAGGATGCGTAGGGGTTGCCCTGCCTGGAGTAGAGGTAAAAATAGCAGATGACGGAGAGATTATATGCAGAGGAGATAATGTAATGATAGGATACTACAAAAATCCTGAAATGACCAAAGAGGTGATTGATACTGACGGGTGGTTCCATACGGGTGATACCGGCATACTCTCAAAAGAAGGACTACTCACTATAACAGGGCGAAAGAAATCACTGTTCAAGACAAGCCTTGGAAAATATGTGAATCCGGAGCCTATTGAGAACCTATGTTCCGAATCGCCAATGATAGAAAACTTGATTGTACTTGGCGAAAACCAACGATTTGTAACGGCACTCATATCACCTGATTTTACTTATCTCAAACTATGGACAAGACAACATCATTTGCATCTTTCTACACCTCAACAAATTTGTGAATCAGCAGAAGTTAAAAAAGAAATTAAAAAAGATATTGCCGCTGCGTGCAAACAATTTGGAGAATGGGAAAAGATTCAGAAATTTACGCTTGTAAAAGACCAATGGACCACAGATAATTTTCTCTCGCCTACGCTAAAGGTAAAACGACAAAAAGTAATGGAGGCATACAAGGCTGAGATTGAAGCAATGTACAACTAAAACTTACTTCATCTGTTTGTAATATCTACTATCGCAGTGTAAAATAATTATGGTCGTTTCATAACCAAAGAATGTCACAATGAGAGGTATGTCACAATACATAAAGATATTATTTTTTACTTTACCTCTGTGGTTTTTGTCATGCTCCAACTACCTCAAAGAGGATCCAAAATCCGAACTGCCACACGATGAGGTTATCACTGATGCACAATCGTTATATAACAACGCTGTGAGTGCATTATATAATCATATTGGTTCAGCCGAAAACGGAAGCGGATTGCAAGGGACATATAGAGGAGTGTATGACCTGCAAACCTTCACTACCGACGAGGCTATTATCCCTACTCGTGGTGGCGACTGGTATGACGGAGGCTTGTGGCAAGACTTGTACCTGCACCAATTCACACCCGATAACGAAGTGATTGAAAACGCTTGGAACTATCTATACAAAGTAATAGCATTAGCAAATCTTTCGCTTGATATTATAGATCAGCACAAAGACCTCTTGGACGACTCACAAATCATCTTTTACAAGGCAGAAGTTAGAGCACTAAGAGCCATGTACTATTATTATTTGCTTGACCTCTACGGCAATGTACCTATCATCTTACAAACCAACCTTTCAATGGCCAATATAGCACAATCAAGCAGAAAAGAAGTGTTCAATTTTGTGTATGACGAACTGACTGATTGTATGCCATATCTAAGTCCTGAAATGAGTCACAAGCAAGGAACTTTTTATGGACACATTACTCAGCCTGTGGCCAATTTCGTGCTGATGAAACTCATGCTTAATAGCGAGGTATGGATAGGTTCTGCAATGTACGACAAAGCCATTGAATATGCAGATATAATCTCTTCATTCGGTTATTCTCTATCAGAAAATCAAACCGATTGCTTTGCTGTTTATAACGAGCAAAACAACGAAAATATATTCTGCATTCCTATGGACAAGATGCTCTATCAGACCAAATTCTGCAATCAGTTCCGCAGCATGCACTATCAGCATGGAGCAGCCATAGGTTATGGAGGAGAAAACGGAGCAGCCGCCACATTAGAAGCACTTGACGCTTTTGGCTATGGTACTCAGCAAGTAGATACCCGTTTCTACACTACATATTTCGCCGACACAGTATTTGTTGACGACCAACCACTTCACCTGAGCAATGGAGATATTCTAATCTATAGACCCAAAGAAATAAAATTAGATCTAACGGCTTCAAAATATGTTGCCACTGCAGGTGCAAGGATGTATAAATATGCTATTGACCCGACAGGTTTTTCCGACGGCAAATTACGCGACAACGATATAGTACTTTTCCGCTATGCTGATGTACTCTTGACAAAAGCCGAAGCATTGGTTCGGCTCGGCAAAGACGGCTCCGAATGTCTTAATCAAATAAGGCAAAGAGCAAACATGCCACTAATAGATGCCACACTTGATAATATACTTGACGAAAGACTAAGAGAATTGGCTTGGGAAGGCTGGAGACGACAAGACATGATTCGCTTCTCAACTTTCTTCCTACCCTACTCTAATCGCCCCGCAATGCCACTGGAACAAACACACTACACACAACTATTCCCCATTCCACAAACTATCATTGACATGAATCAAAATATCAAACAAAATCCTTACTACTAATAAAACGACACAACATGAAAATAGCCATATTTCCAGGGTCATTCGACCCATTTACCATCGGACACAAAGACATAGTGGAACGCACTCTACCGCTCTTCGATAAGATTATAATAGCAATAGGTAATAACTCTGAAAAAAACACTCTATTTTCAGTTGAAGAACGCAAAGAAAAAATAGCAAACGCCTTCAAAAATAACAAGAAAATAAGCGTTGAGGAATACACGGGACTTACAATCGACTTTGCCAAACAAAACAATGCACAATTTATTATCAGGGGAGCAAGAAACACTATTGACTTTGAATACGAAAAACAAATAGCAGACTTTAATAAACAAGAAGGTGATATAGAAACCATTATTCTCTTCACTAACCCTCAATACGCATATATCTCATCCACATTGTGCCGTGATCTAATTAAAAACGGGAAAGATATATCAAAACTCACGATATAACCAATAAACATTTTAACCTATGAAAAGACTGACCTATTTCATATTATTATCACTTGTGCCAATGATTATTTCTGCCCAAGCGACCAACGAACTCTACCGGAAATACATTGAGCAATATAAGAAAGAAGCCCAAAACCAACAAAAGAAGCACGGAATACCTGCAAGTATCACTTTAGCCCAAGGCTTGCTTGAATCAGCCGCCGGCAGGAGCGAATTGGCGACCAAAGCCAACAACCACTTTGGCGTGAAATGTACAAGCGATTGGAAAGGCGAGAGTTATCGACATGACGACGAAACCAAGCAAGAATGTTTCCGCAAATATAAACATGCAGAAGAGAGTTACGAAGATCATTCACTTTTCTTGCTTAGGCCAAGATACAAAGAACTCTTCGACCTTAAAATTACAGACTATAAGGGTTGGGCACATGGACTCAAGAAATGTGGATATGCGACCGACCCAGGATATGCCGGCAAACTGATAAAGATAATAGAAGATTATGGTTTGACACAATATGACAAACCCAATACTAAAAAATCAGATAAAGAAGAGCAATCGTCCGAATCTGCACAAGCAAATGAACCAACAGCAGCGGTAGTGCCTGTAGTTGGTGCGGCTGCAGCAGATAATACCACAAATGAGACAAACAAAAACGATAGTAAAAAAGAAAGCAAAAAAGATAGAAAAAAAGACAGTAAAAACAATAACGACAAAGGCGGCAAAAACAAAGAGAAAAGTAAAGAGGTAACAAAAAAAGAAGAACCTAAAGACAATATCATTCCACCTGCCAACAAAGAAGAGGAGCAAGTAGCGGAGCAGTACCAAAAAGTAAAAATGAAGTCAACAGACCTTGTTCACGAGCATCAGGTGTACAAATGTAATGGCAAAAAATTTATAGTGGCTCATGCGGGAGACACCTTTGAGAGTATAGGATTGGAATATAACATCTACGAGTCCACACTTCGCAAATACAACGATATAGTTAATCCTAAATACCAACTTGAGGAAGGCGACAAGATTTATTTGCAGCGGAAGAAAAAATATGCTGAAAAAAAATATGCTCACTATCGTGTACATAACGATGATAATATATGGAAAATCGCGCAAGACAAAGGTATGCAAATGAACAGTATATACGATCTTAATGGTATTCCTCGCGGTGAGAATGTAATGAAGAACCAACTGCTTAAACTAAGGAAATGAAGCGTCAGAACACAGAGAGAATAGATGTAGTTATCAGGCAGTTTTTGCAACAAAACGGATTGGAAAAGCCCTTTCTTGAGCATAAACTTATAGAGAAATGGCCTCAGATAATGGGACCATTAGTACAGAAATATACCGGCAAAATCAATATAAAAGACGGTACTCTGTATGTACACATAACTTCCGCCGCTCTTCGCCAAGAACTCTTTATCGCACGACACGAACTGATACAAAAACTCAACAACGAAATGAATGCACAAATAATAAGCGACATACGCTTATTAGGTTAAGACAATGATATACCCGAAAGATTTTGAAAATAAGATAGATTTCACTTCTATCAAACAAGCACTGAAAAATTGCTGTTCATTTGAAATAGGCAAGGAAAAAGCCGATGAAATCTGCTTTATAAACGATTTCAATCGAATCACCTTTCTTATCAATTCCACGCAGGAAATGAAGTCCGCCTTGTTGGACGTATCCACGAATTATCCACAATGTACGATGTACGACTTAAGAGAAAACCTAAGTCGTATTCGTATCGAAGGACTTTTTATGGACGAAGATGAACTGCTCCGCTTAAAAAAAGCCATAGAAGCAGTAGTTGCATACACCTCTTTCTTTGAGAATTTAGACAAGAATCGCTTTCCTTTGCTCAGTAATTTCACACAAGATAAGATTTCAGCAGACTTTCAGCCCAAACAGATTCTGACTGACATTGACCGAATAATTGATAAGTATGGTCGTCTGAAAGATAATGCCTCTCAGGAACTTATGCGTATTCGCCACGATTTGCAGCAAGCCCAAGGCTCTGTACAACGCACACTACAAAGCATACTCAAACAAGCACAAGCACAAGGTTTGGTGGATAAAGATGTCAGTCCTACTTTACGAGAAGGCAGATTGGTAATACCAGTTTCACCCGCCAATAAACGGAAAATAGGCGGTATAGTCCACGACGAATCTGCAACAGGCAAAACAGTTTATATAGAACCACAACAAGTAGTAGAAGCCAACAATCGTTTGCGGGAACTTGAAAGTGAAGAAAAACGCGAGCGGGCAAAAATACTACTTGATTTCACAGCACGCATCCGACCACAAACAGAATATATCAAGCAGTCGCAGGTGTTCTTAGGTGAAGTAGATTTCCTATGTGCCAAAGCCAAATATGCCATAAATATCAATGCCATAGCACCACAAATAGTAAATTCTACTCTTATTGATTGGCGCCAAGCACGACATCCACTACTTGAGGAAAGACTTAAAAAACAAGACAAAGCAATAGTACCACTAAATATACGCCTTGCAGATAAGCCTCAAAATAAAATACTCATAATATCAGGTCCTAATGCAGGCGGTAAATCGGTATGTCTAAAAACCGTGGCACTATTACAATATATGCTCCAATCGGGCATCCTTATTCCCGTCAGAGAAGACACCACGGCAGGCATATACGACAATATATTTATAGATATCGGCGACGAACAATCCATCGAAGACGATTTGTCCACCTATTCATCTCACCTGAAAAATATGAAGCATTTTGTGCGTTATTCCGACCATAAGACTCTCTTGCTAATCGATGAGTTTGGCGGGGGCACAGAACCCAAGATAGGTGGTGCAATTGCACAAGCGGTATTAGAGAAATTAGGCATGAGCGGGGCCACAGGCTTAATCACCACTCACTACGATAACCTCAAGCATTTTGCACAGGACAACGACGGATATATCAATGGAGCCATGCTCTATGACAGGCAACAACTACGCCCCCTTTTCCAACTATCTATTGGTCAGGCAGGCTCTTCATTTGCCATCGAAATCGCACATCAAATCGGACTGCCCAAAGATATTATCGACAAAGCCAAAGAACTTGCAGGAGATGAACATATAGAATATGAAAAGCACCTGCAAGATATTGCACGAGACAAACGATATTGGGAACAAAAACGAGAGCAAATTCACCAAAGGGAAAAAGTATTAGAAGAAAAAATCGCAATCTACGAAGAGAAAATCGGTACCGTTAAGGACAAACGCAGACAACTGCTCGAACAAGCACAACAAGAAGCACAAGCACTGCTGAAAAAAAGCAATGCTACCATTGAAAATACCATACGCGTAATCAAAGAGTCGGCTGCAGATAAAGAAAAAACCAAAGAAGCAAGAAAACAGTTGGAACAATTCAAGAATAAAGTTGACAATGCTGTGGCTGCACCAAAACAAAAAACAACAGCAAAGAAACCAACTATAAATAAGGATAAAACCCAAGAGAGTACAACCCCAGCCATAACAATAGGCTGCAAAGTAAAAAGGAAAGACGATGTGCTGATAGGCGAAGTGATTTCTCTAACTACCAAGCAAGCATTGGTGGGATTTGGTGGTATTCAGAGTTTTATACCATTGAAAGAACTCGAATATGTGTCTGCACGACTAGCCAAGAAAGAACAAAAAAACTCTGCCACAGTATATGTGCCTTCAAACATAAGCGATAGTCTGAGAAAAAGAAAACTTGCGTTTACCAACGAACTTGATATCAGAGGCCTAAGAGCAGACGAAGCATTGACTGCCGTGATGAATTATATCGACGACGCTGTTATGGTTGGCGCAGAACAAGTAAGAATACTTCATGGAACGGGTACCGGCGCTCTAAGACAAGTGGTTCGCAATTACCTACAAATGCAACCTAAAGTAACCACTTATCACGACGCTCACCCCGATGAAGGCGGAGCCGGCATCACAATCGCAGTATTATAAAGACTCCCTCTAAGGTTTCTAAGGTTTCTAAGGTTTCTAAGGTTTCTAAGGTTTCTAAATCCTCTAAGACCTCTAAGCCTTCTAAGACCTCTATATCGCCATCCTGGCGAGACGCTGTTCTATGAGTTGCTCTATGCTATCATGCTCTGCAACATCAAGTTGCTCCATCACCTCACTTGCAAACGCTTTCAAGAGCAATTTCCTGGCTGTGCCCACAGAAAGCCCCCTTTGCTGCATATAAAACAACGCTTGCTCGTCTAATTGACCGGTTGAAGCGCCATGCGAAGCCTTCACATCATCTGCATATATCTCTAATTGAGGCATTGTGCGCATCTTGGCCTTATCGGACAAAACTATATTCCGATTCGTTTGCCTTGCAGATACTTTCTGAGCATCCTTCGCTATTTTCAAATCACCTCTAAAATTACCCTTCGACTCGTCCGCAAGCACAAATTTCAGCAACTGCTCGCTTATTCCATCTCCTACTTCATGTACTACATTGGTATGAATACCGACCTCTTGTTTTCCACAAGCCAAAACTAATGCATTGATTTTAGCACTACAACCCCTACCCAATTGCCTAACTTGAATGTTTATTTCGGCAGAAGAATCATCTAAACAAAAGACATGCAAATTCAACTGTGAATCATCATATTGATTGACTAATAAATCAACAGACTTATTTAGCAATAATATATTCTTTGTTTGTCCTTTGCTTATTTCTATCAGTTCTGACATATCTTGCTCACTTATTATTGCTTTACCACCATCTCATATCCATGCTTTTCTAACTCTAAAGCAAGAGTTTTATCACCCGTCTTAACTATTTGTCCGTCAGCCAACACATGTACAAAATCAGGAACGATATAATCTAACAATCGCTGATAATGAGTGATTACAATTGAAGCGGTTTGTGGAGTTTTTAGTTTATTTACTCCTTCTGCCACAATTCTCAATGAGTCTATATCAAGTCCTGAATCGGTCTCATCTAAAATACTCAACGAGGGTTGCAACATAGCCATCTGGAATATCTCATTGCGTTTTTTTTCTCCACCCGAAAAGCCTTCGTTTACGCTCCTGTTTGTCAGTTTATTATCTAATTCCACAATGCTCTTTTTCTCACGCATATATTTCAAAAACTCTGTGGCTGAAAGTGGTTCTTTACCTTCATATGCACGCTTCTCATTTACTGCGGCACGCATAAAGTTTACCATACTTACGCCAGGAATCTCTACCGGATACTGGAACGACAAGAATATGCCTTCGCGCGCTCGCTGTTCAGGAGGCATCTCAAGCAAGTTCTTGCCCTTAAACCACACCTCACCGCTTGTCACCTCGTATGCCGGATTGCCCGTCAAGACAGCACTAAGAGTGCTCTTACCAGCACCATTGGGACCCATTATAGCATGAACCTCACCGGCATGCACACTCAAATTCACACCTTTTAATATCTCCTTGCCATTAATAGAGGCATGTAAATTCTTTATCTCAAGCATCTTTATTTTATCTCAAGTATTTTATTATATTATTCTCACTTAATTAATTCATAATCGTTGCCAACACCACTTCACCTACAACCTGTAGCGTCTGCTTGTTTATATTACTCATATCATCGCGAGTAGTATGCCAGAAAGAAGCAAAACCAGTATCGGAATCAGGCGAATAATGAATAATATCCACACAAGGCACGCCTGCTATAGTGGAAACATAATAATGGTCATCTGTAATCGGATAGCAATACTGATCCACAAAATACTTACCATACCCTAACCTCTGTGCATTGCGCCAAATCTTCTCTACATACTGCGAAGCAAACTCCATAGAATGATATTCTTTAGGGAACACTGCATCAGTACCACCCACCATATCAAGCAATATACCATATTTATATTTAGTACCATGATATAGCATTGTCCCATATTTTTTATAGTTGTCTGACCAGAATTGAGAGCCTAAACACCATGTGTTTTCCGTTTGTTTGCCGGTATAAAAATCAGGTGTACCCATATCTTCACAGTCAAACAATACAATATCCACGCCCAAATTACCACCAACACTATCTGCTTGCAGTTTTCCTAACTCACGAGCCACTTCCAACAACACCCCTACTCCGCTTGCCCCATCATTAGCACCAAGCACCGGCTTCATCCTCAATTCATAATCATCTTCCTCATCTGCCCACGGACGAGTATCCCAATGAGCACACAATAATATGCGTTGTTTTATCTGAGGATTTAAGGAAGCAATAATATTATATACAGGCTGATTATCACCTTTGTAATCTGTCATCAGCCCTTGCTCTGAACGAACCACCCAACCAAAACCCTCAAGTTTCTTTTGCAAATACATAGCACAATCATAATGCGCCATAGTACCCGGAACACGAGGCCCGAAAGTCACTTGATCGCGAATATACTCGTATGCCGAATCAGCAGAAAAAACAGGAGACTGAGCAACTGCTTTAGATGGCTGTTTTTTACAACCAACTAATGCAACCACCACTAACACAAACACATAAATCCACTTTCTTTTCATATCTATCCACTTAATTTCTTAAGTTAAATTCACTTATCGATCTGTGCTCTTGAATTGCCATAATCGTTTCGGCAAAAGGCTTTGCAACAGACAATATCTTTACTTTTGCACAGCGACTATTATCAAAAGGCAAAGTATCGGTAAATATCAACTCTTCCAATTTCGAATCCATCACTTTCTGGCAGGCATTGCCGGACATCAACCCATGACTGACAACCGCTCTAACGCTCTTTGCACCTTGCTCACTCAATAAATCTGCTGCCTTAGCAAGTGTTCCCGCAGTATCAGCAATATCATCTATTAGCACCACATTCTTACCAGACACATCGCCCAGCACCCGCATTTCGACTATCTCATTAGCCTTCTGACGATTTTTATAACACATCACCATCGGAGCATTCAGTCGCGCTGCTAATTTTGCAGCACGCTTAGAACCACCCTCATCAGGCGAAGCAATAATCAAATCGTCTAATTTCAACGACTCAATATAATCGGAAAAAGTAGTCAAACCATACAAGTGATCTACTGGGATATCAAAAAAACCTTGAATCTGCTCAGCATGCAAATCCAAAGTTATGATTCTATCCACACCTGCCACTTGCAACATATTGGCTATCAACTTGGCACCGATAGAAACACGAGCCTTATCTTTTCTATCCTGGCGAGCCCAACCAAAATAAGGTATCACTGCCACAATTGCCGATGCACTCGCTCTGCGAGCAGCATCTATCATCAAAAGCAGTTCCATCAGATTGTCGGCAGAAGGACATGTAGCCTGTACCAAATACACGGCCTGACCACGAACCGAATCCTCAAACTCAGCAGCATATTCTCCATCTGAAAAATGCTCAATCTTTACTTTTGATAACTTGGTGCCTAACTGAGCGCATATCCGCTCCGCTAACAAGAGACCCTTGCCACCGGCAAAAATCTTAAAACGATGTGATTCTTCTATCATAAAAAGTACTATTATGCTTATAATCAACTCACTCAATTAGCCCCTTAATAGCGCACAAAGGTACTTTTATTTTTTTATATACACAAACTATTTTCTAAAGTTTATTGTTTGTATTGTTTAAAATCGAATTATTACTTCCCTTTTTTGATATCTCTAATAATCCTATCAATAGCGAACTTACCAGATGCCACTGCATTGGGTGTACCACCGGGGGCTGCCAATGCCTGACCGGCCAAATACAAATTCTTTATTTCAGAAATAGTACCTTTATGAGTCTGCTTTTTGTTAAAATATGTCATAGCAAATCCCATATATGCACCCTTATATGTATTTGTATATCTTATATTTGTAGCAGGAGTAGTAGCGTCAAGCACTTTTATATGACCACGCATCTCAGGAAATCTGTTTTCTATTGACTCCATTATTTCCTCACTCACCCGTTGTTTCTCTGTTCTATATTTCTCTATTTCATACCTGCGCAGATTATGCCAAAAATCAGCATCATCCTCATACTGATTCACAATTACTTGCAATAGTGTCGCTCCCTCCGGCGAAAACGAAGGCTCATAGTTAAAGTCTTTTATTACCAACTCTTTTATCTCTTTGCCATTTATATAAAGTAGTTCAGGCTCTAAAATAGATGTGTATTGCAAAGCCTGAGTATAGAAATCTACCGACAGAAACACATTAAAAGAAGTATGAGTAGGATATTTCTCTGTTTCCGTTTTATAATGTTCAGTAAGATAGTTGTCCCACGAAAATTCAGGTAGCAAGTTACTTACCACATGATGCAAATCACACGCAGTTACTACATAATCACTTCTAATCACCTTATCATTAGCAAACTCTATTTCATCAACCAACCCGTTCTTTACTCCTATTCGTTTTGCTTCCATATTATAACAAATCTTTCCACCCAACTGAATATACCTCTCTACCATTCTGTCTATCACGCCTTTCGAACCACCTCGAGGCAAATCAGCATTACCACTCGTAAACATTCCAAACACCCATAACTGACATGCAACACTATAAAAATGAGGGAAATAAGCAGTCAGAAATTTTCTAATAAGAGGATGCTTAAAACGATTGGCATATTCTCTAAGCGACATCTTACCATATTTTCTAAATGGACGCCCTATCTTTCGCATCTTCCAAACAAGACGCAAATAATCCCATAAATTCATGTCCTCAGGAGGTTTCTGACACGGGAAAATTGTCTTGCTGAATATCTTTATGAGTTTAATAAAATTCTCAATCTCACTTCTATCTGCCGGCGACAAGGCAAGCATGTCACTACGCAAACGATCCACATCATGCCATAGCACTAGCCTCTCACCATTTCCCTCTACCTGCATAAATATCTCAGGAGCAATCACTTCTACATCATCAGCCAGAACACCCGTATTTTGCCATAATTGATACAATTCAGTGTCTTTTCTTGTTCCGGTAAGCCAATGCAAACAATTATCCAATTGATAACCTTTTCTATTCCAATAACTACACAACCCGCCGGCAACACTATGACGCTCATATATTACCGACTCGAACCCTCGTTGCTGAGCATATATTCCAGCAGTCAAACCGGATATTCCGGCACCTATAATACTTATCGTCTTCATCTAAAAAACATATATTTTGTTATTTCTTTATCATCATAAACATCGTAAATATTTATACTTACGCTCTTTTAGACCGCAAAATTACACCTCAAATATCAAAGTACACTTAATCATGTCATTACAAATATTCTATATACGCTAAACATGATTATTTGGGGTGAAATTTATGATTTAGGGGGTAAATGAAGAATATTCAAAAAGTACTCAGACAGATAATTTCTCACATCTTTATGTAAAAAAATATAAATTAAGGAACTATTGTCAAAAAAATATACTTATGCGTATTTTGACATTTTCATATTATTCGTAATTTTGCACCGATTTTCTTAAAAGACTCAATATCGTTTATTTATAATCAATTATGGCAAGCCAATAAACCTATTCATTTAATATATATTTCAACCATTATGAAAAAGATTACATCCATTTTGTGTGCACTATCGCTTATTTTAAGCGTTACCGCTTCTCCTCTTCACTCGCCTAAACCGATGAAGAACAACAAACAACAAATTGAGCAAAAACTTGCAAATGCCAACTCAGACAACAAGCAGGCAGAAATTATCTACAAGTACAAAAAGGCTCAGAAAAGCAAAAACACATCTGCCATTGTACAGAACAAAAAAGCCAAAGTGCAAAAGGCTAAAAAAGAATCCGTTAACTTGTCTATAGAAAGATATTCTACTTTTTATGATGCAGCCAACGGAACAATTTTCTATGGTTTGCATCTTCCAGACGGGATTGGCTCGTATTTCTTTGAGATAAACTTACCACAAGGTAAGCATGATGTAGAATATGGCAAAACATACACTCTTGAAGATATGAACTCCGATTACTGTGAATGGGATGATGAAGAAGGCACTGAGCACTATTACACCACTGCCACTTTCAAAAAGACCAAAGGCGCCAACTACGATATTCATATTGAGGCTAAGGTAGTAGATACCGATGGCAATGAGTTTGAATTATACTACCACGAAACCCCGGTTATACCCACCGGCGAAACCGTAAATATCAACATCACTCGCCCGCTCACTACTTGCGAATACCTCACTGATAATTCATGGTTAATTCGCGGTAACAACAACACATACTATGTCGATTTGCGCTATTTTAGCGACAACTCTACATCACCCGTGGGAACATTTATCAGCGATGATATTGACCTCACTTCTACCTATGTACATATCGTAACTGACGAATTAGACGAATACGACGAACCTATTGAAATAGATGTATATGCCAAAGATGCCAATATCACTGTCACACAATCTCAAGAAGACTCTCGATTAGATGTTTCTTTCAGTTTCTTAGGCGAAAACGGTATCAGATACACCGGCAATATGTTCTATGCCACACCTAAAGCCGAGGCACAAGACAATTTCATTTCTACGAATCTTTCTATTGACGATTTTGCACTTACTCTATGGAACGAAATCAATGCATTTGCAACTTCTGACGATGGCAAATACATATCGCTCAATCTTTACCCACAAGACTCTGAGCAGGGCATACTTGGCGATTATGAAATTTCAGAAAATTCTAATAACAATGCCTCCATCACAGTTGCTGAAGAAATGTACAATATCTATAGCGGAACAATAACCATTTCTCTGGACAACGATGGCGACTATGTTATGACAGGCAAGTTGTTAGCATGGAACAATACTGAATATACACTCAATCTCTCAACTCCCGATCCGGTTATCAGCAAAGCCACTTTCAACGGACAAAACCTTGTTATTGATACTTATCTTTCTGACGGATTCTTCGAGTTGTCAGGACATGCCGACGACAACCCAAACAACTTTATCTTAATCACCATCAATTCATCTTCTGTAGCAGGCACCTATACATCTCAGTTTGATGAGACTTATACTTACGTAATTTATAATAGTAACACATACATTTACTCATCTGCTAACATAACTGTTACATACGAAAACGGAATTGCTACTGCTACCGGTACCATCACATTCGTAAACGATGAAGATAAATATGACATACTCGAACTTACTATCAACCTCAAAGCAGGACCATATATTCCATCTGTACGCAACATAACTATAGGCGATATCGCATTTAATCCTTCTGGCAACGGTTCTCTCTTGTACGGATTAGTTTCCGATGACTATATGCAAGTATTCTACTTCACATTCTCAGAAATTTATTGGGTACCTGATGTTGATTTCGATAAAACATATACAGAAGACTACCTTGATTTAAACAATTCTTCAGGCGAGAATAGTTACGACCATGAATATATCTTTTATCAAACCGTTTCCTTCACCAAGACTAAAGTCGAAGACAACAATATAAAGATCGTTGTTACCATACTTGACTCTCGCGGTAATACATGGAATTTGACCTACATTGGACAAGACAAAGAATTGGAGGATATCTATGTAGAACTCGGGCAGGCTAACCAAATTGGCTGGGGAGGCAACGACGGATTACAATACCAACTGATTGATAATGACAATTCACTTGCATGCTATCTCGTATTCCCATTAGAATTAGAACCTAATCAAGAATGGCCGGAAGATGTAGTCTATGAATATCTCTACACAAGCCAATCAGGTGAAATCAATCTTGAAGCAAGTTACCTCTCTATTCGCAAAGAAGAACATAAACTCACCTTTGCACAATTCAGCAAGGTTGTTGAGGGCGATGCTGTTTCTGTCAATGCATCTGTAATAGACGACAGAGGATTCACTTATCATCTGAGTTATTATGATGATGGGTTCCACCTCACAGGCGAGACTATACAAGTGGTTATCAACACTCCCGTTGAAGCATATAGTTGGGATTACGGAGAATGGATAATTAATGCCGAAGATAATACACAAGCCTTCCATTTCGACATCTATTCTAATAATGACTCATCTCCTGTTGGATACTTTACTAACGAAGTATCAACATGGAACTCAAATGTTGATTTCCTCATTGATGCAGAAGAAAACAATTGGCAACAAGTCAATGTTCATAGTGTTGAATATGTCGTCGTTAGCGAATCTGATGGAAACTACTTAGTTGAAGCAACTATAATAGGCGAAGACGGCATTGTATATGAAATCATAGCAGGAACAAATGTTTCTACTTCACTTCAGAATATCAATTCCTCTGATTCGTCAGTCATCAAACGATTTGAAAATGGAATGATTATAATCGAAAAAGACGGAATACGCTACAATACACTCGGCGAAAAAATCAAATAAATTGCATAATAATAAATGCATAATCAATCCTCAGAGAGCACAACAATACACTCTCTGAGGTTTTATTATATTCATACCAAACAATACACCTTGCACATTCCAAAATAAAACATTACTTTTGCAGCCATCATTTGGAACGCGGTAGGCTTGCCGGTCCTCGCCCGCAACCAAAACAAAAACATGTAATAACAGATTTGTTATATAAAAGCGCATTTGGCAATTAGACCATATATAATCTGATTTCATCTTACCTACAAATTTGTAAATCAATTATATAGTTCTATTTTCCATAGCACTCAGTTTTCTGTACATATTTCAGCGGAAATATAAATGCAGAAAATACATATTATATAAAATAGCATATAAATAGCGTTTATAGCGCTTTGTTGTTGACAACCAGAAAGCTTCGCAACCTTTTACTTGAAAAGTCAAAAAACAAAGTAATTATTGAATGCTACGCGTATGACCATGGTATTATATCGATATCATTTCGGATTTTATCGGCATTTGCTTCGATAAATATCGGCATCTGTACCAACAGCCATTAAGTACTAATGGTCATCATAGCGTAGGCTTCATGTTGTTTGTTTGACTTTTCGGCATGCGAAGGCCTCTGGTTGTAAGTAAACAACATTGAGGTCTGCGTTTTTTTATGTATATACCATAGAATTAAGCCCTTAACATAAAAATACGGAAAAGCCGAAACGCCGTCAAGAAAGGTTGTAGGCATAAAAAAACTAAAAAACAACATGAAAAAATTATTTCTTTTAGCAGCATTAGCACTCATCTCTTGTGCTAACCTAATGGCAAAAAAACAAGTCGTCTATGTAGAAGAATTTTCCTACAGAGAGGACATAGGTGAGGCATTAACAGAACAAATAAGAGGGGCTCTTATTTCCTCACTGATCAAGTATCAACACATTCAGATAACAGATGTTGCATCTGAGTCAAGTTTATCAAGAGAGGACAAACGCAGAACAGATAATGCCAGACTTGCTGACGACGAGAACACTCGCAGACTGAAAATGAGAGAATTAGGTGCCAATTACATTATTCAGGGGTATGTATCAAATCTCACCTACACCTCACAAACCAACGACAAAGGTAAAACCAAATACAATGCCGTTTTATCCTATTCGCTCAAGGTAATCAATTGTGAAGATGGTACTTTAGTTTCAACCGATTTGTTCAATCATGAAGAAAAGAAAGAATCAAGTGAAAATAAGTGCCTAACAAAAATCCTGAATATACTACCAAAAGATGTGAAGAAAGTGGTAACCAAAGACTTCAAATTACATTCCACTATTCTTGATTCAGACTACGAAAGCAAAAACGGTAAACTGCTCAAGTGTCACATCAATATAGGAGAAGACGATGGTGTTGTCCCGGGCACTGTATTCTCAGTAAAAAAGGCAATTATCAAAGCAGGTAGAGTTTCATGGACAGAAATTGGAGAGATAGTTGTAGAAAGCATCATCGCAGGCGACCTATCATTATGCAAAGTAAAGAAAGGAGGCGATGATATCTATATGGCTCTTGAAGAAATCATATCAATCAAAGAGTCAGACCCTAACAACGCTCACGACCTTATTGTAGAAAGTAAATCATTCAAATAATATCCAGTATGAAACGCATATTTTTATCACTTCTTGTCGTATTTTCTTTGCAGCAGATATTCTGTGAACCATATCTCGGAATTTGCTCACTTCTAAACAAAGACGATAAGAATGCCACCTTTGAGTCGGCAGGCGCTTCCACAAAAAGAAATATGGTAGAAGCCAATGCCATTCAATCACTCTTCTATTCCTTGTTTTACACAGGCATAGAAGGCATTAACGATGACAAGCCGCTTATTCAAAAGGAAAACAAAACCTATACTAATGGTTTCTTCAACGAGCAAGCAAAATACTCCTTTTATGTTGTTCAGTCGGAGCCGCAAGATAAAATCACAAAGATCGGCAATGAACTCCACGCTACTTACACCATTACTATCCGTCTCTCAAAACTCATTGCTGACCTTAAGATGAACAAGGTCTATTACGATTCCTCCAATCCCAAACAAATGAGTGCTTCGGATGTTAGCAATGCTTCAGGAATGGTACTGCCTTCTATTATTGTCGTGCCCTACAAAAAGCCCGGCGAGGGTTCATACGCGGATATTCTGGCAAACGACTACGACAGACGAGTTGCAGTAAGCACTGTTCAACAAGGTTTTCAAGATATCAATGTAAAAACTATCGACTTGCAAAGTAAAATCAATGCGGCTAATCGTGTGGCACAATTCGACAAAAACGCTAACGCAGGACAAGGCAACGACCGCATGCTTCTGCAAACATCCGGTGCCGATGTTTTTGTTGAAGTTGATATTGAGAAAGACATCGATGCATCAGGCTCAAGAGTGAATCTTATGCTCAAAGCCTACGAGACAGCAACGGGTAACCTCCTCGCCAATGAAGTAGCCACAACCAACCGACGCTACAAATCTGTTTCAAGCGATGTCCTATGCCAATATACCGTCAAAGACAACCTTGACAGTTTCTTGAAGAAAATACTTAAAGAATTTGCACCCGCTAACGGCACAAAAGTAAGTCTATCAGTTTCTATTGATGGCAATTCTTCTGTTACTTTCAATACACCTATGGGCACACATAACTACTCTCTGAGAAACATCATTACACAATGGGTTAGAAAAAATGCATACGAAGGAAAATATCAGTCACCAAATATAGTAGATGAATTCATGCATTTCGACTATATTGCCATACCACCTGTTGATCAAGACGGACTCAAAATGGATGCCTCGCAATTCTCTTTCTATTTAGAACAATACCTCAAAGAAACTGAAAAAATCAATTGTTCAGTAAGACTGGAAGGAAACAAAATAATGGTAATCATCTACGACTAATATGAAACGATTTATTTCTATTTCCATAATGGTACTTCTGCCTATTCTCATGTTGGCAGAAGTACCCCAATGGGTTACAGAGCACCCCAATATGCCTACTTATTGGTGGGGCATCGGCACAAGCAATACCTCAGTGAGCGATTACAAAGAAAAAGCCGCTAAATTGGCTATAAACGAAATCGCCACACAGATTTCCGTTAAAGTAGAAAGCAACTCTTTCCTCAATATCAAAGAGAAAAACTACAACTACAGCGAGGATTTCAAAAAACAAATAAACCTCAATACCGACGCTTATCTCGAAGGATTGCAACTCTACGACTCTTATCAAGACAAAAATCAGTATTATGTATGCTATCGACTTGACAAAGACCAATATTATGAATTTCTTAAAAGAAAATCTAATGAGATTGCCAAACAAGGATATGAATATTTGGTGGTTGCCAACAACGCACTCGAAGCAGGCAATTTGCATAAAGCAGCACTAACATATATCAAAGGTCTCGAAACAGTTGAACCATGGCTCTTTTTAGACCTTAAATATAATCAAACAAACATACCATTGGCTCTTTTCTCTTCCTACACATCTTTATCCGAAGGTTTGAATATCACCCTACAACCTACACATGACACGCTTGAGGCAAACAAATCTATCAATCTACCATTCACCGCTATTCTTACGCGCAACAACACTAATATACCAAATTTCAGTCTCTTAGCCGATTTCTTGATAGGCAGTGGTTCAGTAACTCAAACAGCCACGACCGACCTTTCCGGCACTGCCACATTCAACATAACGCAAATCAATAGTCAATCAGAAATTGCTCAAATAAAAATAACTATTGACCCAAAAGAGTTTGGTAAATTGCCCGATAGATACTCCAAATATCTCAATACACAAAACTTGCCGCAAGCTGTTTTCACCGCTCATGTCAAAACCAACAATACCAAAATATACATATCTGTTGACCATAATGATATTCCACAATGTATATTGCAAATTTCCAATCTACTCTCCAATCAGCAATTGCCAGTAACAGAAGATTTATATAGTGCTACACATGTTCTACATTTACTCACCTTTTTGAAATATAACGGCACTGTGGGCGGAGGACTGGAAGATTTAGATGAATATATCGCTGCTCTACAACTGAAAATGACTGACGCGAGTGGTAATGTACTATGGAACTATACCATTGATTCGGCAAGAGTGTTGACACAAACATCGGCAAGTAAAACTGATGTTACATCACAAGCAACCAGAGAGTTAATGAAACGAGTAAGACGAGAATTACCATCAAAAATAAAATTCTGATTTCCGTTTTGTATATTCAAATATATTCCGTATCTTTGCACTCTCAAAATACGAATATATTTATGCCTTGGCACAACATACATAGTAAACATTATATATCTATAATGCAAGGCATAACTATATAGGAATACAAGGCTTATACGATTGTAGTATAAGCCTTTTTTATTTGTCAACTAACTAAATATAAATAATTAACTTCTATTACAAAATGGAACAGAAAAAACGCGTTTACACCTTCGGTAACGGTAAGGCTGAAGGTAATGCCCAAATGCGTGAGCAATTGGGTGGCAAGGGTGCTAACTGCGCCGAGATGAACCTCGTGGGTGTTCCCGTACCTCCGGGATTCACCATCACCACTGATGTCTGCAACGAGTATTACGAAGTTGGGCAGGAGAAGATCATGGAGCTCCTCAACGACGACGTTATGGCTGCCGTTCACCACATCGAGACTCTCATGAACTCGAAGTTCGGTGACCCGCAGAACCCACTGCTCGTCTCAGTTCGCTCGGGTGCCCGTGCATCTATGCCCGGTATGATGGACACCATCCTCAACCTCGGATTGAACGACACCGTAGCCGAGGGTATGGTAAAGAAAACCCAGAACCCCCACTTCGTTTACGACTCATATCGTCGTTTCGTACAGATGTATGGCGACGTCGTTCTCGGTATGAAGCCGGTTAATAAAACTGACATCGACCCCTTCGAGAAGATTATCGACGAAGTGAAGGAAATCCGCCACATCAAACTCGACAAAGACTTGAATGTTGACGAACTCAAACTCCTCGTTGCCCGCTTCAAAACTGCCATTAAAGAGCAAACCGGCAAAGAGTTCCCCAATGATCCTATCGAGCAACTCTGGGGCGCTATCTGCGCTGTGTTCCGCTCATGGATGAACGAGCGCGCTATCCTCTATCGTAAAATGGAAGGAATACCTGACGAATGGGGAACAGCCGTTTCGGTTATGGCAATGGTATTCGGTAACATGGGCGAGACCTCCGCTACCGGCGTTTGCTTCAGCCGTGATGCCGCTACAGGTGAGAACCTCTTCAACGGTGAGTATCTCGTTAACGCACAAGGTGAGGACGTGGTTGCAGGTATCCGCACTCCACAACAAATCACTTTAGAAGGTTCACGCCGTTGGGCTGCACTTCAGGGCATTTCAGAAGAAGAGCGTGCATCCAAGTATCCTTCAATGGAAGAGGCTATGCCTGAGCTTTACAAAGAACTTTACGCTATCCAAGCCAAACTGCAAGCCCACTACCGCGACATGCAGGATATGGAGTTCACCGTACAGGAAGGCAAACTCTGGTTCCTCCAGACCCGTAACGGCAAGCGTACAGGTACCGCTATGGTGAAGATTGCTATGGATCTCTGCCGCGAAGGTGTTATCTCTGAGAAAGAGGCTATTCTTCGCTGCGAACCTCAGAAACTTGATGAACTGCTCCACCCCGTCTTCGACAAGGACGCACTCAAGAAAGCTAAAGTCATCACTCAAGGTCTGCCTGCTTCTCCGGGTGCTGCCTGCGGACAAATCGTCTTCCACGCTGACGACGCACAGGAGTGGCATCAGAATGGTCATAAGGTCATTATGGTTCGTATCGAGACCTCTCCCGAAGACCTCGCAGGTATGTCGGCTGCCGAGGGTATCCTCACCGCTCGTGGCGGTATGACCTCTCACGCTGCCGTGGTGGCTCGTGGTATGGGTAAATGCTGCGTATCAGGTGCAGGTGCCATACTCGTTGACTACAAAGCAAAGACCGTCACCATCGAGGGCGTTACCTACAAAGAAGGCGACTATATCTCGCTCAACGGCTCTACAGGTCAGGTTTATGCAGGTGAGATTCCTACTAAGGCTGCAGAACTCTCAGGCGACTTCAAAGCCCTCATGGACCTCTGCGACAAATATACCAAACTGCAAGTTCGTACCAATGCCGACACACCTCACGACGCACGCGTAGCACGCGCCTTCGGTGCCAAAGGTATCGGTCTTACCCGTACAGAGCACATGTTCTTCGACGACCAGAAGATCATCGCCATGCGTGAGATGATTCTTGCCAAAGACAGCGAAGGCCGCGAGAAGGCTCTTGCCAAACTCCTGCCTTATCAGAAAGCAGACTTCAAAGGTATCCTTGAGGCTATGGACGGACTGCCTGTCAACATTCGTCTTTTGGACCCGCCATTGCACGAGTTCGTACCTCATGATCTCAAAGGTCAAGAGCAAATGGCTCGTGAGATGGGCGTTAGTGTTCAAGAGATTCAGAATCGCGTTGCCCAACTCGCCGAGAACAACCCGATGCTCGGTCACCATGGCTGCCGTCTGGGTATCACCTTCCCCGAAATCACTGCTATGCAGACCCGCGCTATCCTCTCAGCTGCTTGCGAGTTGAAGAAAGAAGGCAAGAACCCGATGCCCGAAATCATGGTGCCGCTGATTGGTATCCTCTATGA
>JAFVDX010000020.1 GCA_017478225.1 Paludibacteraceae bacterium | reverse complement strand
GCAATATTTTTGCAATTTTTCAAAATAGAATAGTGTTTTTTAGGCCATGATTTTGCAAACAGTTTGCAAAATCTAAGTGTACATAGTCTGCACGTTTATGAGGTATTGTCTAAGATTTGGAAATCGCGATTTCCAAATCTTATTATTTTACCCATACGCTTTCATTATTATCTCGCAATTTATTTGATTCATATTTATTGCCCCATCTTCGCCAAAAGCAAAGATTGTAATTCGGTTAGTTTTGAATTCTCCCGCTCTTTTGTTTCTACAAATGAATATATAGAAGAACTATGCTCTTCAAACTCATCAAGAGTTTTTTCAGAAGGGATAAGAACAGCAGTATCCTTTAAGTCTGTTTGGGTAATTAGACTTTGAACTCCTCCTTTCGTTATCTCAGAATAATCTAAGGAATTCAAGAGTTGATAACAATACTCATAAAAATTACTTCGTACTACAAGTACATTATCGGCCATATACATCTTTTGATTGTACCTATTTACAACACCAAGTGTTCCTACTCGGCCTGTAGTCATTAGTTTCTCGTCATAATTGTAAAATGAAGAGAAGCCTATTATCCCAGAAGCACCTGCTACAGGATATTGATATATGCCATCTTTGACGTCAGTTTTTGTCTAAGCATGTCTTTCCGCTATTTATATCTGCGATTTCTCCTAATGTTCCCATTCTCCACCCTTCTGGCAGATTCTCTTTGTTGATGTTGTCGACGAACATTTTGCGGTAGAGTGCTTGGGCGGTGGATTCTAGGTGCTGAGTCATTTGTTCGTTGATGCGAATGCGGTTGGAAAGCGTTTCGTATTCTGATACGATTTCACGTTGGCGAGTGATAGAGGGGATGGGGAGTTGTACGTCACAAAGTTCATCCCAATCGAATATCTCACGGGCACTGCCATGAGAATGGAAACGGGCATAGCGGTCAAACTCAGGACGGCGAAACCACATCATCAAGTATTCAGGCAGCAATGCTTCGCGATTAATGACCTCAAAAACAGTATAGGCTTGGGAAACAATTGCATTCTCGTAATTATCAAGCAAAGCAATGGCGATTTTATCTCCACGTCGAGAAGTATCAGCAACATAGACTAACTGGCCTCGCTCCACAACCTTATAGGCAGACAAATCCGTACCAATGATATTAGCAATGGAGGGCATGAACTCCTTCGATATGCTCACACCCAGCAAGTTCGTAACCTTCAACTCCCGATTACGAACATTCACCTCTCTGATATAGTCACCTAAACGTTTATATATTGTCATTTGTTTTTATCTTATTTGGCTACAAAGATAATCATTTTATGCGAAATATAAGAGAAAACAATAAGAAATTAGAGGAAATTAAGGGGGAATTTCCTCTATTTTCAGAAATTATTGTATCTTTGCACCGAGAAAAGAACAGAAAGATGAAAGTAGAACCCACACTGAATCCACAAAAGCAAGTTGAGGCGATTCAAATGCTTACTGATCAGCAGATGCAGCCACTATTCCAAAAGATTAGTAGCGAATATCTCTATTGGGACAAAGTAAAGTACATGGCTCCCAAAGGTATCGATAAGCAGGTGTTTTGGCAAGCAGTAAAGATTCAACGTC
>JAFVDX010000019.1 GCA_017478225.1 Paludibacteraceae bacterium | reverse complement strand
TGTAGTCTTTGCAGGCAAAACATAGTCGCCCTTAGAGAGGGTGTAGTTGGCTATCATAATGATGGTCCATGTGTCATTTGGCGTAGCATTGACTACCTGCAATGCCTCTTCAAGGGAAGCATAGGAAGTGTTGTTCTCTTTAATCTTGCAAACATACTCGCCGGTCATGTTGTCCGTCACGCGCCAACGGTAGCCCTCGGCATATTCGGGTGTGCCGGATTTGACGGCTACTTTGTTCATGCCTTCTCCAAGTTTGACATCAAGGTTTTCATCTTTGACATAATAACCGCCGTTAAGTACGAAATACCCGGGTTCACCTGCAGGACTTACATCTGCATAAGTACTTGTTGCCGTACCTTTGAACTTGCCATCGTTGATGATACATGTCGGTATGCCCGTCGCTTCAGTTCCCAATACCGGAGCTGCTACGACAACAGCATAACCCGTTGTGTTGTTGGCATGTGCGGTGTATTTTCCACCATTGATAGTGGTTCGCGCAGCGGCAACATAGGTGCCTGCTGTAGTATATACCTCGCTGGTAATAGCTTTATTTACAGCGTGTGTATAAACACCATAAGCCGTTGTTCCGCTGGTTGTCTTAACATCCACCACATTGCCTTCATTCGCCTCTAATTCGCCCTCAAAAATCCAACCGATAGAACTAATCGATGCATTATTGTAAATACCATACGCAGCAGCTGATTTAGTGGCATCAGCCGTATTGGCTGTTGTTACATTGATTGTAGTATTGGAAATAGTCGTTTTCTTGTCATTGATATAAACGCCATAACCTGTTGTTGTTTGGGGTTGTACAGTGATATTACATCCCTCAATAGTGGTGGGCCCGCCTGCATAAATTCCTGCAACAGTTGTCGTGCCTTTTGTTTTGACAACGAAAGTAGCATTTTTTATTATTCCTTCCGTTGAAGCTGAAGCCGCACCTGTTGTAGAGACGCTTGTAGTAGTTAAAAAGACACCATAAGCAGTGGTAGTGGCAGCCGTAGCACGGTAAGTACCACCATTGATTTTAACTTTGGCAGCAACTGCTTTTTCTCCTATTTGATAGATATTATAGTAGTTGTTGTATGCATTTTTCTGACTTGATGTTGCGCCTTCTTTTGTACCATTTGTTTTGAGTGTTTCTTTGGTAGTTTCGGTTTGTGTTTTGGTTGTTGCAACAACGCTTACGCCACGAGCCTCTGTGCCGGTACGAGTTGTTGCTGTCACATCCAAATTATTAAGTTCTGCCTCTGCAGAGTATTCAAACAAAGTATAATCAGAGATACCTGCATTAACGAGCACGCCATATACAGAGGCATTACCTTCGGCTTCCACAGTAATACCTGTTGCTTTCATCGTACCGCTTACCGCCACAAGACCGTAAGCATTATTGGTTTTCGCCACTGCTTTGAATGTACCGCCGTCAATGGTGGTGTGTCCACCTGATGAAACAGCTCTTGCAGTAGTAGTGCCAAATGTTTCAGCATAGAAATCGCCGCCGTGGATTATCAAGGTAGGATATGCCTCTACATTGCCACCTAAATGTTGTGTAAGAGCCACATTCGTTTCGTCTGCATAGGTTGTTTTAGCACGAGCTTCTCCGTTCCATTCATTTCCGGCAGACACACAATAGGCTGTAGTTGTCTTTGCGTAAGCCTTGTATGTTCCGCTATTGATAGTCAGTTTGCCGGCAGAGCCATATTCGCCATGATAATAATTTGCGGCATCTGCACTTGCATTTTTATAGATGGTAGCAACTCTTGAGGTAACAAACGCGGCATAAGAGTATGCACCTACAGTTGTCTCAGCCGTTACGGTACAATTCGTAAGTTCTATGTCACCGTGGTAGCAGCCGCCATTGGTTGTATTAACTGCGCCTTGTGAAAACACTCCGTATGCGTATGTGTGTGCCTTGACATCAATGGTGCAGTTCTTCACGGTTAATACATGGCTGGTATTATCGTATGAGTTGTAGCTACCGCTCATATATACACCAAACGAATAGTATGTCCCTGAATTGACAGTGATAGTACCGCCGTCAATAGAACCTTTTGCTGCTGCTTTCTGGCACTTACTGCCATCTACTGCTGTATTCGCCCCCATATTCGCATTTGAGCAGTCAATCAATACACCATACGATTTGCGATCATAGCCACCAACACGCTCATTGGTAACATTGATATTACCACCGGTCATATTAAGTGTTCCATAATAACAGCTTGCGGCTGTAGCGTTGGCTGATGCAGAAATCAAAATACCGTATATAAGTCCATTATATTTATTATTTGCATTGTCGGCAGCATAACGGGCATCAACCATGTTGGTATTTGCCTTGACATTGATATTGCCACCGCTAAAATTTACTTTACCATATCCCTGAAGGCCATACGCTCCATAAGGTGCTTCGGCATATATCTCACCACCGGTGATATTCAGCACAGTTGTACCCGCATTATTCGTTGCAACACTACTTGCTTGTACAATACCAAAGACCGAACGAGTACCGTACGCTTCTATCTTTCCACCATTGATATTGACCGTTGAACCTGCAATCTGATGGATGGCACGGGCTGCACAGTTAGCGTATTTGGCAACCCCTAAATCCGCATTGGCAGCAGATGCATATTGTCCGAGGTTATTAACCGCAATCGTTCCGCTTTCCAGAGTCAGTGTTGCTCCTGCTTTATTAACAAAGATTGTTCGAATCTCGCTGTTACGGGCTATCTCATTGATAATTTTACCACCTGTTTTTGTATCCTTGATCGTTACCGACACTGCGGCAGTGATAGTTAAAACACCTACCGAAGTGGCATTCACCGCGGCACGAAGTTCTTTACCGTTCAGGTCAATGGTGATTGCCTTCGAGATATTGTTAGTGGCGGTGATAGTTCCGAGGTCGATGTTACGGAGCAGTTTGAGCGTTGAGCCTGCACTTGCATTGGCAGCTGCAAGACCTGCTGCAAAAGTTGCATATTCGGTGGTAACACCGCCTGCTGTGGTAACGCTAACATCGTTAGTAGCCTCCTGCTCGTTGTGTGCAACAATAGTGATGGATTTGGAGCCGTAAGTTGCGTCAGTACCACCGATGACATCTTTCACTTTAAGTTTCAGTGTGGCAGTATGGTCACCAGCGGTTTTGTTCCCATTATATGTATAGTTGATGGTCAGCTTGCCATCTGCATAAGACATGGAGTTATAGGTAAAGAAAGAAGCGTTTGTGCCTGTGATTGAAGGTGTGTCGAAGTTGTCTGTTCCGTCCACACACTCCACGTCGAAGACAGCCGTTTTCTGCACACCTGCCTGCGTGGCATCTGATGTCTTGAAAGTAGTGTATATCTCTTCTGCTGAACCGCTTAATATCTTTGCGTTAGGGAAAGAAGCAGTGATGGCTGTGGAAGTGAGCGTGCTTTCACCTCCGGCAGAAGTCAATGTGATGGTAGCCGAATTCGAACGGTTGGTGCCTCCGTATGTGCCGTTTCCTGTGAACTGATAACTTACGGTAACTTTGTTGGCACTGTAAATCTTATTTGTTATTGTATAGATACCGTTTCCTGATTTATCGGTTATAGTCGGGGTTTTGAAATCCTCTATAGCGTCAGCATTGGCTGTGGTGAATACCACAGTACCCGCATAATCCGAGCATGTTGTTGCCGTATTCGTGGCATCGAAATGGTTCGGACTCGGTGTAGCAACAGAAGGAATAGTGACAGGTTTGAAGAAACCATAGATTTTTGTTTCGTTAGGTGATCCATCTGTTGTACTTGTAGCCGTAAAACTTTTACCAGTTGTAGCTGCAGTGTATGTTGTGGCAGTATTGCTTGTAGCATATCCGGCGTAGTAGTAACCATTATTGGCAGTACCGTGAGCATAGTAGGTCTTGGAATCATTGCTTTCACTTTTTTCACAATTCCATGTAATATACGAGGTGCCGTTTACTTCTGCCGGTGTGCTACTGCCCGTTTGTCCTGAATTACTGCCGGATGCGGTTGACAGATACACCGTACCGTTACCTGTAGCATTGACCAATATGGCTTTACCATAGTGCGTACTATGACTATTTGCCCATGCCTGACCCACGCCGAGCATCAGCAAGCAAAGCAGTACTGCTGCGTATTTCCAAAGACGGGTTTGCTTGCGTCCGCCATCGGATGCTGATTGGAGACCCATTATATGCTCAATGTATGCGATACCTGATGTCACAGAACCACAACCATGAGAATCACCTGATATCGAAGCATCTCTTCTCGTTGATTCCTGCGAACTCACGCCCTTTGTATCCCGAACTCCATTCGCATACATCATTATCGTCTTCAGTAAATTTGTTTTCATATCTTTTTTGTATCTTAAATATTTCATATATAATGCTTATTCTAAATCAATCCTGCTAACAACTACTCCCTTACTTATAGAAACACGAGTTTGTACTGATGCTCCGTACTCATCGGCACACCAACACACATCTTGCCGTGGCATATAAGGGCACATAACAAGCCCCTGCCACAGCAAAACAGCACTTAATTAATGAATAAAGAGAACTGTTGCATCGCTTTTATTTACTACTCATCTCAGCTACACCACTACACACACAAGTGTTACTAAGATGTTGCCCATTAAGGGCATACTAATTCGGCTGCAAAATTATAACTAATATTTCAATCTGACAAATAAAATGAAAATAAGCAAAAAAAATAAGAAAGTGAGCCTAGACCGACTAGACTTTCTAGACCGACTAGATGGACTAGAAAGACTAGACACTCTAGACAGACTAGACAGACTAGACAGACTAGACAGACTAGTCCCTTTAGTACTCTATCCCATTTGCGGTGAGGATGTTTTGCAGTCGGAGGACTTCGCGCTCAAGGAAGGCGAGTCGTTCCATCTCGGCTTGGCGGTAACCTGTTCGGGCTGCATGCATACGCTCTTTGATGCCACCTTCTTTAACGAATTGTTCTTCTAATTGGTGCAGATAAGTGCTCATCATCTTGTCCACCATGTGGCACAGGGTAAGTGCCAGATTGCAAAACTCCTCATTGTTTATTTTGTTAATGAGTTCTTTATACTCGTCAAATGTATTGTGTTGCCTACAAAACGCCAACATGTCTTGATAGCGGGCATGCGTTTTGTCCCATAGAAGCAGATTTTTCCGATTGAGATAATCGTTATAGTCGCGTTGCAACTCCTGAATACTTGCCCGCGCAACATTGAGCAGATTGATTTCCATCTGCGTGCTGGTCATACCGTCTTCCGAACCCTCCACGATATTCTGCTTACCACTTCTTGCCGCCTGCACCATTTGGTCAACCGTGCGGTCGCCGTGCTCGGGCAGAAAGCGCTCGCAGAAGATAACTGTCATCTGGAAAAGCGCATCGGCTTTTTGGTAGAAATAGAGGTTTCTCCAATTGGCCGGTCGCCGAAGAACTGTGTTACGGGTGTTGTATTCCATAATGGGAAGTTTTAGGGGTTAAACAAACTAGACAGACTAGATAGACTAGAAAGACTAGACGCTCTAGACCGACTAAACATTTTTCTCAATATAGTCGTAGAGGTCTTGCAGGGTGACGAGGGTCTTGATGGCTCCGCGTTCTGGTTGGAAGCCGAAGGTGCGACGGATAAAAAGACTTGTCTCGACGGCATCGAGCGAGGTCATGCCGAGGTCGCGTTTGAGTTCCGCCTCTGGAGCGATGGCTGTCGGGTCATACTCTAATCGGTCAGTGAGAAAGGTGTTGACTTTTGTTTGAATGTCTTGATTGCTCATATATAGTAATGTTGAAAGTGTTAAAGAATTATGAAATTAGGGAGTTTGGAAAATTAATACATCAGTCCAAATGCCCATAGAGGGATAATCTGATTAGCAGCGTACTCTATCTCGTCTCGCACTACATATCCATTTGATACTTCGGTTATCTGTTTTTTTCCTTTCTTTTTTCCGCCCACCTCGAACGTGTAGTCTGCTACGCAGAAATCACTTACGCGAGACGATATCACATCGTGTATCACATGCAACTGGTTATAGAAGAAAGTCTCCCGTACATTGCCACTCTCTGCCTTTTCGCCTGCTAAGGCATATTGGATATTAGTATTATTGAGGTACACCTTCTCCACTTTTCCGAGTCCACGCATACCTCCTGTTTCGTCGCGCAACTGACCTATCATCTCCGCTTTTTCCATAAACAGGAGGTAATTTGGTACATCGTTACGACTGATATGCAATTCGTTTGCCAAGGACTGTGCTTCCGGTTTATATGGAGCATTTTGTGCTATTATGGATAACATCTGGCGTAGTTTGCGCCCTGTGGCGGGGTTCATTTTTGCATAATGTGGGATATCCGACTCCATCGTCTGGCGTATCACATTTTGCATTCGCTCCTGAAAATCGCCTTCCAATGAGAAGGGATAATACCCGTCTTTGAGATATTGTCGAAACAGCGGTAAGGGGTGCGGCAATGTTTTGGGTTGTGCTTTGCCTGATAGTACATCTTCCAAGCTATAGACCGGCACTTCAATGTTATGTACCAATTTTAAGTATTCACGGAACGACATACCATGCAGATGCCGCATGATAACGCGTCTGCTCAAATCAGCCTCGCCATCTAATAGGTCTAAGATAGACGAACCTGTTATGAATACTTTCAAAGCAGGATGTGTGTCGTATATCTGCTTTATTTCGCGACTCCAACCATCGTATTTGTGAATCTCGTCGATATAAAGATGGTCGCCGCCCTCTTTAACAAAATCATCTGCTAATTCAATCAGCGTATGTATTGTGAAATAGCTATGATCAGCAGACACATAGAGACTATGCTCCTCAGGATTTTCGACGAGATGTTGTTTCACCATCGTACTCTTGCCTACTCCGCGACCGCCTATCAAGCATTGAAGGCGCTTGTTCCAATCTATTTGGTCGTACAGATACCGCTTGAAATCAACCGATGTCAAGTCCAATTGCTCCTTCATGTACTGCAATAATGCTCCGTCTATCATAACTCTATTTATTTGATTATGCACCATTCAGAGTGCATTGTTTTGTGAATTATGCACTTTTTGCGGTGCAAAATTATAGTTATCTTTTGATTTATGCAAGTATTTCAGGAAAAATAGTTCGTGATAATCGATTTTCTATTAGAGAGATTAGATTTTTCTAAACACTAATGCGCTGTTGGTGCCGCCCATGCCGGAGGAGTTGCTCAGGACGGTGTTGATGGGAGTGTAAATTGTTTTGCGAGCGATATTGAGGTATTTGGCTTCGTCAATCACATTTTCGAGATTGATATTCGGGGCAACAAAATTGTTCTGCATCATGATGATGGAATAGACTGCCTCGCTTGCTCCTGCCATCCAATTCTCGTGTCCGGTCATGGATTTGGTAGAGGAGATGAAAGGTCTAGACAGACTAGACAAACTAGACAGACTAGACGAACTAGACGGACTAGACAGACTAGACAGACTAGAAGGACTAGACGGCACAAACAATCGTGTGAGGGCTTTGGCCTCCTCTATATCGCCGGCAATGGTGCTCGTGCCGTGAGCATTGACATAATCAACCTCTTCGGGTTTGATACCGGCATCATCGAGTGCGCGTTTCATTGCTATATACTCTGCATCAGCCGAAGGCGCAGAGATATCTTCAATGCCATTACTTGAAAATCCGTATCCACATACTTCTGCAATTATATTCGCTCCACGCGCTTTGGCATGCTCATATTCTTCAAGTACCAAGGCAGCGGCACCACCTGACGGCACCATACCATCACGGTCGCGGTCAAAGGGACGGGACGCGTGCGTAGGGTCAGAGTTGCGAAGCGAGGTGGCTCCGAGAACATCAAAAGATTCTGCAAAAAATGAATTAGTTTCCATTGACGCACCAGCAACAATAACATTTTCTATATTATTCTTAATAAAAAAATAGCCCAATCCAATTGCATGTGCCCCACTTGCACAAGCTGCACTGATATTAAAACTACTCCCACGAAGATTAAAAATAGAATTAAGCAAAATTTTTGACATAGAAGTATAAATAGGTTGATAAACCCCTAACATATATGAATTTCGCTCTTTTGCCATGATTCTATGAGCATGGGCTAAATGACTATTACCATCATTGCCCCATACTAATCCAACACCATTTTTGTTTCTATATTCATCAGTAAGATTTGAATGTTGCAATGCTTGTGATACAGCCATATAAGCATAAGCACTATCTTCAGACATCATAATTCGCCAATGTCTATCAACTAAATTAGATGATTCAGGCGTAGGAACATTGCCACATAAACAAGAATTAAGTTTATTTTTCCTTCTACAGTCATAGATAATACCAGTGTATCCATGTTCTAAATTTTCCTTAACACTTTGTATATTATTACCAATGCAAGACCAAATACCTAATCCTGTTATAACTACTCTCTTACTCATACTTTTCTTAAAATTAGTGAACTATATGAATTACCACCCCCTAAAGAATTGTTAAGAATTACATTAAGTTTGGTATATTGTATATCTTTAACAATATTTAAATCTTTTGCTTGATCGATTTTCTTTACCAAATTCATATTTGGAGCCACAAAATCATTTATCATCATTAAAATTGAATATATTGTTTCACTTGCGCCTGCCATAGCCATTTCATGACCTGTTATTGATTCTGTTGAAGAAATCATTGTTTTATTTTTGGAAAAAAAATAGGACAATGCAATTGCTTCTTGCGCATCTTCGTAAGGAGCTGATAATGCCCCTGCATTCACGTAATCAATATCAGCAGCAGCAATTTTAGCATCGGATAATGCTCTTTTAATGGATATAATCATGCCGTCTGAATCTAAATGTGAAACATCTGTTTTGGCACTTGAAAAAGTGCCAAAACCAATAATCTCTGCTAAAATATTTGCATTTCGAGATATAGCATGTTCGTAGTCTTCGATAAACAACATCGCAGCACCTTCGCTGAAAATAGCCCCATCACTTAAAGTGTCAAATGGACGACTTGCATGCAGCGGATTCTTATTATTTATTGATAATCCACCTATTGCATCATAGGTGGCATCAGCAGCTAAATTTGTGAAATTAATTCCTCCTGCCAATATCATATCCTGTTTTCCTTCTTTAATAAGTAAATATCCTATGCCAAGAGCATTTGAGGAACTTACACAAGCAGAAGAAATACTTATATTAATACCCTTAATATTAAAAATTGTTGCTAAATTCATTGAACAACAAGATGTTTCTTCCTTAAACAGAGAGAATGGGTCAAGAAACATTGAGTTTTCTCTAATATCCATTATCTCTGAATGTTTACATATACTATTTGCTCGATTTTCAGCTCCAATGATTAGCCCAATCTCATTTTCTTTCAAGTATTCATTATCAATTCCTGCTTGCTCAAACGCCTGTCGTGCAGCCATATAAGCATATTCGGCTTCTTCTGACATTGTAGCACGAAACTTACGGGGAAGGAGAGGTTTGAGATCGGGACACGGAACTTTGCCAACCATGCCGGATTGCAGGCCATATTCTATGCGTTTAGGGTCAAAGATAATCCCCGAACGACCTTGACGAAGGCTCTCAGTGACTGTCTGAAGGTCTTGCCCTATGCACGACCATATTCCCATACCGGTTACTACTACTCTTCTTTTCATTTTTAGAGGTTTTAGATTGTTTCTAAGGTTTCTAATTTTTCTATTTTGCCACTGCGATTTCTTCTATGAGGCTTCTGCCGAGGATGGTTTCAGTTAAAAAAATAGAGGTTGTAGCAATACCAGCTATCCCTTGATTCTGAATTGCCTGTCCTGCCATAAATAAATTACTTATTTTTGTTTTTATCGGGATATATATACCTTGTTGCCCGTAGCATGCTCCATTAGGATTACCATAATAGTCTCTAATAGTTAGTGGTGTTGAGACTTCATAAAAATCTATGTTTTCTTTGATTGAAGGATAGTATAGTGAAATATAATTTAATATATTTTCAGCGAATTGTGATTTATAATGTTCATATTCACTCCCGCGTAGTCCAAGAGTAGTATCATTCCATTGCGTAAAATCATCTATTGAAGATGGAATATAAATATCTAAAGTATTTGCCCATTGTTGATTTTCTTCTAAAGGATCTGTAACCAATAGTAAAGATTGAGGAAAAACTTTTTTTGACGAAAATAGTGGTATATATATTGCGCTGTTGATAAACTTAAATGTATGTTTCTTTAGTTTGCAAAAAATTATACTACATGAAAAAGAGTTCTTGTATTCTTTTATCCTATTTGTCATGGATGACCTAAAAATAGGGTAATCAGTTATATTAAGTAAAATTTTAGGAGAACATGCCCAGATAAAATAGTCAGCCGACCATTTTTTATTTTGAGAAGCAACAGAGATAACTTTATTTTCAATTATTTCAATATCAGTAATTGTTGTATTATTTATGATTTGTCCTCCTGCATTGTAAATTATATTATTTAATGATTCCACAAGGATCTTTGAACCACCGATGAACCTATAAGAGCCTTGAATATAAAGGGTTAACATCATGCAAAATTCCAAGGCTGGCATTGCAGAAAGGTTATGACCTGTTGTCCATCCAATGTATGAGAAAATAGATATTAATTTTTCATCTTTTATATATTGGTGGATAAAGCTGTCCGCACTCATATATGCAAACTTAATAGTTTCAGGATGAAGTTGAACTTGACGTAAGAAAAGATAATCATAAGTATGTCCTATGTTAAAAATTGTATCAATCAGCATTAAAATGCCCACTTTTTCATTAGGGAATAAATCTATCAAATAATTTTGATATGCCTCTCGTCCTTTAGGTAAGGATACAAAGGATTTATCATCCATCCATATAATTTCTTGGACATTAGAATTTGTTGGCATAATTTGAAGATTATTATTTATACCTAAGTAATTAAAGAATCCATTGCAAATCATATTTGGAGAATATCCGGCAAATGTCTGCATGCCCGTATTAAACACAGCATCACCACGGCGGAAGGATTGCAGACCGCCACCAATAATATGGTTTTTCTCAAGAACGGTTACTTTATATCCGTTCTTGGCAAGCAGTGCGCCGGTGAAAAGTCCACTCATGCCACCGCCTATAATGCAAGCAGTCTTTTGATTATTGTTGCTCATCGGTTTGGGTATCGGGTTCGTTTAGTTTACTCTCTATAAAATCGTAGAAATCTCCAAGTGTTACCACGAGGTTCATCTCTTGCGGGGCGGGCATGATGCCGAAATTACGCTTAACGGTTACCATAAGATCCATATAGTCAAGACTATTCAAGTCTAAGTCCTCGCGAAAGCGAGCCTCAGGCTTCAGTTGCTCAGGCTGCTTCTCGTACTCTTCAACGAGAAACAAGTTGGTTTTGTCGATAATTTCTTGCTTGGTCATATAAAATATTTTTTATAAAAACATTGTCATGTAGAGTGGTAAATATAATACCTTTTCCGTTACTTCTAAATTACCCTTACAAAGCACGATGCTTCGATTGATAGTATTGTCATACTGACTGATTGCTGCATCAAGCGATGTGTGACGCTTGTAGTCGTTTCCTGATTTTACTTCGACGATTTGAATTTTGCCTTTGTGCTCAAAAACGAAATCTAATTCTTGCTTACTTTTTTTATCATAATAATGGAGAGAAAAATCTTTTGACGCTAATTGGCTTGCAACAAAATTTTCAGTTAGTGCCCCTTCGTTAACAGTCAAATCTTCGTTTATTACTCGGAATTGGATGCCACGGAACATTGTTGAACAAAGCAACCCAGTGTCAACCATATATAACTTGAATAGATTTCTGCTTTCTTCTGCTTCCAAAGGTATGCTAAGCGATTTGACATTGAAAGAGTAATATGCGATGCCTGCATCTACTAACCATTGTGTTGGGTTCTCGTACTTTCGCATAGATGCTCCCTTCTCTAAATTAGCCAAAATAAATCTCTTGTTCTGTTTTCCAAGTTCAGAAGGGATGGAGTTAAAGATATTCCTTACTAAAGTTTGTTGGCGTCCCGCATATTTAGTTATGTCGCTTCTGTAACTTGTGATAATTGATTTTTGAACACGGATCGTTTCTGAGAAATCATTGGTTGTAACATAACACTGAACCACTTCGGGCATTCCGCCTACAACAAGATACTCTCTATAATACCTGCTGACTTGTTTGTGAATAAACTCCGGAACAGGTTTGATAGTCTGATATGAATTTCTAATCAAGTCAATGGTTTCTTGTGAAATACCTTTTGCCCATAAAAATTCTTCAAAATCCATCGGATATAAGCAAAGTTCTTCTTCAAAACCAACGGGATATGATGGTATTTCTTTGTAACTAATGCCTAAGAGAGAACCTGATTCTACATAGTCATACTCGCTTTCTTCTACTAAAAATTTTATTGCCGTGCGTGCATTTGGACACTCTTGTATCTCATCAAGAAACACAAGAGTCTTACCTTTAACGAATGGACCGAAGCCCATCGCGGTCAAGTTGGCTCTTATTGCCGATGTCGTGAGTTCGCCATCAAAAGCCAATCTGCTACTTGGATTTTTAATAAAGTTGATTTCAACAAAATGGTCATAATGGGCTTTTGCGAACTCTCTAATAGCCGTAGTTTTCCCCACTTGTCTTGCGCCCGTGAGCAGTAAGGCCTTTTTGTGTTCTGAATAGCACCATTTTACGAGCCTATCTTGTATTTTTCGTCTTAACATAACTACAACTTTTTTCCTTGATTTTGGCGCAAAATTACAACTTTTTTCTCATATTTACAAACTATAACTACAACTTTTTGAGGATAATCGTGTAGTTTGTTCCGCCGAAACCGAAGGAATTACTCATGGCGATGTTGATTTGGGCTGTAGTGGTTTCTCTTACGATGTTTAATTGTGAGGCAGAGTCATCCACTTCTTTGAGATTTATAGTCGGTGCGACAAACGAGTTTTGCATCATGAGTATGGAATAAATAGTCTCGCTTACTCCTGCCATCCAACATTCGTGTCCGGTCATGGACTTGGTGGAGGAGATGAGAGGACTAGAAAGGCTAGACGCACTAGTCTCACTAGACAGACTAGAAGAACTAGAAGGACTAGAAGGTACAAAGATGCGTGTAAGGGCTTGGGCTTCGGCTATATCTCCGACTATCGTGGATATTGCATGCGCATTAACATAATCAATATCTTGCGGCAGAAGGTTGGCTGATTTCAGTGCTCGCTGCATTGCTGTATATTCGGCATCTTGGGAGGGTTGCCCTAACGGTGTGTCGTTTTGCGAAAAGCCATAACCTAATACTTCTGCTAATATGTTTGCGCCTCTCTGTTTTGCATGTTCGTATTCCTCAAGAACGAGTGTCGCTGCTCCTCCTGATGGCACAAGTCCGTCACGCAGTTTGTCAAACGGACGGGAAGCATGCTCTGGATCTAAATTGCGTTTTGATAAAGTATTTACGCCATCAAAAGCAATCATCGAAAGGTCGTTGGTTTCCTGTGCACCTCCTGCGACAATAATATCCTGTACGCCCGACTGAATCAGCATCGTGGCAAGTGCTATAGACTGCGCACTCGAGGCACAAGCCGAAGCAGTTGTGAAATTTGCACCTCTAAGGCAAAATATGTTTGCAAGATTGCTTGCTACATTACTCGTAAGAGATTGAAAAGCCATACCGGAGCCAAGAATCATAGTGTTACCTTCCTCAACTGATTTGAGGTATGAATCCACAACTGCTTTAGTTGATGTATCATTACCAAAGACAATTCCAATCTCGTTTTCTTTACAATATGCTTCGTCTATATTGGCATTTTGCAGAGCCTC
>JAFVDX010000018.1 GCA_017478225.1 Paludibacteraceae bacterium | reverse complement strand
GCCCATGCCTGAACAGAAGCGGTAATCTCCTTCAAGGCTTCCTGAACGGCTGCTTCGTCGCGATGAGCGCGGAGGTCTTTCAAACGAGCTACCTGTTGCTCACGAACAGCGGTGTTGTCAATCTCGAGGATGTCAATCGGGTCTTCGTGGTCAAGACGATACTCGTTGATACCGATAATCTTCTGTGTGCCTGAGTCGATACGTGCCTGTGTGCGGGCAGCGGCTTCCTCGATACGCATCTTTGGAATACCTGTCTCAATAGCGGCAGCCATACCTCCGAGTTTCTCAACTTCCTGGATATGCTCCCATGCACGCTCGGCAATCTGCTTGGTGAGGCTCTCAACATAATACGAGCCGCCCCATGGGTCAATCTCCTTGCAGACTTTGGTCTCTTCTTGGATATAGATCTGCGTGTTACGCGCGATACGAGCCGAGAAGTCGGTAGGCAGTGCGATAGCCTCATCGAGAGCGTTGGTGTGGAGCGACTGTGTGTGACCTAATGCGGCACCCATAGCCTCGATACATGTACGGCCTACGTTGTTGAACGGGTCTTGCTCTGTCAGCGACCAGCCTGAGGTCTGTGAGTGGGTACGCAGTGCGAGTGATTTCGGGTTCTTAGCACCGAACGACTTAACAATCTTAGCCCACAGCATACGACCTGCACGCATCTTAGCGATCTCCATGAAGTGGTTCATACCGATAGCCCAGAAGAACGACAGACGCGGTGCGAAATCGTCCACGTTCATGCCTGCATTGACACCTGCACGGAGGTATTCAAGACCGTCGGCAAGGGTGTAAGCCAACTCAATATCATCGGTAGCACCTGCTTCCTGCATGTGGTAGCCGGAGATAGAGATAGAGTTGAACTTAGGCATGTTCTTCGAGGTGTATTCGAAGATGTCGGCGATAATCTTCATTGAGAACTTAGGCGGATAGATATAGGTGTTACGCACCATGAACTCCTTGAGGATGTCGTTCTGGATGGTACCGGCCATCTCTTCGAGTTTGGCACCTTGCTCCAGTCCGGCATTGATATAGAACGCCATGATAGGCAGCACGCCGCCGTTCATGGTCATGGAAACGGACATCTTATTCAATGGAATACCATCGAACAGCACTTTCATATCCTCCACCGAGCAGATCGACACACCTGCTTTACCTACGTCACCAACAACGCGTGGGTTGTCGGCATCATAGCCGCGGTGGGTAGCGAGGTCGAAAGCTACTGACAGACCTTTCTGACCTGATGCGAGGTTACGGCGATAGAAAGCGTTAGACTCCTGTGCGGTGGAGAAACCGGCGTACTGACGGATGGTCCACGGACGCAGCGGGTACATGGCACTGTACGGACCTCTTAAAAATGGTGCTATACCTGACACGTAGCCAAGGTGCTCCATGCCCTCGAGGTCTTCTTTGGTGTAAACGGGCTTGACAGGAATCTGCTCCGGTGTCAGCCAGTTAGCTTCGTTAGCTCCTTCTACTTTGGAAGCAGCTACTTGTTTGATGTCGATATTTTTAAAATCTGGTTTCATAGATGCTTAATTTATTTATCCACTGATTCAACAAATTTAACTGAGTAATTGGGATACTTCTACTTAATCTGCGAACTTTTTTATCTGTCCACTAATTTAACAGATTTAACGGATTGTTTATCCCAATAAGATGGACGAATAATTCTTTTTACCACTAAAGAGGCCTCTCCAAAATTAATTAGTAAACCTAATTTTAATCCTGTTACTTTAAGATAATTCAGAACTTGTGAGTAATGTTCATTTACTAAAGAATCAACCGCTTTAAGTTCTACAACTATCTTATTATAACAAATAAAATCAGTTCTAAATTCTTTATCCAAGATTTGACCTTTATAAGAAACCACAAATATCTTTTCTTTTTCAAAAGGTAAATGCTGAATTTCAAATTCTTTCATAAGAGCCTCTTGATATACATACTCAGAAAAACCACAGCCGAGTTCTTTATGAACTTCCATTGCGGCACCTATAATCTTATAGGTTTCATTACTGTATATATATTCTGAAGATTCCATTACAATTATAATTATCCTGTTAGTCTTTCTGCTTAATCTGCTTAATCTGTGGATGTTATTATTTCAGGAGCTTTTGGTTAAATGATTTCAGTGTTTCGAGGACGTTGACGCGGACGTGGATGAAGTTCTCGATGCCGAGGGCTTGGAGGTCGGGCATGCAAGCAGGCGCACCGGCAACGACAAAGAGCGGATGTTTCTTGTCGGGTGTCTTGGCTGCTTCCTTTGAGAGGATTTTCCATGCCTCAGGAGCATAGGTAGCATACTCATCGTCCGACGAGCAGAGCACGATGATATCAGCCTTTGCTTTCTTGGCTGCCTTGATACCGTCACGCACGGTCTTAAAGCCGTTGTTGTCAATTACCTTATATCCTGCACATGCAAGGAAGTTGCATGAGAACTGCGAGCGTGCCAGACGCATAGCGAGGTTACCTATCGTGAGCATGAATGCCACAGGCTGATGCTTCGATGCCTCGGTAGCCAAACGGAGTTGCTCAAACTCTTCTGCAGCACGAGCCACAGGGAGAGTCTTCAGTGCCGGTTCGCAAGCCTCACCGCAACCGCATGAAGCAGCCGCTTTCTTCTTAGGTTCTTTGCAGTTGCAAATTGAACTGCAAGCACCTGCATCGGCTTTTATTTTCTTACCTGCCACCTCGTTGAAGTTCGGGAATTGGTTACTGCCAAGCAGCACCTCTTTGCGTTTGGCAACATCAGCAAGACGAGTCTTCAAATTAGCCTCAACTGCCTCTTGCACCTTGCCTTCTTTTATCATCTGGAACAACCCACCCTGCTCTTGTATTGCAAGGAACTGCTTCCACGCCTCAGCAGCGATGTTGTTCGTCAGGGTCTCGATATAATACGAACCTGCAGCAGGGTCAACCACCTTATCAAAGTGTGCCTCTTCTTTCAAGAGCAACTGTTGGTTACGAGCAATACGCTCCGAGAAGTCTGTCGGACGCTCGTATGCTACATCAAACGGAGTAACGGTTATCTCGTCCACACCTGCAATAGCGGCTGACATAGCCTCCGTCTGTGAGCGAAGCAGATTAACGTATGCGTCGAACACAGTCATGTTGAACTTCGAGGTCTCGGCACTCACATTCATCTTCGCAGCCTCTTTCAGAGCGGCGGTGAAGATGGGGTTCTTATATGCCTCTACTATCTTTGCCCAAAGCAGACGACCTGCGCGGAACTTGGCAATCTCCATGAAGTAGTTGCCGCCTATACCCATGTTGAAACGGATATTGCGTGCTGCCTCGTAGTTGGGAACACCTGCCTCAGTGAGCATCGTCATGTACTCAGCACCCCAAGCGAGTGCGTAAGCCAACTCTTGTGTGCAATAAGCACCTGCGTTATTGATAACAACCGAGTTGACACCTACCACGCGGTAGTTAGGAAGCGACTTGGCTGCCTTTACCACTGCCACGATTTTCTCTGCTACCTTCTCGCGGCTCAGGTCTTTGCCTTTCACAAGCATGTTCTTCAGCGGGTCCACATTGATGGAGCCGTAGAGCGAACGCAGATCCCAGCCTTGACGACCATAGTAGCGCACCAAGATACGAGCCAACTCAGGAGCGTGGCATGCGCATACAGTGAAGTTGATACTGATAGCGCGCGCGTCAATATCCTGCAAGAGGTTCTTGATGAAGCGGTAGTTGAGTTTCTCTGCCTGCAAGCAGAAGCCGAGCGAGGTGATACCTTTGTTGAGCACCTCAAGCGCCAGTTTGTTAGCCTTACGGGCATTGTCGCAAGCACAGATGTTCTGGCGGATAGCCCATTCGTTGTTTGTGCGTGTTCCGCGTACATACGGGAACTGACCGGGGGCTGACACCGTCGTCCTGAGTTTCTTTACATCCTCCAGACGATAGAACGGCTGTACATTAAAGCCCTCCGGAGTGCGCCAGACAAGTTTCTTGTCGAAGTCCGCACCTTTCAAGTCTGCTATAATCTTTGCTTTCCAAGTCTCGGTGGAGACGGGGGCAAAGTCTTCTAACAGATGCAATTTGTTTTCTGCCATGATTTAAATTGATTTAATTGTTAGTTAGACTATTTGATAACTAATATTTTCCAAACATAATGCACATTTAAGGCATATTATTACTATAAGCGTGCAAAAGTACAAAAACTTTTTGATATTGGGAAATTGTCAGAAGAAAGCATAGTTAAACCTAAATTAAGAAAGGATAATTAGAATGAATTTTGTCTTTTAGTAAAAAATATATAACTTTGCACGCTAATTTTGGTCTTAGTGTGTACTATGCAAAAAGTAGCACTTAACGATCTTAAGTTTCATATAAAAACAGCACATTTTTATGGCACAAAATCAATATAACTCAATTAACGATACTGATATGTTTTCTCATTTTTCTTCAATGAAATACATGCCTCATTGGGCTGTGTTGTTGATGGATTTGTTTTTATGTTTAGTAGCCTTTGTGGTTTCGCTTCTTATTGGTCATGGTTTATTCAGATATGAACCCACCTCAGCCCTGCCTCCATATTGGGCACAAGCGTTGATAATGCTTTTGCTGCAAACACTGAGTTTTTGGATATTTCACACATACAGCGGCATACTTCGTTATTCAACTTTTATTGACACTCTGAAAGTATTGTTTTCCTCTCTACTTACGGGTGTATTTGCCTTATTTGCTAATTTTATAGGCAAGCAATTAGGGCAGGCTTTGTTTTTGAACACCGTATGTATCATATATGTGTTTGTTGCGTTTATGTTTCTGTTTTCTCTTCGAGTTGGTGTAAAGACTATTTTTGAGACAGTTCAACAAAATGCAAGTACAACAAAGAAAGTACTTATATATGGTACCAAACAAGCAGGTATAGCAATAGCCAAGATGTTGCGTTCGTCGGGCGATTCGTTATATCGTCCGGTAGGATTTATAGAAGACGATAACGACAGACGGACATATAATTTGTTAGGTCTCAAAGTATATCGTTTGGACGATAGTTTGATAGAAAGGATGCAGAGGATAGGCGTGAGAAATGTGATTGTGTCTCCACTAAAGATGAAGGAACTGAAGCCGAGTAGAGATTTGGCATTTTTCCTAAACAATAACATACATGTTCTCACCACCCCTTATTTCACGGAGTGGGATAGCAAGGACGATCAGTTACAGTCGAATAAGATAGGTAGAATCGACTCTATACAGATTGAAGATTTATTAGAGCGTCCTGTGATAAATTTAGACACGGAGAATGTGAGCACAACTATTCGTCGGAAGATAGTGTTAGTGTCGGGTGCGGCGGGCAGTATTGGTAGCGAGTTGGTTCGTCAGATATTGCCCTTTAAACCCAAAGCGGTTATATTGTTAGAACAAGCAGAGTCACCATTGCATGATTTGACATTAGACTTGAAGCAGCAATATCCCGATCAGAGGATTATCCCATGTATAGGTGATGTTCGCGACCGCGAGCGGGTGGAAGAAGTGATAAGCGATATGCGTCCTGATGTAGTGTTCCATGCGGCGGCCTACAAGCATGTGCCACTAATGGAAGATCATCCCAACGAAGCGATACATGCCAATGTACTTGGAACCAAGAACATGGCTGATATGGCGGTAAAATACAAAGTGGATAGGTTCGTGATGATTTCAACAGACAAGGCTGTAAATCCGACAAACATCATGGGTGCTTCAAAACGAATAGCAGAGATGTATGTTCAGTCGTTATACAACAAACTTGCAAAGGACAATGATCGTTGCACCAAGTTTATTACTACTCGATTTGGCAATGTGTTGGGGTCAAATGGTTCTGTTATTCCGTACTTTAAGAAACAGATTGCTCAAGGTGGTCCTGTGACGGTTACTCACCCCGAGATCATTCGTTATTTTATGACCATACCTGAGGCTTGTTGTTTAGTTTTGGAAGCAGCCACATTGGGCAAAGGCGGTGAGATATTTGTGTTTGATATGGGGCAACCTGTTAGGATACTTGATTTGGCGAAAAACATGATTCGTTTAGCAGGTTACACCCCGGGCAAAGACATGCAGATCACATTTACAGGTTTGCGCCCTGGTGAGAAACTATACGAGGAATTGTTGAATCAGAAAGAGACAACTCTTCCGACGCAAAATGATAAGATAATGGTAGCCAAAGTAAGGGAGGTGGAATTTGATGAGGTAAGCAGCATGGTGGATGAGTTGATAGAAATCAGCAAAGCCGACAAGCCATTCCAAACGGTGGCACAGATGAAAAAGATTGTACCTGAGTTCAAGAGTAAGAATTCAGTATATGAGAAATTAGACAAATAGTGCAACATTTTTTCGATACATATCCGTTTCTGATAGGCATCATATCGTTTCTGATAGGCTTGGTATGTATGCCTATTGTTCTTCAAATAGCCAAAGAGAAACACTTTGTTGTGAAGCCCAACAAGCGCATGTCGCATACGGGCGAGATTCCCAATATTGGTGGGATAGATATTTGCATCAGTTTTCTGCTCACATATTTGCTTTTCGAGTTTGACCAACTCAAAGAGTCTCAGTATCTGCTTATTGGACTGGTGCTTATTTTGTCAGTTGGTTTTGTGGATGATATATTAGACCTAAGTCCATTGACAAAGATATTGGGTGAGTTGCTGGCGGGGGTTGCACTGATAGTTATAGCAGACATAAGAATAACTCATCTACATGGTTTTTGCGGCATAGAAGAACTACCCGCTTGGGCAAGTTATTCTTTGTCGTTCTTTTTGTTAATAGTTATCACTAATGCTCTAAACCTGATAGATGGTATTGATGGTTTGGCATCAGGTTTAGGTATTCTTTATTGTATATTTTTTGCTGTTTGGTTTGAGTTGACGGGCAACTTGAATTGGTCGGTGCTGGGATATTCGATGACAGGAGCATTGGCAGTGTTTTTTATCTATAATGTGTTTGGCGGCAGTAGGCGCAAGATATTTATGGGCGATAGCGGGTCACTTTTGTTGGGTTATTTGCTGACGGCTTTTGTGTTTAGGTTTTGTGAACTGAATGCCTACAAGCAGGTACCTGAAGAGTTGATATTCAGTGCTGCACCGGCAGTGGCTGTGAGCGTGTTGTCAGTGCCTATTTTTGACACGATGCGAGTAATGCTGACCAGAATAAAAAAACATCGCTCACCTTTTCAGGCCGACAAGAATCATATCCACCATTTGCTACTCAGTTTAGGTCTGACACACATACAAACAACCATTATCTTGCTTTGTGTCTCGTTGTTTTTCATAGGATTGGGCATTTGTGGAAGGAATTGGAATATATGGCTATTGGCAGGTGTATGGTTTAGCATATGTTGTATTTTCACATTTGTATTATGGCGGGTAGTTGACAGAAGAAATATACAAAAAGCAAGTAAAAGCGAGCAGGTTGAACCACAAAAACAGGAATAGAGATGGAATCGGATTTAACGAGCCTGATGGCAAAAAGAATACGGCGTATATTGTTAGTTTGCAACAATTACGATAGTTTCGTCTTGAACGAAGACGGGCGGATTGATGTTCAGATTGCCGAAGAATATCAAGAACTCAACTTGAGCAATCCACCTTCAATTACAAGAACAGAAACTACCGAAGAAGCACTTCAGATGGTTAGTGATGGCGAGCCTTTTGATTTAGTGATGATAATGAACAACTCCACTATCGAAGGTACTTTCAGTTTTGCCTATCAGATGAAAAAACTATCAAAAGACACTCCTATAGTGCTTCTGACCGCTTTTTCAAAGACAGTTTATGAAAGAGTAAACACGGCTGATATTTCCTTAGAACACAGACAAGCCATTGATTATATATTCTGTTGGAACAACTCAACCGACTTAATTATAGCAATAATCAAACTGCTTGAGGACAAACTTAACTCACAACATGATATTCTCGCCGAAGGTGTGCGGGCAATATTGTTGGTAGAAGACTCTGTAAGATATTATTCCACCTATCTTCCGTTGCTCTACAAACTTATTTTGCAGCAGAACAGCATAGCCATTCAAGATGCCTTGAACGAAAAGCAACAACTGCTTAGAAAGCGTTCGCGCCCTAAAGTGTTGATGGCTACTTGTTATGACGAAGCAGTGGAGATATATAATCAATATAGCAAGAACATAATAGGAGTAATCACCGATATCGGATTCGTGATACACAAAGGCGATAGCCCGCAGAAAGAGAAGTTGGATGCAGGTGTTGATTTGTGCCGTTTGATAAGAGCCGACATACCCACTATGCCTGTTTTGATGCAGTCTTCACAAGAGTCGATGCGTAGCGTGGCAAGACAATTAGGTGCCGGATTCGTGGTTAAGTCAAGTAAAACGCTTACTCAACAACTAAGCGAATATATAGGTCGTGAGTTTGGCTTTGGCGACTTTGTGGCAATTGACCCTAAAACCAATAAAGTGATTGCCCGCTCAAGCGATCTGGAAGGGTTCGAAAAAATCATTTCCACTATTCCGGCACGAGCCTTCAGACGGTTGTCGGACAATAATTACTTGTCCAAATGGCTCTTTGCAAGAGGTTTATTTGAGGTAGGCAGAGAGGTCAACAAACTCAAGATACAAGATGAGACTGACATTGAGAATGTACGGCAAAAAAACATAAAACTAATACACGACTACCGAGTAAATCAAGCGCAAGGAGTAGTAGCAAAATATAATTCAGACACTTTCAACGACACTATATGGTTTTCAAGACTGGGCAATAGCAGTTTAGGAGGTAAGGCAAGAGGTTTGGCTTTTCTGAATCATATCTTGCAAAAATATAAGTTATACGACAAATGGGAAGATGTTAGGGTATTGGTACCAAGGACTATGGTTGTAACGACCGAGTTTTTCGACCGCTTTATTATGGACAATGGTTTGCAATATGTCATTGAATCTGATTTGTCAGATGAGGAGATATTGTCGGAATTTGTAGCCTCCACCCTACCCCAAGATCTCAACGAGGCACTAAGGCGTTTTATCAGAGTGAGCAACAAACCCTTGGCTGTGCGTTCATCATCGAAGTTGGAAGATTCATATTATCAACCTTTTGCCGGCGTATATTCCACCTATATGATACCTTCAACAGAAAATGAAGACCAGCAACTTAGGATGCTCGGTAAGGCAATAAAAAGCGTGTATGCCGCCGTATATTTTGCTTCTGCAAGGGGGTATATTACCTCTACAGCCAATGTGATTTCCGAAGAAAAAATGGCAATAGTGGTGCAAGAAGTATGCGGCTCAGAAGAAAACGGATATTTTATGCCTACCTTGTCGGGCGTGGCTCGAAGTATCAATTTCTATCCTGTAGGTCATGAGCGAGCAGATGAAGGTATAGTGAAAGTAGCATACGGCTTGGGTAAAGTAGTGGTGGACGGTGAACAAGTGCTCAGATTTTCACCTAATTATCCGCAACATGTCATGCAAACATCCACGCCCGACTTGACAATCAGTCAGACGCAACAATCGGTATTGGCATTGTCTATGCAGCCGGAACACTTCAAGACCTCAACCAACGACGCCATTAACTTAAAACGACTAAGTATCAACGAATGTGAGAAATTTGAATCGCTCAAGTTGCTCGCTTCTACTTTTGATTATGAAAATCAGCGCATGGTTGACTCGTGTTATCCAAAAGGACCAAGATTTATCACTTTTGCTCCAATCTTGAAATTCAATACTTTCCCGTTAGCAGAAATCGTGCGTGAATTGCTTGACATTGCAAGCAAGGAAATGAAATGCCCGGTAGAGATAGAATTTGCAGCGGATATGCTTTCTGAGCCTAATATATTTAATGTTCTGCAAATTCGTCCTATCTCGGCAGATAGTCTCAATGTACGCGTTGACTGGGATAAGGTTGACCAAAGCGATCCTTTGATATTTTCTGATAGTGCATTAGGTGTAGGCAAAGTACAAGGAATCAGAGATGTGATATACCTCAAGAAAAGCAGTTTTGACAAGATGCAAACTCGCCAGATGGCAACTACAATCAAAGAGTGGAACATAAAGATGAGGGAGAAGAAAAAAAACTATGTCTTGATAGGTTTTGGCAGATGGGGGTCGGCAATACCTTCGTTAGGTGTGCCTGTTCAATGGAGCGACATAAGCGAGGCAAAAGCAATAGTAGAATGTAGTCTAAAAGATTTTCGTATCGACCCAAGTCAAGGTTCACATTTCTTTCAGAACATGACCTCGTTTAATGTAGGATATATCAATGTTGACCCATACGGCAATCCAAACAACATCTACGACGAGGAAAAACTTAACCGGCTGCCTGCAAAAGAAGAAACAGAATATATGAGGCATGTGGAACTAAGCGAAGATATGGATATTTTGATTGATGGCTATCGTTCGCAAGGAATGATCAGAATAAAAGATTAAAAATAAAGTCTATTTAGTGAATAAAAGATATTACATACTGCTATTTATGATGTTGCTTGTCGGCATTTGCTACGCCCGGCAAGTGAGGTTATATGGTTATGTCATAGACGAGGACAATGTAGGAATAGAAGCGGCAAATGTATATATAGAAGGTACTACAATAGGTACAACCACCAATCGCAGCGGATACTATAACTTGCTTTTTGACTACAAAGACACATTAGTCATAGCATATTCACTGATAGGCTATCAAGCCATAAGGCAGCAGATAATTCCTCATCAGGATGTCATGCAAATCAATGTTGTTTTGCCTCAAGATGCCGCCTTAATAGATGAAATCGAGGTGAAAGGGCTTCGTCATCAAACCGGCACCATGGATCGCTTGGAGACAAGTCAAACCCGTCTGATGCCTGATGCTTCAGGAGGCTCGATAGAGAGTTTGCTTATTACATTTGCCGGCGTAACTCAAAACAACGAGTTATCCAGTCAGTATAATGTGAGGGGAGGCAATTTTGACGAGAACTCAGTATATGTGAATGGTATTGAGATCCATCGACCACTTCTTATCCGCGCCGGACAACAAGAAGGCTTGTCGTTTGTTAATCCACAAATGGTAGAAAATGTTGATTTCTCGGCAGGTGGGTTCGATGCCAATTATGGTGATAAGATGTCGTCGGTGTTGGACATCACCTACAAGCGTCCGGAGAAATTTGAGGCTACCATAAGTGCAAGCATATTAGGAGCTAATGCTTATGTTGGGACCGGCGGCAAGAACTACTCAATGATGCATGGTATCAGGTACAAAACCAGCAAATATATGCTTGGCGCTTTGCCCACAACAGGCAATTACGACCCCAATTTCTTGGATTATCAGACATATATCACATGGCGTTTGACACCTAAACGCGAAAATAAAGATGTTAACTATTGGAACATGTCGTTTTTAGGCAATTTTTCTCAGAACAGTTATGGCTTTCGTCCTGACAGCATAAGCGAGAGTTTTGGTACTTTTACTCAATCACGCCGTTTAGAAGTAGGTTTCGACGGACAAGAGAAAGATTTGTTCCGCACTGCTTTTGGGGCAATAGGAGTTGAAGGGAAAATAAATAAACAACTCAAGATTGGATTTAGCCTATCAGGATTCTACACTCATGAACGCGAGAATTTCGACATAACTGCCGATTATTTTCTGACAGACAACCCGCAGAAGAACTCGTCTGTAACAGGCGCCAGCAGTATGGAATCAGACTCCGTTAAAGCCACTGTTCTGGGCAAAGGACGATATCATCAACATGCAAGAAATACTCTCGAGGCAGGCGTAATTACCGCTGCTCACAATGGAGAATGGAAGCAGCAAAACAACATACTCAAATGGGGCGCAAGCGTTCAGGCTGAACTAATAAACGACCATATATCCGAATGGGAATGGAGAGACTCAATGGGCTATAGTATGCCACGACACGACGATCGTATGGAACTCTACTATTCGCTGCAAGGTAGCAGCAATTTGCAGTCTATCAGACTACAAGCCTACGCTGTGGATACCTACAAATGGAACACCAACAAAGGCAAGGTTTTGCTTACGGGCGGCATGAGACTCAACTGGTGGAATTTTAACAATGAAGTTCTGGTAAGTCCTCGAGCCTCGGTAACTTATATCCCGGGGTGGAAAAGAGATTTCTCATTCAGACTGGCAACAGGACTTTATTATCAAGCACCTTTCTACAAAGAGATAAGAGACACAATAACCGATGCGATGGGAGTAACTCATATCAGACTAAATGATAAACTCAAGGCGCAGCGTTCGGTGCATGTCATATTAGGGGGCGACTATTATTTTCGCGCATGGGGAAGACCATTCAAACTGACTGCCGAGGTATATTACAAATACATGGACAGAGTGGAAAACTATACCGTAGATAATGTCAGAATTCGCTATTCCGGTCAGAACGATGCTATTGGGTATAGTACGGGAGCCGATATAAAACTATACGGAGAATTGGTTCCGGGCGCTGAGTCATGGATATCGCTGTCGGCAATGCGGTCGCGACAAGACCTGCTTAATGACGATAAGGGCTGGATAATGGGTATGAACGAACAACGATTTGCATTTTCAATGCTTTTTCAAGATTATATACCCAAACTACCACAATGCAAAGTGCATCTGAAAACTATTGTGTCTGATGGTTTGCCGGCATGTAATCCGCTCAATCCCTCCGAGCGTTTTCACATGAAGACCTATTTCCGCTTAGATATAGGCGCTTCTTGGACATTCTCTCCCAAGACGGACAAATGGATGCAACGCTCAAAACATGTCAAACAATGGTCTGTGCAGTTTGAGGTATTCAATTTAGTAAATTTCAAAAATGTAAATTCTTACTTTTGGGTGGCAGATGCACAAAACACACTCTGGGCATTCCCTAACCACCTGACAGGACGAATGTTCAACGGAAAAATCACCGTAGATTTCAAATAAGAAAAAGAGAACTCGAAATACCGATATATCGAAATACCGAAATACCGAACAAAAAAAACATCAATTCTATGAGCGCAAGTGAGACCCCTATGATGCAGCAGTTCAGGAAGATAAAAGAGCAATATCCTGATGCTTTGTTACTTTTCAGATGTGGCGATTTTTATGAGACCTATTCAGACGATGCAGTGAGAGCCGCCAAAATACTCAATATCACTTTGACCAAAAGAAACAACGGCGGGAAAGGTGAAGATATTGCTATGGCAGGTTTTCCATACCACGCTCTGGATACATATCTTCCCAAATTAGTTAGGGCTGGTATGCGTGTGGCAATATGCGACCAATTAGAAGACCCCAAATTGACAAAGAAATTAGTCAAACGCGGAGTAACGGAATTGGTAACACCCGGAGTTAGTTATTCTGACACAACTATTGAAAACCGAGAAAATAATTTTGTTGCTTGCATCTATATGCCCAAGAAAGGCACTAAAGGGCAGTTGATCTTTGGACTTTCTTTTTTGGATATTTCTACAGGAGAGTTCTTAGTGGCACAAGGCAGCAGAGAATATGCCGACAAATTGCTTAGCAATTTCGCACCTAAAGAAGTGCTGTACGAGCGAGGCAGAAGACAAGAATTTGAGAATTGGTTTGGTAATAAGTATTTCACATTCGAACTTGAAGACTGGATGCTTACCCTACAGGCTGCCCAAGAAAGACTCAACAAACAATTTGAGACCAGCAATCTGAAAGGATTTGGTGTGGAGCAAATGACCTATGCTATCGTTGCTGCAGGAGGAATACTGCATTATTTGGATATGACTCAGCACTTGCAGACTTCACACATCAGACGCCTGAACAGAATAGAGGAAGATAATTATGTATGGCTCGACCGCTTTACTATTCGCAATCTTGAGATTTTCTCTTCGTCAAATGACGAAGCCACCACTCTACTCACAGTCTTAGACAGAACCAAATCACACATGGGCGGCAGGATGTTAAGAAGATGGATAGGCTTCCCGCTCAAAGACAAAGATAAAATTCGTCGTCGTCAGGAGGTGGTAGAGCAATTTTTCAGAGACACAGAACTGCGCGACCACTTGATTGCTCAAATCAGCACTATGGGCGATATGGAACGACTTGTGGGAAAAGTATCTACCGGCAGAATCAATCCAAGAGATATGCTTCAACTCGCTCGCTCACTTGCTGCAACAGAGGAAATAAAAAAAGCATTGGCAAATGCAGAGTATGAGCCGCTCTCTTCTATTGCTGAAAAGATAGACCCTTGCACACAAATGCGCAAGTTGATAGAACATACAATTTCTGCTAACCCACCAATGCTAACGAGCAAACCCGACTATATTCGCAGTGGAGTAAACAAAGAATTAGACGAACTGCGAGACATACAGCATGGCGGAAAAGATAAACTGCTTGACATACAACGACAAGAGGCGGAAGCAACAGGTATTCAAAGCCTGAAAATCGGCTTTAATAATGTTTTCGGATATTATCTTGAAGTAAGAAACACTTTCAAAGAATTGGTGCCTAAAGAGTGGATTAGAAAACAAACTCTTGCACAAGCAGAAAGATATATCACACCAGAACTAAAGCAATACGAAGAAAAGATTATTGGAGCCGAAGAAAAAATTGCTATTCTTGAAATGAGGATTTTTCAAGACTTGATTCTCCAACTCACCGATTTTGTAGGTATAATGCAGGCTGATTCACAAATAGTGGCGCAAATAGATTGTTTGCTCTCATTTGCGGTAGCAGCAGAGGAAAACAAATATGTGTGCCCCGAGGTGAATGATTCGCTTGTCATTGATATAAAAAACGGACGTCATCCGGTTATAGAAAAACAAATGGCTATAGGCGAGAAATATGTGGCAAACGATATAATGCTCGACAACAACTCGCAGCAAATCATCATTCTCACCGGACCTAATATGGCGGGTAAATCAGCATTGCTCCGTCAAACCGCACTTATAGTGCTTATGGCTCAATGTGGTTCATTCGTTCCTGCAGATAGTGCATCAATAGGTATTGTAGATAAGATATTTACCAGAGTAGGTGCAAGCGATAACATATCGGCAGGCGAAAGTACATTTATGGTTGAGATGAACGAAGCAGCAGCCATCTTGAATAACCTCTCTGAACGGAGTTTGGTGCTCTTCGACGAACTCGGAAGAGGAACATCCACATACGACGGCATAAGCATTGCATGGGCAATAGTGGAATATATACACGAAAACCGCTATCACGCCAAAACTCTTTTTGCCACACATTATCATGAACTCAACGAGATGGAAAAGACTTTCCGACGAATAAGAAATTATAATGTGTCAGTAAAAGAAATCGACCATAAGGTGATATTCCTCCGAAAACTTGTGCGTGGCGGCTCCGAACACTCGTTTGGTATTCATGTCGCCAAACTTGCAGGCATGCCACAAACGATAATTAATAGGGCGCAAGTAATACTGAAAGAATTAGAGCATACTAATAAAAACGATACAGGCAAACAAATCAAGGGCAATATCAAAGAGCAAAAAAGCGGAATGCAACTCAGTTTCTTCCAATTAGACGACCCTGTCCTTGAGAGCGTAAGAGACGAAATCAAAAATCTTGATATTGACAACCTTACCCCTATTGAGGCACTCATGAAACTACATGAAATAAAGAAAATAGTAGGAAACTAAAACGCACATAACGGAAGTCAAATTGAGCCAAAACGAGGCGCGTCCTATGTTGGTTCGATAAACAAGTTTAATCCCCAATCAGCCTACAACTGATTGGGGGCTATTTTTTAGTGCCATCTTTTAGCACTTCGTGCGGGGAAAGCATTTTCTATGTGGTTTATATGATATTCACCATCTGTCAGCAATACAGCAACCACATCAAATCGAGGGTAAAGGCTACCATCCGTATGCTGATAATAATAACTCGCTGCTATAGTTATGTTACGCTGTTTTTGATAATTCACTGCGTCTTCCGGCTCAAATAAAGTGTTGTCTGAGCGTGTCTTTACCTCCACAAAAACCAAGTCTGTTTTTCTCTGAGCAATAATATCTATCTCCAAATTTTTATATTTATAGTTGCGCTCCAAAATCTTATACCCCTTCTTTTTGAGGTATTCTGCGGCTTTTTGCTCTCCTATCTTGCCTAATTCGTTGTGCTGTGCCATATAATAATGGTGAAGGGTGAAGGGTTAATGGTGAAGGGTTAATGGTTAATGGTGAAGGGTGAATGGTGAAGGGTGAAAGGTGAAGGTCAGGTCATCTGAGTAAGGATTTCGTAAGCCTTACTAACAGATCGCACATTCAAGATAATTGCAGAGCGATGCCCTGAAAGGTCTCTGAGTTGACAACGACGCGGGTTATTAACCAAATAATTGATAACATTTCCAAAGGTGTCAGACTGATAATAAGGTGAGTTGTCGTTTTGCGGGAAGAAAATTGTCATTCTATCTTGTTTGAGTACACACTTCTCTATACCCAATTTGATACACAACCATCTGAGTCTAACCACCATAAGCAGTTCCAAAGCCTCTTGAGGCATTGTGCCGAAACGGTCTATCATGCGCTTTTGGAACTCTACAAGTGCATTTTCATCTTTCAAATCATCCAACTCACGATACAGAGTGATACGCTCTGATATATTTTCCACATAGTCCTCAGGGAACCCGAGGTTGAGGTCCGAGTCAAGTTGGCAATCGCTCACCCATTGAGTATTGAGCAACTGTTCTTGATGTGTATCTTCATCGGCAAAGAGCGAAGAGAACTCTTCTTCTTTAAGTTCAAGCACAGCCTCATTGAGAATTTTCTGATAGGTCTCATATCCTAAATCGGCTATAAACCCTGATTGCTCTGCACCAAGCATATTTCCTGCACCACGAATATCAAGATCTTGCATGGCTATATGGAAACCGCTTCCCAAATCGGCAAAAGTCTCAACTGCTCTAAGGCGACGACGAGCATCGGTGGTGAGCAATTCGTGCGACGGTGCAACAAGATAACAATATGCTTTTCGGTTGCTGCGCCCTACCCTACCTCTTAGTTGGTGCAAGTCGCTCAGACCGTATTGATGAGCATTATTGATAATGATTGTGTTCACATTAGGTATATCCACGCCCGACTCAATAATACTCGTCGCAACAAGCACATCATAGTCGTAATTGATGAAGTCGGTCAGTATTTGCTCCATCTGTTCAGGCGGCATCTGACCATGAGCAGATATAACTCTGGCATCAGGACACAAACGGCGAATCTTATTTTCTACTGCCGAAAGAGTTTGTATGCGATTATTTACTACAAATACTTGTCCGTTTCTGCCTATCTCTTCCTCTATTGCTTCTTTAATTATATCTTCGTCCTCCGGTGTTATGAGTTCCGTCTGTACAGGGTACCTATTAGGCGGCGGGGTCGTCATAACGCTCAGGTCTCTGGCACCAAGTAGCGAGAATTGCAAAGTTCGAGGAATAGGAGTGGCAGTGAGAGTAAGGGTATCAACATTGACTTTCAGTTGTCTCAGTTTCTCTTTTGTTGCAACACCAAACTTCTGTTCTTCATCAATAATGAGCAGTCCCAAGTCTTTGAAATGTACTTGCCTACCTACTAACTTATGAGTGCCAATAAGAATATCTATTTCTCCTGCTGCAAGTTGCGAAAGAATTTCTTTGGTTTGTTGAGTTGACTTGGCTCTTGAGAGATATTCTACTTTTACGGGGAAATTCTTGAATCTCTCTGTAAAGGTATTATAATGTTGCAGTGCGAGAACAGTAGTGGGCACAAGCACTGCCGTTTGTTTGCCGTCGGTGGCAGCCTTGAAGGCAGCGCGCATAGCAAGTTCGGTCTTGCCAAATCCTACATCACCACATATAAGTCGGTCCATTGGAACAGGCGATTCCATATCGTGCTTGAGATCGATGGTGGCTTTTTGTTGGTCCGGCGTATCCTCATAAAGAAACGATGCCTCCAACTCATGCTGCAAATAAGAGTCAGGCGAATACTGAAAACCTTGCTCTTTACGGCGTTGAGCATAGAGTTTTATCAAATCACGCGCTATATCTTTTACCTTTTGCTTAGTACGCTCCTTGAGCCTATCCCACTGACCGCTACCAAGTTTTGAGATATTAGGCGCATCGCCTTCACGACTACGATACTTGCTTATACGATGCAGAGAATGAATACTGACAAACAATATATCGTTGTCGCGATAGATAAGTTTTATCATCTCTTGCGTCCGGCCACCAACAAGCGTATGCACCAACCCGCCAAATTTAGCAACACCATGATCAACATGTACTACATAATCGCCTACTTGCAACTGATTGAGTTCCTTGAGTGTGAGTAGTACCTTTCCCTTACGCGCATTATCCGCCTTTTGTTGCACCTTATGGAAGCGTTCAAATATCTGATGGTCAGTAAGACAACATATCTTCGCATCTTTATCTACAAATCCCGTATGCAGAGTGTTTTCAACTGCAGTAAAACTCACATTTGCCCCTTTGTCCTCAAATATGGCGGCTATACGATCAGTCTGCTTTTTGGAAGCAGAAAGGATATAAATATGATATTGCTGCTCTTGATATTGCTTGAGACTTTCAATAAGCAAATCGAAATTCTTGTGAAATATGGGTTGTGGCAAAACAGAAAACTCTATTTTAGAATATTCATTAAAGAAACTTTGCTGGCAAAACTCAATAGTTAAAAACGACGAAAGAGTTGTGAATACTTCTTTATTATCAGTAAGCGATGAGTCGATTTTGCTTTTTAGCAATGTAAAATCATCAGAAATACATATTGTGTTTTGTGGCAGATAATCAGTAAAGTAAGTCAAGTTGTCTTGTTCCTGACTAACAGACGATATTATCTCCACCGACTGAATTTTCTCTTTGCTCAGTTGAGTCTCTATATCAAAAATGCGTATCGTATCAATCTCATCACCAAAGAAATCAAGTCTATAAGGCTCTTCATGAGAAAAAGAAAACACATCAAAAATGCCACCACGAATAGCAAATTGACCGGGTTCATACACAAAATCCACTTTCAAGAACCCTAACTCCACAAGTTGCTTTGAGAGTTGGTTCTGACTTATTTGCTGCCCAACATTGAGCGTGATTGTCTTATTCGTAAATTGCGCTTTCTGAGGCACTTTGTCTAATAGAGCATCAGCATAAGTTACAATAATGGCAGGCCTTGAATTATTGACAAGATGATTGAGCACCTCGGTGCGCTGAATCAGATAACTCTCATCGGCTTGCTGCTGACGCTGACGTTGACGATACGAAGACGGAAAAAGAAAAATATCCGAACCACCGATTATACCAGTTGTACCGGTTGTTCCGGTTATTCCGGTTATGCCATTTTTCTCGCCTTCGATTGCAGCCAAATCACTTTGCATATATGAGGCATCGTCAGCACTATTGAGAACGACCAACATCGTCCGACAAATTTGCTTAAAGAGCGAGTGAAGAGCGAGAGACCAAGCCGAGGTCTCGCTTAAACAAGTAACTAAAAAATGCTGTTGGCGACCCTTAGCCACCTCCTGTCCCAGCAACCTCAACTGAGGCTGACGGCTATATAAATCTTGAAGATCTTGTAAAGTCAAAGTATTCTAATAATTTATGAATCTATTAAAAATAAGTAAGAAATCAACTAAAAGTAAATAACAACTAAAAGTAAGAACCAACTAAAGTAAGAATCTTTTATAGGATAAATCATATCCTTCATACAGACCTAACTTATCCCTATTCGTGCATTGCATGCCAATTCGCCAGCCGAGTTCCTTACTTCGTATTGTATGGTGCTTTCGTCAATATGCTGATACTTGATTTTCGACACCTCACCCTTATACATCTCTTTGGCATACTTGATATCTATTCTCAGCGTTTTACTATTGTCATCTATCAGTTCAGCCGACTGCGGCAACATCTGTTTTAGAGCCACAGGCTCGCATGCATTAAGCATAAACTCCACATACTTGCAAGAATTGCAATGACCATTATAGTCAATATCACTATATACTATCTTATGCGAATCCTCTCCATCAGGCATGTCTATCACATGAAAACGAGGTGCCCTACCAATGGGCAGCGCAGGACCATAATGATAATCAATAAATACTTGCTGTTCAAACACATTCTGAATAGTACGGTCGGTTATATTTATTACCGCCCAAACACTTTTAGCCTGACCTATTTGTTTAATTATTTCACCTTCTGAATCAAGAAGATAAATACGGAAATTCCTGACAGAAAGCATGTGCGCTGCATTTTCTACCCATGTTTCTATACCTATTCTTTCGCCATGAGTAGGGAGATAACGAATTTCAAGCGACATATTAGTTATCACCCATGTGCAGTTTTGTTCAAGCAGATATTGTATGCCTATGCCCGTGTCATCTGCATTGCTTCCCGCAGAATTAAGAAGCATATTCTCTAAAGTATATAGCCTCAAACGACGATTTCCATCTACTTCTTGATATTGTACTTTATATGGTTTCATCTTAATTACTTTTAGTAAAATCACTTATACAAAATTAATTTGCAAATTTACATTTATTTTATCAACTACACAAATCTTACTTTGCTCTGAACCAAGATTTGCGAGGACAAATGCTGTAATATATGCTATTTAAGTTCAGGATGGTCAGTATATATAAGTTGCAAGAGTTTTTCTGCCGCCTCTTCTTGTGGCAGGTTTTTCAGGATACATTCTTTTCCTTTATATAGGCTTACTTTCCCTCTTGCAGCCCCGACATACCCATAATCAGCATCTGCCATTTCTCCAGGACCATTTACCACACAGCCCATAACTGCTATTTTCAGCCCACCCTTCAAGTTTTTGGTAACTTCTTTTACTTTGGCAATTGTCTTTTCTATATCAAAAAGCGTACGCCCACACGAAGGGCACGAGATATACTCCGTCTTGTATCTTATCACACCTGCTGCCTGCAATATGTCTTTTGCCACAGGGATTTCATTTACAGGGTCTTCGCTAAGACTCACACGAATAGTATCACCTATGCCATCCACCAGCAACGAGCCTATTCCTATAGCAGACTTGAGCCTGCCATCTTCACCTTCACCCGCCTCAGTGACCCCCAAATGCAGTGGGAAATACATATCTTCTCTCTCCATTGCCTCTACCATCAGACGAACAGTGGCAACCATCACTCGCGTAATAGATGCTTTGACCGAAATCACTACATCCTGAAAATCCTGTTCTTTACATATTCTCAGAAATTCCATACATGAGGCAACCATACCTTCAGGAGTATCGCCATAACGGTCTAACATCCTTTGCGACAAAGAACCATGATTCACTCCTATACGCAATGCCGTCTTGTGCTCCCGACAGATATCAAGCAAGTGCAAGAACTTAGTTCTCATCACATCTTCTTTGGCATAATTACCGGGGTTGATTCTCACTTTCTCCACCACAGCGGCCGCTAAATCTGCCACATCTGAATTAAAATGTACATCTGCCACAAGCGGCAAAGTATATCCATCAGCATTCAAGCGCTCACGAATCTGCCGCAAACTCTCCACTTCACGCTTACCCTGCGTGGTGAAACGCACCATCTGAGCACCGGCATCAAAAATCCGCTTGGCCTGACTGACTGAACCTTCAATATCATTAGTGTCAGTATTTGCCATACTTTGTATTACTATCGGACAGTCTGAACCAATACAAATACTACCTACATGCACAGTTGTCGTTTTGCGCCTTGAAAAATTACTCATAACCTATTTTCTTTTATTGTGTGCAAAAGTAGTTGAAATATGTTAAACCTACAAATAAATTTGTCAGAATGGAAAAGTTAAAGTAAATTTGCGGGCTCGAAACAAAAGATTCATAAAAGAACAATTAAACAATCTAACAATATGAAAGATATTAAATTAACTATTGACAAGGCGTTTGGATTCGTTACTCCCGACGCTGTCAGTGCTTACAAGGCACAAGCCCAGCAAGCCCAACAAGATCTTGAACAAGGCACAGGGCTGGGCAATGATTTCTTAGGCTGGCTCACACTACCAAGCGACATCCGTGAACAACTTCAAGACATCAATCAAACAGCACAATTGCTCCGCAAAGAATGTGAGGTGATAGTATGTATTGGTATCGGCGGCTCATATTTGGGTGCAAAGGCTGTTATTGACGCACTGAGTAATTCTTTTGCTTGGCTTCAAGACACCAAACCTCAAATTGTATATGCAGGACAAAACATAGGCGAAGATTATCTTTTTGAGTTGCAAGAATTGCTCAAGAACAAGCGTTTTGGTATAATCAGCATAAGCAAATCAGGCACCACAACTGAACCTGCACTTGCTTTCCGCTTGCTAAAAACTCAACTTGAAGAGCAACAAGGCAAAGAAGCAGCAAAACGACTCATTGTTTGCATCACCGACAAGGCTCGCGGTGCATTGCGCACTCTTGCTACTCAAGAAGGCTACAAAACCTATGTTATTGAAGACAATATCGGTGGACGATTCTCCGTACTCTCGCCAGTAGGCTTGTTGCCAATATCATGCGCAGGGTTTGACATCGCAAGTTTGATTGATGGTGCAGAGCGTATGCAACAAGTATGTGGCAGCAACACACCGTTCGAAGAGAATCCTGCCGCTCAATATGCTGCCGTAAGAAACGCACTCTACAAGAGCGGTAAGAAAGTGGAACTGCTTGTCAACTTCAATCCTAAATTGCATTTCGTTAGCGAATGGTGGAAACAACTTTATGGCGAGTCAGAAGGCAAAGAAGGCAAAGGTATTTTCCCCGCATCGGTAGATTTCACAACCGACCTACATTCCATGGGACAATATATTCAAGATGGCGAGAGACACTTGTTTGAGACTGTCATTTCCGTTCAAGAGCCCAATCACGAAGTGCTTTTCCCAAACAACGACGCCAACTTAGACGGACTTAATTTCCTTGCAGGTAAGCGCGTTGACCAAGTAAATAAAATGGCTGAATTAGGCACTATGCTTGCTCATGTGGATGGTGGCGTGCCTAACTTGAAAATAGAAATGCCCAAACTCAACGAATTTTATTTAGGAGAGTTGATTTATTTCTTTGAGCGCGCCTGCGGCATTAGCGGATATCTGCTCGGTATCAATCCTTTCAATCAACCAGGTGTGGAAGCCTACAAGAAAAATATGTTCGCTCTGCTCGACAAACCCGGCTACGAGGCTGAAAGCAAAGCCATCAAAGCAAGACTTTAATACAATATCTATAATCAAAAAAAGAGATGCTTTCCTTTGAAGCATCTCTTTTTTGGTTATTCCGGATTTTCAGATTATTCTGATTATTCAGAATAATATCACTTATACAAGAATCTGCGGATACTGCGTTTGGGGGTCTTCTCAAATTCTTTATCTACAAGTTCAATACTCATCACTTGTGCATATTGTGGCAACGACTTATTAAGTGCTTTTCTGTTCTCTTCCATCAACTCACTTATAGTTTGTCCTTGCAATTCATATTTAGCATCTGCAAAAACCAATGCTACCAATTTACCATTTCTACCCACTACCACCGACTCAACCACAGCAGGCAAGTTATTCAGTTTATCCTCAATTTCTTCAGGGTAGATATTTTGGCCGTTAGAAGAAAGAATCATAGCCTTTGAGCGACCACGGATAAACAAATGCCCTTGCTTGTCCAATGTGCCCAAATCACCCGTATGGAGCCAACCATCTTTGTCAATTGCAGCAGCCGTTGCTTCAGGATTCTTATAATAACCCATCATCACATGCTCACCACGGAAAAGTATCTCGCCCACTTTATTCTCCGGATCGTCAGAATCGATCTTCAACTCGTTCCTGTCAACACATCTTCCGCAACAGCCCTGTACTTCGTTGTACCAATGGTCGTAACATATAAGTGGTCCTGCCTCCGTCATACCATAGCCAACAACAAAGGGGAATTTGATTCTGCGAAATACTCTCTCCACCTCCGCATTTATCGCCGCACCACCGGTTATGAGCCATATCAGATTGCCACCAAAGGCATTCATCAATTGCTTATAAATCTGCTTTTCTACAATTTTACAAAGAAGCGGCGTATTCCACAGGAACTTAATCATAGGTTTTTGCAAGGCGGGAAATATCTTTGCCTTGAATATCTTTTCAAGCACCAACGGTACCGTGAGTATCATATATGGTTTCGTTTCTGCGTATGCGCGCATAAGCACAGTAGGCGAAGGAGTCTTGCTCAAGAAATATACATGGCACCCACCTGCCACTTGATACAAAAATTCAATGGTCATACCAAACATATGAGCCAACGGCAACATACATACCTCCGACCAACCGGCATGATTAGGTATGGTCTCCTGAGAGAAATGTACATTGGCTGATATGTTTCTATACGACAACATGGCACCCTTAGGCTCACTTGTGGTACCGGAGGTATAGTTGATTATCATCAGGTCATCCATATTATCTGTGGGGAAAGACACATCCTTAGATGAATAACCATCAGGATATACTGTTTCAAACACTTTTTGAGCATCATTATAAGCCTCTGTCTGTACAGTAGTCTTGGCATAAAGAAGTTCAAAATCATCAGTGGAAAGGGCCAATTGCAACTCAGGCATATTCTTTATGTCTATTTTTTTCCACACGCTCTCGCCAGCAAAAATGGCTTTTGCATCTGAGTGATTCATAAGTTTCTCAATATCCTCACCTGTGAAAGCATCCATTATGCTCACTATCACACCTCGGTTGGCCGCAATACTCAAAAAACTTACTGCCCAGTTGCAGCAGTTCTTGGAACAAATAGCCACTTTATCGCCTTTGCCTATACCCGCTTTTTCTAATAAGAGTTGCAAAAAAGCCACCTTCTGAGCCATCTGCCCGAAGGTGTAATCTTTGTCGCCATCATAGTCTGTAAGCGCAGGCTCATTCCAATTCTGAGGAATACGCTCATTAAAATAATCGAAAAAATGTCTTGTTGGTGTTGCCATATTATTTTTATTTATATATTCTGCCATATTATATTAATTATATTATTATGTTTTTAACATTTCTTTTCCACACATTTCTTTCCCACACACAATAATTTAAATCTATCAACATCTATTTTTACGCCCCAAAACTTTTTCACCATACGCATTTGCAAAGTTATTCATTTATTCTCAAATAGACAAATTCATAATTAGTCAATCAAAAAAAATGACAAAATTCAATTATTTGGGACGAAAACTAAAAATCTGTGATAAAAAACAATAATCTAACTTATTACAAACACTTCATATAACCTCAAAAAAGAAACATAGAACATAAAAGCATACCAAAAAACAATAATTTTTCTACGGCTTTTTGTTTATGTCAAAATAAAGCACTAATTTTGCAACGCAAATGTGGGCAAAAGTCTTGAGAATAGATTTTCAAAACCTTTTTCTCACATAGCGGAGGATAGATTTGACTGCTTGCAACCTCCTTAAAAGAATGCTAAAACCCGATGTTCTGCACACCGCAAAGTAGTCAGGTGCGCAGTTTTTTTAATGCTTTCTAAATCTTCTAAGGTCTCTAAGACATCTAAGACTTCTAAGGTCTCTAAGATATCTAAAAACTTCTAAGACCTCTAAGACTTCTAAGCATCTAATTCACATAAAAGAATGAATTATCTTTTCACCTCTGAAAGTGTCAGTGAAGGTCATCCAGACAAAGTAGCCGATCAGATTTCCGATGGAATCCTTGACCAATTTCTTGCGTTAGACAGCAAGTCGCATGTGGCATGTGAAACCCTTGTTACTACTGGACAAGTAGTAGTTGCAGGCGAAGTCCGCTCCTCAAGTTATGTTGATGTACAAAACACTGTCAGGCGAGTCATCAACCGTATTGGCTACACCAAGTCAGAATATATGTTCGACGGCAATTCTTGCGGTATATTCACAGCCTTGCACGAACAATCACAAGACATCAACCAAGGTGTCAGTCGAGGCACACCGCTCGAGCAAGGAGCAGGCGACCAAGGCATGATGTTCGGCTATGCTACCGACGAAACAGAAAACTACATGCCGCTTACTCTTGACCTTGCGCATACTCTGGTTTATACTCTTGCACGCATCCGCAAAGAAGGACGACAAATGCGCTACCTGCGCCCAGACAGCAAATCACAAGTAACAGTAGAATACGACCAACAAGGCAGACCTATTCGTATCGACACTATCGTCCTATCCACACAGCACGACCCTGACATAAGTCAACAAAAAATTCGTGAAGACATCATCAATATCTTGCTTCCAAGAGTTGCCAAACGCGACAAACTCTACAAAAAACTCTTGCAAAATTCTTCTTATCAACTGCTTGTCAATCCTACAGGCAATTTCGTAATAGGTGGTCCTCACGGAGACACCGGACTTACAGGCAGGAAAATCATTGTTGACACCTATGGTGGCAGAGGCGCACATGGTGGAGGCGCTTTCTCAGGGAAAGACCCCTCGAAAGTAGATCGCTCTGCCGCTTATGCTGCACGCTGGATAGCCAAAAACCTCGTGGCTGCAGGGGTATGCAAAGAAGCATTAGTACAAATCAGTTATGCCATCGGAGTGGCTGAACCTGTTAGTGTATATGTAAACACTTTCAACACGGCCAAAGTGCAAATGCCCGACGCACAAATAGCGCAAAAGGTCAATGAGTTGTTCGACCTCCGCCCGGGGGCTATCGAGCAAGCACTCAATCTTAGACAACCTATTTACGAAGAGACCGCTGCCTACGGACACATGGGACGCACACCACAAATAGTTGAAAAAACCTTTGAAGACGGCAACGGAAACACTTTCACCAAGCAAGTGGAACTCTTCACTTGGGAAAAACTCGACCGTGTACAGCAAATAAAAGAAGCATTCCTTGGACAATAAGTTCAAGGCTGAAATAATCAATTAAAAACAAAACATTATGAAACTAACAAACAAACTCGTGGCCGAATGTCTCGGTACATTTTGGCTTGTTGCGGGCGGTTGCGGTACTGCAATCTTCGCCGGCGGTAGTGTAGGTTTTCTGGGCGTTGCTCTCGCCTTTGGTCTTACCGTAGTTACTATGGCTTATGGAATAGGTCATATCTCTGGTGCACACCTCAACCCTGCCGTTTCTCTTGGCGTTTTTGTCAATGGAAGAATGACATGGAAAGAGATGCTTTGCTACTGGTGCGCACAAATCGTTGGTGCCATACTCGCCGGGGCTGTGCTCTTTGGTTTGGTTAAAGCAGCCGGCATGGAAGTAGGTACTTTCGCTGCCAACGGCTTTGGTGAGGCTTTCGCCGGTGACGCCGGTTATCATCAAATCAGCATGGGGGGAGCTTTCGCTGTTGAAGCATTGCTTACATTCGTTTTCTTGATGGTTATCCTCGGTGCTACCGACCAACGCGCTAACACTAAGTTTGCAGGTCTGGCTATCGGTCTTTGCCTCACACTGATTCATCTTATCAGTATTCCTCTGACCAACACATCTGTCAATCCTGCACGCTCTATCTCGCAGGCTATCTTCTCAGATAACGCATTGGCTCTGCCGCAACTCTGGCTCTTTATCGTCGCTCCACTCGTAGGCGCCGCACTCGCAGGACTTTGCTACAAACTCTTCGAGAAAAAATAATTCTAAAGTCTCTAAGATATCTAAGACTTCTAAGATATCTAAGACTTCTAAAAAAAAGCAAGAGGCCATATCACCAAAGATATAGCCTCTTCTTTTTAGTTGATTGCACGCTTTAGTCTCTTAACGAAAGCGAACAACAAAATGCCTATCAGCACCACCCACCATTCCATATCACCTATTGGGTTAGGATGTGGCTCAGGACGATCATTGGGATCATCGTCGTCATCTTCTTCTCCCAAACGACGCGGACGATTGGTCTGAGTAGGGTCACTCACCAGTTCACCATTGCCCACTCCCCCTCTTCCAAACTGCACCTGAGGCATCTGACCACCACCAATAATTACTTGCGGAGCACCGGCACCTATACCCACCAGTCCACCACCGGAAATACCATTGCGCGAGCCACCGGACGAACGAAGCGATTTGCCGGACATCGGGGTGATATTCCAACTATTCGTACCTCCTTGCATTTGCAACTTATGCTCTGAGCGAGTGCTGCTTGACGATGTTTCATACAACGGGCTTTGAGCAAGGGCTATCGCCCCTGCTACAAGCCAAAATAATAATATCATTGTCTTCTTCATAATCATTTTGTTTTTATCGTTTCTATGATATCTAAGTTATCTAAGATATCTATTATTTCACAATCGCTCTAATAGTTTTACCTTCCGTGCCACTCTGAACGCGGATATTATATACTCCCGTCGGAACCATGAATCGCAACATGCCTCCCATATTGGCCACACGGTTTTCTACCAACTTACCCGTCATATCATATAACCACAACTGGGCATCTTGAGGTACATTATGCAGTATCAGTTCTCCATTGCCGCTATATACCGACAACTTATCCAATCCCGCACCCGACCAGTCGGTATCAATATCTTGTTGCTCTTCCTTGAGTTTGAGTTTAAGCACGAAACGAGTATCATTACCCGACTTCTGCTCTTCTGTCCCAAACCTATAACCTCCTTGCAGCAAGTTCCACTCCGTATCGTTCATCTCGTGGTCAACAAGCACTATCTCATCAAAATACTGAACATCCGAACCTTCTTTCAGGCTTATCTCATACTCACCTGCCGCTGGTGCTATATAACCCATCGGTATGCTACCCACTGACATCTCAGGCAATGAATTGAATGCCACTCTATAGCCATCGGTCAGCGTGTAGAGTTTCAGTTGCTCAACACTCGGCTCAATCGTCTTCTCCTTATCATCGAAATCGAACTGCGCAGAGTATTCATCTGAGATATTCAATCCTGCCACATCCTTATGATTCTGCTCGTCTTCAATCAAGAAGTCAACAGTCATCTCACGCGCCTGAGCCATACTATGCAAACCGGTTGAAGGAGCACGCAATACTCTATTTGCCGGAGCAAAAGTGAGTGTTCCTGCCGTCTTCACTTGCACATAGAACGGATAGAACGCCTCCAACTTGTAGTCCGTTGCCCTCACATCCTCATAACCATAATCCATCTTGTTAGGCACTGTATAATACTTCACCGTCTCTGTTGCCCACTCGTATGTACCATCCCAGTAACCATTTACCAAGTGAGGCTTAAAGCCCTCTGTGGCTATCTTGCTATCACCTGTAGCATCGCTCTCAAAGGCAGAATAGAACGGATTACCTACCAAGTTCCAACCTACATTGTTGGCTCCAATTGTGCTCACCGACTCATATCCCCAGTTGGTCACACTCGGCTCGCACACAATCTCGTTCGACCAAGCATTGGTCTTAAGCGGGAAACGAAGTATTCCATACCAACGGCCATTCCGAGCCTTCACAGTGACTTCATAACCTACACCTCTTCTTAAACTGCCACTCTCTATTGCTGTCCACTGAGGCGTAGTACTATACTGCGGATTTTCAGTTCTGCCCTTACCACTATAACTCTTTATAGTCGCACCAAATTTCTTCGTGCCCTCCTCATTAGTAATATCATTTACATCCACATCTGCAGGCAATGCCAACATATAGAACATCGTGCGGTCGGCTGTAAAGTCATAACAAATACGATGACCCGTAGTACCAATACCCGTAATACTCATACCATCTGTAACCTTCATTTGTGGCAGACGGAAGTCCTTTGATGCATCAAGCCAACTAAAGCCACCACGCAGATATACATTCGACAAATTAATACTATTGCCGCTTATGTTCAACTTACCACCCGGATAGATATACATATCATTAAACTTACATGCTGTTGCATTGTTCTGAGCAGTGGTTACATCCAATTGTGCTCCATTTCTGATAACCACATCCACTACAGCCGTCTTGTCGTTCCTTGCGTCTTGCGAACTGCCCTCTGCCAAATTACGCAAATCTATCGTTGTCTTCGGAGTAGCGGCAGGACTGTTGCTACTTGTCAAGATAAATGGTATAATAGTAACAAATTGTTTTGCCGTGCCACCTTCACTTACGCTCACTACCATATTCTTCATGGCATAACTATCAAGCGTACTCAAATTAGGAAGACCGCTCAGTTTCATAATATCGCCTGTCAATTCGGCAAGTGTCGGTGTTGGAGTTACAGCAGTTCCGTTTATCTTCACACTTGTCAGAGTAGTATTTTCAGCACACTTCAATGCCACCTCTGACTCACCCCACTCCATAACGCTCATCTGAGCATCCTCCACAACAGTCAATGGCAAGAAATACACTTCGTTGATGCTCGTTCCACCGCTATTGTATGTTCCCCACTTGCTCTGCCAGTAGCGCAGGTCGTTTGTGTTGTTGGTCTGTGCGGTACTGAGAGTGTATTTCCATGTCGTACCGGCTTCGGTGGTAGCCACTGCCCAACGGTAATTAGCAGCATCGGCGCCCGAGCCTAATGTTGATATTGTGGCACTATTATTAATAGTATAAGTACTTGCTGCATCCGATGTCCAAAGTGCTTTGTTCGAATTTCCCGCTAAACGAATCATCTCGCCATAGGTTTGATATTGGTCGTTTGCAGTGTTAGTGGTTACCACCGACCAGAGCGTGTAAGCAAGTGTTGCCGCCCCGCGTGCCGTCCATGTACTCTCGTCCACATCGAGCAATACACCCGCAGGATTGCTTGCCGAGCCGATGTCAGCAGGCAGTGCATACCACGAAGTACCCACTTTGGTTGCTACAGCAAACTGCTCAGGCATATTTCTCACATGCACATCCTTTGTTGAATAATACGATGTATTACTTTGATATTCCGCTCTTACTGCCACCGACTGAGGCGTACCATCACCCGCCGCTGACGGCAAATAATGTACATAAATGGTTTGGTCAGTTATGTCACCACCTGCATCGGCTGTTATATCCACTGTGGCTGTCGGCTTGCTTGCTTTTGTGAAGTTCACATCTCTTGCCGTTGAGAAATAAACACCGCTACCGGCAGGAGTAGAGAGTCTTACTACACCGTTAGCAATAAGGTTGTTGGCATTGAGCGTGAGTTGGTTCACTGCCATCACAGCACCATTTGTTCTGTATGTGCCTGTTACATACACATTATCGCCCGTCAAGGTAACTGTCGGTTCAGGACACCAAGCAAGCGGGTCGGTTAGTTGCAAGAACAAAGCATAGAGTGTTATGTCGGCAGTATATGCTGTAGCCCCGAGTTGTGTTACAGGCGAGCCGGTGCAAGTACTGTTGTCGTACCAGCCCATAAACACCGAGCCCGTCTTTGTGGCAGTCAAAAGGTCAGTAGGTGTGCCGTAGGTATGCTCGGTAGGATAACCTGTAGCATGAGTACCACTAAAGGCGACATCGCCTTTGTCCTTGTAGGTAATATCGTATGTTTGCGGACCGAAGTTTGGGCGTATAACCACATTGTTGGTCGGCATGGTGAAGGTAGCGGGGTTATCGGAAGTTGACGACAGCGTAGCACCGCCGCTGACTACCGTCCAACTTAAGAATTGGTAGCCTGTGGCGGGTGTGGCAGTCAGAGTGACGGTCTCGGTACCATAGAGTTTCGAGAGCACGGGGCTGTCCCAAACGCAAACGCCACCCGTACCTGATGCCACGGCTGTGCCTTCGGTCTGATTCTGGATAGTCACAGTATATTCCGACATCGAGCAACTCGGATCGCTCGTGTAAGTACCCGACGAAGAAGTACGCTTGAAGAAGAAGGGACTGATAGTTGTATAGAATCCAAAATAACCGCTATTGGCATATAGGTTCTTCCTTGCCTCATCATCAGAGTTTCGTTTGTTGTTCACTACATTATAGCGATTCTGGCTACCTTGACTGATAGTCCATACTGAGTACTCATCCGGTGTATCAACCATGCGAAGTTTCAAGTCATTGTTCGATGTCGCTCCCGAAGCAGCCGACAGATATTTGCCTGTAGCAGAATTTTTTATTGTCCAACCACCAGTCACTGCCGCTAATGTCCAAATACATTGTTCTTCGGTGCAGGTCAGTTTGCCTGTACCGGTAACGGTATAGTCTTCGGTATTGGCAGTCAACTTACCATTATTTAATGAATTGGTCATCACCGGTGCGTTGGTAGCATTATACGAGCCGGTAATCACATAATCGCCTGCCTCGATGGTTGATGCCGTTGAGAGTTGGAACTCGTTACTAACAGCCGAATAGACGGCATATAAGTCCTTATTGGCGGTAATGTCGATGCTGCTTGTGGCGTAAAGCGGACTGACGCTCGACGGGTTGGTAGTCACCGCCGAGGTTGTCCAGCCTGCAAAACGATACCCTTCTACGGCCATGTCGTAGTTGAGACTAAACGCACCACATACATTATTAAAGGTCTTGCTCGTTCCCGTCAGACCCGCATCAGCCACACACGACGGATAATGCAGCGTCACAGTGTAGCCGGTGACGGTGATGTCGTAATAATCATCTGCTCCACAATAATCTCCATCGGATTGTACCGATGCGGTGATACGAGCCGAACCAATACCATTTATTGTTACAACACCTGCCGAACTAACCTCAGCCACATCTTCGTTGTTTGAACGATATGTGATAGTCTGACCCGTAGCCACATTGTTGTATTTTACGGTTGCTGTTCGCGTGAAATTTGTGGTTGAACAAGAAATTGCATTATAGTTTGCAATAGCCGGCGAAGCAGTACCAAATTCGACTGTAGGTATCTTTGTACAAGCATCTGTTACTTCAACAGTAAAAGGTATCCATAATGCAATCATATAATAGTTATTGGCTTGGTCAGAACTACTCTGATAACCCAGCACAAATGCCGGATTATAAGTACCTTCTGCATAAGGATATATATCAAAATTGATAGTACTTCCATTTGAATAGGTTGTGCTATACATACTGCTTTCAAACTCTATGGTACTTTCACTGATATTGCTATCTCCGTCTGTATCAATAGAATTGTTGTATGGAGAATTTGCTCCGTCAAACGATATACCTAAGTTAGTTGTCAATCGGGTACTTTTACTCTCCTCATTATTTGCACTCACCGTAAACGACGACTCAGATAGGCTTGCCTCAGCATCCGTTGCATCTCGATATGTATAGATGTTAATACTATTGATTGAATAATCCTGACCACAGTTATTAGTAAAAGTCACCGATGACTTACCATTGGTAAATCCCCAATAACTATCAGCACACACCCAAGTATCTGATCCTGCCCATGAACCAGTTGATGCTGATAATGCTGTCTGCGAACCTCCCACACCGGTTGTTTTCGGTTTGAACACAACACGATATATGCTACCAGACGCGACTGAGATGGTAAACGACTTCGTGTCTTTCACGGTAAAGTTAGTCGTATTCACTGTCATGTTAGCACTCGTTAATGTAACTCCATGTGCCGTTGTGGTACAAGTACCATAGGTACCATTGCTCGTATAAGGCGACCATGTATTATTGGTGTTCGTTGTGTTATTGGGTGCCTTTATCGCCTGGAAACCTGTCGCTTCCAAGATTTTGCCGGCAGCACCAACTTTTTCACTGATGCCCAGTCCCGCTACCATCAGAACTAAAGCAAGAATTCTGTAAATTGTTTTCATTGTATTTGTTTTGTTTTATTATTATTCTTTTCTTATGTCCGCAAATTTATCTGTTCAATCTGCTTCATCTGCGGACTTCTTTCTCTACTAATTCCGCGAATCTTTCTTTGTACCTCAGGGCGGTACCACCCACCCTAAGGCTATCTAAAGCATCTAGTGCGTCTAATCCGTCTAGTCCGTCTAGTCCATCTAGTCCATCTAGTGCGTCTAGTCCCTCTAGTCTATCTAGTCTATCTAGTCCATCTAGTCTATCTAGTCCATCTAGTCCCTCTACTCCACCACCTTAGCCCAGACGGCATAGAAGGTCTGGTTGTTGGCGGTCATCACCGATACTCCGGGTTTATAGAGCAGGTTATCCTTCACCATACCATTGGCATCAAGAGCATCGGCCTTGATAGTACCGTCAGTGGTATTGATATGGCTCTCTGCTACCCAACCAAGCAGTTTATAGTGAGAAGTATGGCAGATGTCTGTACCGGTGTCATCGTCGGTCAGTGTCGGCATCACATACTGACAACCCTCACGAACGATATAATAGTGTCCGTTGCCATCGTCCACACCGCCGTGAGTAGCATCGGTGCCATCGTGCATACGGTCGAAGAAACGGTCTTGTTTGGCTGTCCAAGTGGCAGTGATGGTTACATTGCTCTCAGGCATAGTGAACTGTCCGTTAGTAACAGTAACCGTGTTATCCGAAGCATCTTTCACAACCCATTCAGCGAAGGTGTTACCCGCAAGCGTGAAGGGGTTCGCTACTATCGTTACCACCTGTCCGGCTTCGTAGGTCGCTACAGCCGGTACAGTACCATTGGCAGAGCAACTGCCCGTTCCCGTGCCTTTAGCGTAGGTTACTGTATAAACCGGTTTGGTTGATACCACACCTTCTACCGGCGTTGCACCGCAGTAAGGAGTTGTATATTTGGCTATAACACGGTAAGCATAGTCTGTCTCAGGCTCAAGCGAGGTCTTGGCGTAGGTTGTTGTTGTACCCACATCTTCCCAGTCGCCACCATTCCAACTTACCTTATAACCCGTAGCGTTCGCAACAGCGTTCCACGACAAGGTGATTGCCGTCGAGGTGCGCACCGTCGGGGTGTTCATCACAGGGGCTGACAGCATATTGTCGCAGCACTGAGTGATATATCCTATCTCACTTCCACTTGCCGACGAAGCATTGATACCCCAAACGACAACACGCTCACCTGAGTTACTCAATGTGATCGTCGCTTCTGAAGTAACACCCGTCAAGTTGAAGGTTAAGGTAGTATTTGAGGTAATCGTAAACGGGCTATTACCTGTTGCCCCACTCTGTGCGTCTAACGACTGTGCCGTACTCGGACTTATTGTACCAACTGAAGTAGCAAGTGTTATTGAAGTGGTCTTACCTGACCAACCCGCACCTTGTACGGTTATCCTCGTAGTCCCCGAAGGAACAGTGAAGTTAAACGAACTCGTTTTAGTTGAATTTGAACCTATTTTTATGGCATCATACTGCGGTGCATCGTCAGCATCACCTACTTTTACTTTTGCAGTATAGATTACTCCTGATTGACTCGGCAGCGTAACATTGCTTGTGTGCGTGCTTGAGTAGTCTGGCATATTGGTATATACGGCATGGTATGTCACATTTCCGTTCGGCACGGTGGCTGAGGTGATAAGCGTACCTGCCTCCGACGGGTCGGTTGCCACATCGGCTATCGTACCCGTGTACCAGCCCACGAAGTTAGAGTACTCCACTCCGTTCAACTCGCACGAGCCGGTCGGCACAGGCAGCGTGCCTACAGACTGACCGTCCTCTATACCTGTCGGCGTGGGGTTGGTCGCGCCTACGCCGTTCTGCCATGTAATGGTATAGCCCACAGCCCACTTAGCATAGAGTGAAATATCACCTGTCGAGCCGTTGGCGATGGTCGTCACGCGGTTGGTATAGACGGCATCGTCGTACCAGCCTTTGAACACATATCCGCTACGCTCACCCGGGTCTGCCAAGTTGATGTCAGCCGTGGCTACGGTATAACTCATGGGGTTCGTGTTCGAAGCGCCATTGAGGTTGTTGTAAGTAATAGTGTAGTTGGTTATCGAGTATGCTGCTGTCACCGTCACATCGTATGCCGGCATCGTGAACGAAGTGCTTGCTGTGGCCGAGTTAGCACCCAGCAAGGTCGAGGTTACATTTGAGTCGTCAGCATCTTTCGTTATCGTCCAACTCGTGAAGGTATAACCGTTGTTCGGATTAGCCACAATGTTTATCGTGGTGCCATCTGCCGCTGCCTTAGGTGAAGCCGTAGGAGCGCCACCGGTAACACTTGCCAATGTAACGAAATACTTGTCGCCACAAGCAGGAGCGGTGGTGTAAGTATAGGTTACCACCTCGTTCATTCCGTACTTGTAGAGTTGGATATCTTGCTGACCACTTCCATAGTAGCGGAAGCGGTTTTGATTGGTCGCATTATTATATTTCAGACTAAGACTTTGTGAAGTACTTGTTATAGTTGCGGTTCCGGATGATACAGAAATCGTATTAGTATATGCATCACTCGTACTGCTACTCAAACCGTTTCCTGTTGTAGTCTTACCAATATAATACCCCGATGCGGACTTGATAGTATAGTTATCACCTGTCTTTGTGATGGTCCATTCTTTGTCAGAATAGAGCGTTGTTATACTACCTGCTGAGGCAGTAACAGCAAACTTGTTATCAGTTGCATCCAAGGTTGATAAGCTACCATCGAAAGCCACACCTGCCGACTCGCATACAATCAGGTATTTGCCGCTATAGTCAGACTGTGCGCTTGTCACCTTAGCATACGACTCGGCATAATCTGTTACTTTCTCGCCATACACAGCCTTGTAAGTCTTATCTGTCGTTACAGCACCAGAATTGTCATTGTACTTGAATAGTCCCGTCGGCTCTGAAGTTGCAGTACCGTCATTGGGGAAGGTTGAGCCGCTTGTAGCATCCACCCAACCGATGAAGTCAACACAGTCAGAGTCGTAGCCCGTCACATTCGGGAAGTCGAAGTTGTCGCCTGAATAAATGGTGCCTATCGTACCTGCCGTACCCATACCTGTCGGAACATCAAATGTTATCGTCAGCGGTGTCTCAGCCGTAAATGTCGGAGTGAGATTGAGCGTGCCGGTGGCATCTTGAGGAATGGTTACTGTATATACATTGCCTGTATGAGACTGAACCATATCAGTGCTACCTATTTTTGCAGTCAAACCGTCAGCAGTAAAGTGAGCCGCAGGCGTCAAGGTTACGGTCAAATCCACAGCCGAGCAGGTTTTGACAGCATCGCCACTACTGATAGTCGTCGAACCTTTCTTCACCGTCATAGCATTGCCATTACTCGGAGCAGTATAACTTACCGTAACCTCATTACATGCAACGCAGTTGGTGGAGTAGTTGGTGGCGCTGCTCCAAGTGATAGTTATCTTGTCAATATACATGGCTCCACTATTAGAGCGCAAGCCGATATAAGCATAATCACCGGTAATAGTAAGTTCTGTGCTCGTTCCATAGGTGATAGAACCTAATTTAGTTCCTTGATTAGAAGCATTATACAAATCTGTAGCTTTTTCATAAGCAGAATTCTTGCCATATATATCGAGGACTCTACCACTTGTTGAATAGCTATTCCATTCTACAACCACCTTTGTGGCTTTTCCGCCGGAAGTCGTAGTTACAATACCTGAATTGCTGTTATTCGAACGTAATTGAATTGAACTATGCTCACCAGCACTTTGACCTGCATAAACAGCATCTGAACTTACTGACACATCGGACCATTCTGAATAAGAACTACTTGTTGAATTGACGGTATTAGTGTTATTCAACTCATCTTCCACATCCTCTCCTTCTGCAAACACCGCATAGAAGGTATTTGTTGCACCGAGTGTTACGCTTGCGCCCGGCTCGTAGAAGTTGCTTGCAGGCTTCGTTGCTGACGGTGTTGCTATCTCTACCGTACTCCAACCAACAAAAGTCTTGTCGTTGCAACTATACGAATTCGTCGAAGGCAATGTAAATGAATCGCCAGCATAATAGCCTGTAGTAGTTGCCGAACCGGTGTAGTTATTCAAAGTTATTGTGGCATTTGCCTCCGGTGTCCAGATTGCAAATAGTTCCACATCTGCTGTCAGTGTGATGTTTGCCCCCGCTGCGTAAGCCACTGTACCTGCCGCTGCATTTGCAGCACTCGTTGCCCATCCGCCAAAACTCGTATGCGCCGGCGCAGTGAACCCGTTTGCCGCAGCGGCTGCTGTCGAGCCAACTTCGACATAAGAACTTGCCTCAGTCGAACCGGTTCCTCCATTTGCATTATAAGTAATATGGAAATATGGTACAAACGCTAACTTCCAGTTATCCACATCTTGCGTAATATCTATTTGGAACTTACCATAAGTACCATTATCGCTGGCTTGTAAGTCCGTAGCACGGAATGTTGAAGCACCATTCTTCACTTTCACATTGCCACTTGCTGTACGGTCATTACTAAAGTTACACCATACGTGGCCATCACCATTGTTGGCTTTCAAATCCACGTATGCATGCTCACTAATTAAAGTGCTTGTCAATGTGACAAAATCTGACTCGTAATAGTTAGAATTTATTCCAGAAACTGTCATATCTCGTGAAGTCCAACTCGTTCCGTCTGAACCGGTACGTAGTACATAGGAGGTCGGTTTGAAACGCAAGTAATAGTTCTCATCGGTGCTATTCTTGTATATATGGAATGTGCCCAGAGCAGTTGCAGGATAGTCGCTGTAGTAATTACCACTATTCCAACCTAATGTTCTGCCGTTTGGTAGGTCGTAGGTTTTTATGCCGCCCACAGCCCAATAAGCACCATGATATGAGTTACTGCCTGCATAACCTACATAACACTCGTTAGTAGAAGGAAATTCACCAACATAAATAGCATCATCCGATGCTCCCCAGTCGGCATCTACAAAGCACTTGTTATATACCCAATCGCTACCGCCCTTCGTTCCCGTATGTAATGAGAACTGATCCACACATGCTGCAGCAGAAGTAGTAACCTGAACACGAGCACTTTCCTCAGAGGTCGCACAATAGGTCGAGCCATCGCCCTTAGCGGTCACTGTCACCCAATAGTTGGTCGAAGCCGTTAATCCGGTGAAAGTTTGCGAGCGGTCAGCAGCACTATTACTATTCGTCTGCAAGGTATTTAAGAGGTTTCCAGCACTTGCCGCATCATAAATCTTGAATATGTATCCCGATACATTATTATAATCTGTATAACTTGTCCCAACCGTCACCGTCACGCTACTACTCGTCTCCGTATGGGTCAAATTAATGGGACCATTTATTTGACCCAAAGAAATGCAACATGTGGTGAGGTATTTTGAAGTCGAACCACCTGACTTTTTATACAAGTAGCCGGTATTGTTTGAAGAATTAGCATAAGTACGGAAAGAGTTATTGGAAGAGTACCAAGCAAAACAACGTGCACTATTTGTTACACTATTCACTTTCCAAACTCCACTTGTAGAAGAAGATGCTATTGTAAACCATATAGCGGAGTTGCTTAATGCCGCATTGGTACTGCTGGTTCCTGTAATGTTAGCATAAGTGGAAGTGGATTTGTTTTGAAATGAATATTGGGAATTTGAGCCATTCTTAGCAACAATCCAAATCATTTTGTCTGTTGGAGAAACCACCTTATTATCGGTAATAGTAACAGATGCGCCAATAAATTCTCCGCTTGAACCTGAGTAAAAGTCAGATGTCATAGCATGAGTTTTGCCAGAATTAACTATCACGTATTCTCCACTCCAATCACTTGGAGCACTTATTATAGGTTCCCATGTGGCAGCAGTTCCTTTGCAGAACACAGCGTGATAAGTCATATTACTTGTAACTGTGGGCATCGCAGATGCAGAGGTATAGATGGTTTTTGCGGAAATGTCGTCAATTTTACCACTCCATGTACTTGTAGCCCAGCCATAGAATGTAGTGCTTTCATCATCGCAACTTGTTGGAGCATCAGGGAATGTTGGCCTTTGTCCGCTTACAACAGATGTGGTAGTATATTCAGAGCCATTGTTCATCCATGTT
>JAFVDX010000017.1 GCA_017478225.1 Paludibacteraceae bacterium | reverse complement strand
GGGTGCTTTGTGGCTGAATGGTAAGGGCAGTGTGCTGATAGAGGGCGTGTCGGTAGAAGCGACTAATGATGAAGGTGCAGGAATAGCGAGCAAGAGTTCGGCTACTTTAACTATCCGCAATGCCAATGTGACGGTTCAGGGCAGCGAAGGTTCGATAGTAGGTTGGGGTGAGTTAGTGTTGGACGGGTGTAAGATAGTAGAACCGAGCGGATTGGAATATAAGGCAGACGAAGGATTAGGAATGACGGGTGAGGATGGTAAGTTTGTATTGACCAATGAGAAGGTAGTGATAGAAGCGTCAGCAGATGGTTTAGAAGAGGTTATTGCAATAATAGAAGATACTTCTGTTGCCCGTAAGGTGTTGGTAGATGGCAATATCTATATTCTTCGCGACGGAAAAGTTTATACCATAATGGGTCAAAGAGTGAAATAAATTGACCCATTGAAAAAACTTATAGTAATGGATTGCATAAGTCTTAGCAGGTTTATGCAATTCTTTGTATTTTCTGAACGCACTCTAATAATAGATATTAGTACTAAATTGGTTGTTCGTATAATCGTGTGAACATAACAAACCATTGATTTTCAAAAAAAATACTATAGGTATTGTGAGAATCAAAAACTTGCAGTATCTTTGCAGGCGGAATGAGAAGGGGACCAAGTGGTTCCCTTCGTTATTGATAAAAATATTTGTATTCTTTGAGTTAAGACAAAATATTTTTTACAAATAAAGACTAAATTATTATGATTCAGAAAGAAAAAGTTATAGAGATAGTAAATGATTTTTTATCGAACATAAAAGATGTTGTGTTGGTAGATGTAAAAGTGTCGGCAGATAACAACATAAGTATAGAATTGGATAGTTACGAAGGAGTTGATTTAGACTTATGCGCAGCATTGAATCATTATATAAATGAGCACTTGGACAGAGAAATAGAAGACTATGAGTTGGAGGTGGGGAGCGTGAGCCTTACAGATCCGTTCAAAACGCGCATGCAATATGAGAAGAATCTTGGTCATGAAGTTGAGGTGGTTTTGAAAGAAGGTAAAAAACTGACAGGAGTGTTAGTGGAAGTTAATGAAGATAGTTTTGCTGTGGATGTTGAGGAAATGGTGCAAATAGAAGGTAAGAAGCGCAAACAAAAACAAATAAAAACTTATTATTGGAAATATGCAGAGCCCAAATCTGTGCGTTATTGTATTAAGTTTTAACGATAAATTATAATTGGTCAAAATAATATAGACCTATATGTAGTGAAAAAAATAATAACAATTAAAAAATACAAAAATGGCAACAAAAAAACAATCAACTAATTTGATTGAAATTTTTTCAGAGTTTAAGGATCTGAAAAACATCGATCGTCAGACATTTATCAATGTGTTGGAAGATTCTTTCCGCAATGTAATAGCAAAGATGTATGGGTCTGATGCCAACTACGATGTAATCATCAATCCCGACAAAGGTGATTTGGAAATCTATCGTAACCGTACGGTTGTGGCTGATGGTGAGTTGGAAAACGAAAATACAGAAATAGAACTCAAGGACGCTCTGCTTATTGATGACGAGGCTGAGATCGGTGAGGAAGTAACTGATAAAGTTGACTTTATGCAGTTCGGGCGCCGTATGATTCTTAACTTGCGTCAGACTTTGGCAAGCAAGATACTTGATTTGCAAAAAGAAAATCTCTATTTGAAATATAAAGAGATGTTGGGGCAAGTGGTAAGTGGCGAGTTGTATCAAGTATGGAAGAAAGAAATGCTTCTTTTGGATGAAGATAATAATGAACTCTATTTACCCAAACAAAATCAAATACCTACCGACTTTTATCGTAAGGGAGATGTGGTCCGTGCAGTGGTTGTTTCGGTTGAAAACAAAAATCAAAATCCTAAGATTATACTATCTCGTACAAGTCCGTTGTTTTTGCAACGCTTGTTTGAACAAGAGGTACCTGAGGTGCATGATGGTCTGATTGCGATAAAAAACATTGCTCGTGAACCCGGTCAGAGAGCCAAAGTGGCAGTAGAGAGTTTCGATGAGAGAATCGACCCCGTTGGCGCATGTGTTGGTATCAAGGGCGCTCGTATTCATGGCATAGTACGAGAATTGAGAAATGAAAATATCGATGTAATCAACTATACATCCAATCCAAACTTATATATCCAGAGAGCATTGGCGCCTGCAAAAATTTCTTCTATGGAAATCAATGAGGAAGAAAAGCAAGTAAATGTATATTTGAAACCTGAAGAAGTCAGTTTGGCTATCGGTAAGGGAGGCTTCAATATCAAATTGGCTTCGATGCTGACTGGTTATCAGATAGATGTGTTCCGTGAAATGGACGAAGAAGATACTGAGGATATCTATCTTGACGAGTTTAATGATGAAATAGAACAATGGGTTCTTGACCAATTCAAGGCTGCTGGCTTGGATACCGCCAAATCAGTATTGGCAGTTGATAAAGAGGAGTTGATGCGCCGTACTGATTTGGAAGAAGAAACTATAGACGAAGTCCTTCGCATCTTGGCTGCTGAATTTGAAGGAGAATAACTCATTATTAAAGTTAGCAATGCTGATCTTTTAGCAAAAATAATATTAACCACCACTTAATTAAATAATTTATGGCAATAAAACTCATCAAGGCCTGCAAAGAACTTAATATAGGTATGTCCACCGCCGTAGAGTTCGCAGCAAAGCAGGGAAAAGAAATCCAAACCGACCCTAATACTCGAATTGATGACGACTTGTATATGTTGATGGCGCAGGCTTTCAACAAGGATATGGCATTGCGTATGCTTGCCGAAAAACAACAACAAGAGCGTCAGGAAAGAGAGTTGCAGCAGTCGATTAGTGTGGAAGAGGAGAAGAAAAAAGAACTTGAATCAAAACCTGTTATTGCCAAGCCAAAAATAGTAGGTAAAATTGATCTTGATGGCAAGAAAAATAAACAGAACAAGCCTGTGGACCAACCTTCTTCTGACCAAGAAGATAAGTCCAAGGCAGAAGAGCATAAGGTAGAAGAGAAGACTGAACCTGTTGAGACAAAACCGCAAGAGGAAAAACCGAAAACTACGTCTGTTGTAAAAGAAGAAGTTGCTCAAAATACTCAGGAAAAAGCAGAGGAGAAACCTCAACTGAAAGAGCAAAAAACTGAGCAGAAAGAAGAGCGGAGGGAAGAGCAGAAAGAAAAACAAGAGGTAAAAGAGGTAAAGGTTGAGCATCCTAAAGATTTCAAGAAAGAGTCTAAGACAGAATCGTCAACAGAGGTGTTCAGTTTAGGAAAACCTGTGCTTAAAAATGGACCGAAGGTTGTTGGTAAGATAGATTTGGATTCTCTCAATCAACAAACTCATCCTACAAAGAAAACCAAGGAAGAAAAGAAACAGATGCGCGAGGAGCGTCGCAAACAGCAGCAAGGTGGTGGTGCGGCTGCAAACGGAGAGAAACGCAAAAGAGAACGCATCAAAGGTGGCAAGGTGGATGTAAATAATGCCGACTTCAAAAAAGGTGGTAAGGCATCAAAAGGCAAAAAACCTGTAAAAGTGGAGGTGGACGACGAGGAAGTTCAACGCCAAATAAAAGAAACTCTTAACCGTATGCAGGCGGGGAAGGGAAAGAAAACAGGTGCTAAGTATCGTAAAGAAAAACGAGAAAATATAAGACACCATCAAGAAGAACTCATGGAGCAAGAGGCTGCGGAACAGAATGTAATAAAACTGACTGAGTTCGTTACTGCTAATGAGTTGGCGACTATGATGAATATAAGTGTTAATCAGGTGATTGCTACTTGTATGTCATTGGGCTTGATGGTTAGTATAAATCAGCGTTTGGATGCTGAGACTATCAATATAGTAGCAGAAGAATTTGGTTTTACTACAGAATTTGTTTCTGAGAAGGTGGTAGAGGCAATAGGTGATGATGAGGAATTGAATGATGAAGATATAGAGCCTCGCTGTCCGATAGTGACAGTGATGGGACATGTTGACCATGGTAAGACTTCGCTTTTGGACCATATTAGAAACACTAATGTGATTGCGGGTGAAGCAGGTGGTATAACCCAACATATTGGTGCATATAATGTAAAACTGAAGAATGGTCAGCACATTACTTTCCTTGATACTCCCGGTCATGAGGCCTTTACGGCGATGCGTGCTCGTGGTGCAAAAGTGACGGATATAGCAATTATTATTGTTGCGGCTGACGATGCTGTGATGCCTCAAACGATTGAGGCTATCAACCATGCTCAAGCGGCAGGTGTTCCGATGATATTTGCAATAAATAAATGCGATAAGCCCGGTGCTAATCCTGAAAAGATAAAGGAGCAATTGTCCAATATGAATATCCTTGTTGAAGATTGGGGCGGCAAATATCAATGTCAGGAAATCAGTGCAAAAAAAGGTACCGGAGTGTTTGAATTGCTTGAAAAAGTGCTCTTAGAAGCAGAGATGCTTGATTTGAAGGCTAATCCAAAGCGTCGTGCAAAAGGAAGTATTATTGAGTCATCGCTTGACAAGGGTCGTGGTTATGTTGCCACAGTGCTCGTTAGCGACGGTACCTTGCACATGGGAGATATAGTGCTTGCAGGTACTGCCCATGGTAAAATAAAGGCTATGTTCAACGAGCGCGGGCAGAAAATCAAAGAAGCAAAGCCTGGCGAGCCTGCACTTATATTAGGCCTTAATGGCGCTCCGCAGGCCGGAGATGAGTTTAATGTGATGGAAACAGAGCAAAAGGCTCGGGAAATAGCCAATAAGCGTGAGCAACTGCAAAGAGAGCAGTCTATCAGAACCAAAAAACATGTTGGACTTGACGAAATAGGGCGTAGATTAGCCATTGGAGACTTCAAAGAACTCAATATCATTGTCAAAGGCGATGTGGATGGTTCTGTTGAGGCATTGTCCGACTCACTGATAAAACTCTCAACAGAGAACATACAAGTGAATGTAATTCATAAGGCTGTAGGTGCTATCAGCGATAGTGATATCTTGCTTGCAGAAGCATCGGATGCTATTATAGTAGGTTTCCAAGTGCGTCCAACTGCTACTGCGCGTAAGATGGCTGATAAAGAAGAGATAGATATACGCTTGTATTCTATCATTTACGATGCTATTGAGGAAATCAAGGCTGCTATGGCAGGTATGTTGGCGCCTGAATTGAAAGAAGAAGTAACTGCCACTCTTGAGGTGTTGCAGACCTTTAGAATCACCAAAGTGGGAACAGTGGCAGGCTGTATTGTCCGTGAAGGAAAAATCAAACGCTCTAACAAAGTGCGTGTTATTCGTGATGGCATCGTTATTCATACAGGTGATATGGCGGCACTCAAACGAGTAAAAGATGATGTAAAAGAAGTGGGTGTTAATACAGAGTGTGGCGTAAGTCTCAAATCGTATAACGATATAGTAGAAGGAGATATCCTTGAGTCGTTTGAAGAAATAGAAATCCAAAAAGAATTATAATAAGAACTTAAATTTTTAAGAACAATGAAAAAGAAATTGTTTGTTGCTGCCTTGTTTGTAGCAATGGTGGCAGGAGTGAGTGCACAAAACTACAACTATAGTGTAGGTGGAACAGTAGGTTCGATGTATGGTGCATCTTTTAAAGGTTTTTTCTTGCCAATTGACAAATTAGGTCTGCAAGTGGACTTAGGTGTTAACCTGATGTCAACTTCGGTCACTACTACTGTCAGAAGCGGTGGCTCAAAGATGACTGCAAGTGGCACATGGGATGGAGTCTATACTTTTGAGGTAAATCCGAATTTGTTATATCAAGACAACATTGCTAGTTGGGGCTTTGGTGATTTATCGTGGTATGCAGGTGGAGGTTTGAGTATAGGCTTTATTGATGATATTAAGAATAGTGGTAATCCTATGTTCAAGTGGGGCTTGAATGCTGCAGGAGGCTTAGAACTTGGTTTTGCAGCAGTACCTTTGGCTTTAAGTTTTGATTTCCGCCCGGGTTATGGCATGGGAGTAAATTCAAGTAATGGAGTTAGTTCGGTTAGTAGTTTCTTCGATTGGAAACTTGTGGCTGGTCTTCGCTATATTTTCTAAATCATATAGATGTATCTTAAAGAGTTAAGATATTATTTTACAACCCCGGTGGCGTATATCGTCATCGGGTTGTATCTATTGACAATCAGCCTATTTTTATGGGTGATACCGGGTGATTGGAATATCCCTCAATCAGGCTATAGTCAGGCAGATGGACTTTTTGTTGTAGCCCCATGGCTTTTGCTTTTTCTCTGTCCGGCTCTGACGATGCGGCTGTTCGCCGAAGAAAGACAATTGGGCACATGGTCATTGTTGCTAACCAAACCTCTTTCGTTAGGCAGGATAGTCGCAGGTAAATACTTTGCTGCATGGACTGTCGTCTTGTTTGCGCAAATACCTACTATAATACATTATTTCCTTGTTTATTATATAGCCCAACCTATTGGAAATATCGACAGTGGTGCTTTCTTCGGAGCATTTGTAGGTTTGTTGTTGCTATCTGCTCTTTTTTGTGCTTTAGGTATATTTGCGGCTACATTGTCCAAAAGCCAGATAATATCATTTGTAATAGGCATTTGCCTTTGTTTTGTTTTGTTCTATGGCTTCGATTTGTTAGTTCCGTTTGTGGAAAAGACTTCTTTATTAGGCATTGTCAAGTGGATGAGCATAAATGAACATTATATGGTTTTGTCGAGCGGAGTGATAGATTTGCGTGATGTTGTGTATTTCATCTCATCTGCCATATTATGGGTACTCTTGTCCATACTCTCTCTTAAAAACATTAAGGAATGAAACAGATAGGCATACTTTCCGATACGCATGGTCTTTTAGACACCAGGGTGCTTGAACATTTCAAAGATGTTGATGAGATATGGCATGCAGGTGATATAGGCTCTGCAGAGGTGTTGCAGCAACTTCGTGAATTCAAACCCACAAGGGCTGTCTATGGTAATTGCGATAGTGGAGAGGTAAGATTTTCATTAACTGAATTCTATCGCTTTCGTGTAGAAGAAGTTGATGTGTTTATGACTCATATAGGAGGGTATGTAGGAAGGTATAATCCGTTGGCTTATCAAAAGATAGTTAATAACCCTCCCCAATTATTCGTATGTGGACATTCTCATATCCTCAAGGTCCAGTATGATAAATCATTAAATATGCTTTGTGTGAACCCCGGTGCCGCGGGAAAATACGGTATTCACACAATTCAAACTCTGATAAGGCTAAAGATTGAAGGTAATAGGATATTTGATTTGGAGGTTATCGAATTACAACGAAAATAAGGATAACTTATTTAGTATATAGGTATAAAATGCAGTATATTCATAGTGCTATTTACCTATGTTAAAAAGCATAAAAAGAGTTGTTGCCTATATTATCCTAAAGATGTAACTTTGCAACCGTAATCAAAACAACACACAATCTTTTTTGTACCTTAAATCAAAACAGACTAATACCTTGAAAGTATAAGGGTCGCTGAGAAGCGACCCTTTACACATATATATAGTCTGTTTACAACGAGTGAAGCGAGTTGAAAACAGTTATTTGTATAAGGGTCGCTGAGAAGCGACCCTTTACACATATATATAGTCTGTTTACAACGAGTGTAGCGAGTTGAAAACAGTTATTTGTATAAGAGGCTGTCTAACAAAACTTGTTAGACAGCCTCTTATAAGTTTGTTTCAATATAAGATTTATTTTTTGAATATGTTGATTATATTCTTAATACCTTCTGCAGTTTTTTCAACTTCTTTTGCAGTTGCTTCGCCTTTTTGCGCTGCGGCTTGAAGTTCTGATATATTAGTTTGTTCAACTAAGTCGCTCAGTGACTCTGTAACAACATCTGCATTCAGTTCGTCAATATTGATAGAATTGAGTACCATACCTTTGACGAAATTCTTGCGATATTCGCTATTGCTTTTGTTGTTGTAGAATTGTTGTGAGGCAGCAACAAGATTCAGAGTGTTGGCAATATTCATCAGGTTGGTCATATCCAACTTGTTGCCGTCTGCCTTGTATTGTGCGGTGAGTTGGTCTAAACTATTACCTGCATTTTTACCCATTTGAACGGCGTCGGTTGAACTAACTGTGGTTGTGGATGCTGCATTATTGCTTGTGCTTGTAGTTGCACCCTTGCCAAATCCACATGATGTAAAAGTAATTGCAATAGCCATAGCGGCTACAAAAATAATGTTTGTTTTCATAAGTGTGTTATTTTTAATTTACCTTCATTTATCTAAAAGCCGCGCAAAATTACTGTATTTTTTCCAAATGCCAAAGTATATATTTTTTTCAAAAATACTTTATTTCTTTTGTTTTTTTTGAGTTATGCTAAACTTTCTTTAATTTTGCGCGATTTTATAGATTAGGTTATGACAGAGCGCGAGAAAATGTTATCCGGTATGCTATATGATGCATTGGATGCAGATTTATTAAAGCAACTCAATGAGGTGAAAGTAAAGTGCCAGCAGTATAATTCTATTGTAGCCACTGATTTTGAGGCTCGCAATTCTCTACTCAAGCAAATACTCTTAAAATCTGATTCTGATACATTTATCAATCAGCCTTTTTATTGCGATTATGGTAAGCATATAAGTGTCGGAAAACGTTTCTTTGCTAATTTTGGCTTAACAATACTTGATGAGGCTTATGTTACTTTTGGAGATGATTGTTTTGTTGGTCCTCATGTGGGTATTTATACCGCTTGTCATTCCACTAATCCAACTGAAAGAAATAGTCGTCAGGAGTGGGCATTGCCTGTCCATATTGGCAATAATGTCTGGATAGGAGGCAATGTGGTCATTTTGGCTGGAGTAACAATAGGTGATAACTGCACGATAGGAGCGGGTAGTGTAGTTACAAAAGATATACCTGCAAATTCTATTGCAGTAGGAAATCCCGCAAGAGTTATAAAAACAATTAATTAAAGAATATGTTAGCATTAGTAACAGGAGCAAGCAGTGGAATAGGCTTGCAATATGCCACAGCGTTGGCTCGTGATTATCATACCGACCTTTTGCTTGTAAGCAATCAGGAGCAGGAACAGATAGAGGTGGCGCGAGATTTAAGTGAAAAATATGGAGTAAAAACGATACCATTGTATAGAGATTTGTCGAAGCAAGATGCTGCAGAAGAACTGCATCAGTATTGTGTTGACAACAATTTGCAAGTTGATGTGCTTATCAACAATGCAGGAGTGTTCTTTTTTAATCCGCTTGTAGAAACTTCCATGAAAAGATTTGAGTTGATGCTTATGTTACATGTAGTTACTGTTGCTAAGATGTGCCGTTTGTTTGGTGAAGATATGTGTAAGCGTGGCAATGGATATATACTCAACATGTCCTCGATGTCTGCATGGATGGCATACCCGGGTATTCAAACCTATAATTCCACAAAAGCATTTATTTATAATTTCTCCAAATCTATATGGTATGAATTTATAAAAAAAGGAGTAGGTGTTACCGTCATGACCCCAGGGGCAGTAGATACAGCACTCTTTGGTTTGGCTCCTAAATGGCGCAAGATAGCAGTAAACTTAACAGTAAGTATTCCGCCAGAAAAGTTGGTGAAGAAAGCCCTGAAACGCATGTTTAAGAAAAAGAAATGGGGTATGCCTGGACTTTTGAATCATTTGGCAACTCCAATATTGAAACATACTCCTGATTGGTTAGTATTTATGACCTACAAATGGGTATCACAATTTCAAAAATAAACCGAATAAAACTATACATAATTATCCCATAATACTTCTTGAGGTGTTATGGGATAATTATTATATGGTAGTTCTTACAGAAACTCTATGCTTGTTCTCAATTATCAGAAATATCTTCAACAGATGCTACCAATTGGGCATAAGCATAACTAAGTCCGACTTTATCAAAGTATTTTGTGCCGCCGTATTTGACTAATACTTGATTTTCCCCGTACTGCATAAGTACACCTTCAGGACAAAGTTCTATAAATGTCAGTCTTGTGAAACGATGTGCGATCTCGCTTCTCCACCATGAATCGGTAACTATTTGTTTTAAATCCATATCCGGCTTGATGTCCGCCGTATCGATTGTGCCTTTATAGGTAGAGAAATTATTGATTCCTGGGTCGCATGCCACGACATAACCATAAATAGTAATTTTAGCCATATATTGTATTTTTTTTGGAGGGGGTAATTAAAAATGAATTATTTATAAACTTTCTATGTAGAAGGTTTGTTATTGCCTATTATTTTTACGCCCATGCGTCATATTTACCATCGTTTTCGTCTTTCTCGTTTTCGTCAAGGTAGTCTTCGTCCCAAGCCTCTCCCAGGTTGAAGTCAGGGGCGTCAAAAATAGGTTCGTAGTATTTCTCGATTTCGTCTGCATATTCACTCAGTCGTCCTTGTTGGTGTATAATGACAGTTTCGGCAAGCAGTCGTATAGAACCGCATCGAGCGCCTTCAATAGCGATAGAATCTTGATAGTCTAATGGCCTGTCAATTATATGGTCATGCATCATCTGCCAAAGTTTTTCAGCGCATGAAGCAGAGTTGTGAATCACGCCATTGGAATAAGCGACAAAGGCCTTATCATAGTTTTGCTCAAAACCATAAGTCCCATCGTAGTACATATCACCTAATTGTTCCCAAGCCGCATTATCACATAGTTCGGCGGCGTGGCTGAGTCGTGAGAAAATCAGTTCGTGACTTGCGTGCAGTATCTTGTATTGTATGGGGTGTTTCTTAAATCCGTCGTATCCCAAACGCTTTTTGAGTGTATCATAATGTCTCATTTCTCTATCTGCATCGAGTATTAAAGCATTTGGTGCAAGACGAGCAATACCTTGTAGAAGGCAATTGCTGTATTCTTTAGTTTCTGTCAGGTTATCTAATGAATCCCCGTAACCATACGCGATAATGAGGTCTGTAAATGCACTTAGCACACCAAGGTCGAGTGCTCGGCGATAGTCGTCAATGACTTGTGTACGACCGAGTTTTGCTTCGTTGGCAGTAGCACGATAATAAAACCATAATCCATTAGGTTCTATGCCTTTATGCTCGTCTTGATTGATAAACTCATTGGCCAATGCTGCTGCCTTATCAGGCTGAGCATTAGTAAAATTCTTTCCGAAGCAAAGGTCGCGAAGCATGTAAGTCTTTCCGAGTTCGCTACCTAAAGCAACCGATTGCTCAATGAGTTCGTCATATTTTTCCCAATCAACTATGCCAATATCTCCAAATTCGTATGTCATAGCAAAAGCCGCAATAGCATCAGGCAGGTTTTGTTCTGCTGCGGCTTTCATATAACGATACGAGATATTAAGAGAATTTTCTTCTCCACAAACCAATGATTGCCACCTGGCATAGGCATATTGAGCATATCGATTGCCCGCTTTGGCTTCTTGTATGAGAGGCTCAATAGAGGTATCAAAATCAAGCAATACGACAGGAGTCTTTTGTAAAAAAAGTCGCAAGAAGGCACAAGTGGCATTCGACTCCTTATCCAATAGAGGAAAAGTCTCTTTAACGAGTTGGTCATACTGACCGTTATAGAGTAAGTTAAAGTAATTCATCGGTAGAAGAATAAGTAACTAAATCTAACTTAAGTATAAAACTAATTTTGTAATAATTATAGGTGATTTCGGACAACTTAATGAATAATAAAAACGAAGTTTTTGTTTAATCAGTTTTATTTGTGACAATCAATAAATAAAAATTGTTGATTATCATATATTAAAACTTTTTAGTATTTAATCGAACATCACTCCTGGATTCATTTGATTCGGACTTTTCCATTCTATACCTCTTTTGGCAAGTGCTTTGCGTTTCTCTTCCCAATAAGCAAAGCAAAATCCCATACCTCGTGGAATGTCAGTAAGATGGCTATATGCCTCATGATCTGCTTCGTCAATCAACTCTTCGTATTCTTTAGTCCATTCAATGGGATCGTAGTGTAGAATTCTCCCGTCGTTAATCTTTTTCCATTGTCCTGCGTCCGCTGCTTTGATGTTATGTTCAAGCGCTTTTATATGCATACGCAGGTCCTCAGTAATTTGCAAATCATGTTGTTCCAAAGCCTCTATATATTGCAGAATATCATATTCAACATTCAAAAGTTCTAACAGTAGCCGTGGGTGGTCGGAAAGACATTCTGCCATACGATTAGTTACCATATATGCCTTTGACAACATGTGCTCAAACTGACCAAGATGCTGACCATAGTAAATCACCTGACGAGCCATGTCTGCTATTGGACTTGGGTCTTCTTGTTCGCGCAAGATATTTTCTGCTTTATCGCAGTAGTCGATACATATCTGTGCATAATGTTCTAATGCACTGCCCGTTGACTGTAATTGTTCGTTTTCCATGATATAATAGTTTATTTGGTTAATGATTCCCACATGCGGTCTTCATCTTCATGAAACCATCGTCTTATTTGTGAGGCGCGTTCAGGATTTACTTCACAGCCGATACCATTATTAAGATAGCGATAAAGCATATCAACCGAATCCTCGTGTGAACTATTGTATGGTGAGGCAGAAGAGTGATTATACACATATTCTACAAGTTCAAATGCCTTCTTTTCGTTTTTCTGACATCCGATACCATTCTCATAGTGTTTGGCGAGTTGCAGGCGTGCCTGGTTACTATGGAATTCGTCTGCCAATATCGTTAGGTGCTCCACTTTTGTGGCATCGTCATCGTAGTAATCAACCATGTGAAGGATACAATTTTTGTTTTTGAGTTCTGCCCCATGTCTCAGATATGATTCGTCAGAGTTGATTAACCACACTTCCCAATAAGCCTCCGTTACCCCGCCTTCGGCAGCATGAATGAGCCACGGCAACGCTTTCTCTTTGTTGGCTGGGAGAATTACTACATTAGGATTGCTATATTTGGTGCGGATACCATGTGATAAAAGGTAACCAACAATATACATTGCATACGGATCGCCCAGTTGAGCGTAGGGTAGGGCATCGTTATAGATACTTTCTTGATTGCTACTACAATCTGAACGATTATATAAACCTTTCCAATAATCCTTTGTCTCTTTAGGAACGCAGTTGTTGAAAACGATGTCTTCTGATGGTGCTTCAGGTGTAGTTTGTCGCCCGACATTATTGCAATATGCTCTGCGCAAGATAATATCCATGTCACTATCAAATCGATTGAATGCGGACAGATGCTCAGGGTGTTTGTGCCCGTATATGTAATCTATCTCACAGTGTACCATTTTTATGACAGCACCCAATTTCCAATGGTCGTTTTTGTCTTCTTCTGACATTTTGTTAAATGCCTTACGGAATTGTTCGATAAACAAAAGGGCATATTCACTATCTACATCTTGCATTTTCTCAAGTATGTCCAAGGCGTCTTCTGTCTCTGAGGTTTGCGAGGCAAGATATAAAAGGATGTGCATACTAACGAGATCCTGCATTTCTATGCCTTGCCAAAGAGCAGTGAAATAGCCGTTTATGTCATTTCGTTTGCGGTACTCCTTTATATCGGGCGAAGGAACCTGCAAACGCCCTACACGATATTTGTATGCACGACGGAGTGATAAATCCAAATCACCGAAGAGTAGGCGAGGAAAAACATATTCAGGGTACAATTGCGCATATTGTTTTTCAGTTTTGTCATATTGGTCCCTAACTATATACCCTAAGAGTATCTCGTCTTCTTTGTCTTCATCGGATAGTGAATCGACTTGTTGAAAGATATTCTCGCCTAAAAGTACAGAAAATGCTTCGTCTTGGTCACATAATTTTGTGAGAAAATCAACCGCCTCATTGGCATCGCAAGTTTGGGCAGCAAGATAGAGAAGCACCAAAAGACTATCAGTATCATTATTTTCTGCCGCTTGCCAAAGCGCAGTCATGTAAGCCTGGATGTCTTTGGTTTCCCTTAATGTATCTAATAGAAGTGCCATAGTTATAGGTGTTTGTTGGTTTCAAAGAGAAGAGGGCTATAAATCAATAAAATGATAGTCTAAGTTAGCGCCGACAGTGGCAGTCATATATGCAGGATGTTTAGCAGGGTCTTTCATAGTATCTACTATTATATATTTCACCCCTTTCATGTCGCTAACGGCTCTGCTATGAGCATGTCCTGACACATACCAATCTACACCATTTGTGCCTAATACATCTGCTATCTCGTATGTTTCCTCAAGCGGGAAATTGCTTATATGCCCTTGTGACGAATCTCGTTTATAAAGGTGAGTGTGGGTAAATACCACTATGTGTCGGAAGTTGTCCTGAGACTTTTCTTTTAATATGTCTTTTAACCATGCCATCTGACTGCGCCCGAAAGTGCCATCACCACTATCCATGCAAATATATAAATCTTTGTAATTAGGAGTTTGTGCAGTGAAGTAATATGTAGATGTGTGCCAATATTGAAGATATTCTGTCCATTGACCAAAATATATGTCATGGTTACCGGCCGTGGCAAACAGAGGTTTGGTGGTATAACTTACTCCTTTCATAAAATTAGGAAAATTATGTTGAGCGTTGATCATATCACCTAAGATAATACCGAAATAACAGTCCTTGTCGTTTTCTATCCTAGTTGCCCACTCTTGTGTGTTTCTCCATGTACTATCTACATGCATGTCAGTGCCAAAATATACAATATAATCGTCTTGAGGGATAGTGATTGTTTGATATCCGGCCTTTTCGTTGTATCTCATTGAATCTTCAAATCGTTGGTCGTTTCTTGGACTTTGACCGGAAAACATACCAACCATATCTAAATTCTCGTTACAAGACACAAGAAAAAAGAGTGATATTATGTATATGTATTTTTTCATAGTATATTTATTTTAGAAAGTCCAACCTACTCCTACACATGCTTCCATGCCATAAAAAGTTGCATCTAAATGGAACATGCCTGCAGGCTTGAAACTTATGTCAGCGAGCAGTTGCAATTGCTCTTTTATATTGCACCGGCCTCCTATAAAAAACATAGGTTGCCAAAAACGCTCAATTTGGTAGTCGTCAAAATTACTTATTCTGAAACTTAAATTCCATATACTTTTTTGAGGCCGGACAAATGCTTCTATATTGTATATCATGCTGATAGGCTCAGTAAGAATTTCGTCTTCGCTATGCCAATTGCGTTTGAAATCAGACATTAAATGACCGAACATACCAATTTGAACATTCACATAGTCCATCCTATAGCCTAAGGACAAGGCTGCATTGAAGTCGTGGATTTTATTTCTAACTACCGCACAATAAATGAGTTTAGTCTCAACATACATCTCACCGACAGGTAATGCAAATTTGGGGCGTAAATTCGTGCCGATAGAGTAGGTGTTGGCAGTACATCCTTCAACTGCAGCGTCTAATTCAAAGTTATTATTGATATTAAATTCTGCTTTCACATCTATATTTGCATAACTCTTATATGTATAATTATAACCATAGCCGATATATGCTTTAAGAGTTATCGGCTCTCGTTGCTCTGCATTTGTTGTGTGTACAACAAAAAGACAAAGGATAATTATTAATAATATGGATTTTTTTGTATGTGTGTCTTTCATATCAATTAATATATATAAAGTGCAAAAATATAGATTTATAGTTAAAGCCCAAAATATCAGTGATATTTGTTAGCACTATAGTAATTTTTAATTGTTTTTTTTGCTTTTTTTGTTCTATAGTTTGCGTATTTAAGTTTTTTGTTTTACCTTTGCAGCCGCTTTTGAGAGAAAGAGTGGATAATCAGTATGTGATTGTTTATGAAATCGTCTCACAGCGTTTATTCAAGTTGTCTTCCTAGCTCAGTTGGTAGAGCAACTGACTCTTAATCAGTGGGTCGAGGGTTCGAGCCCCTCGGAGGACACAAAGTCTGGCTAACAGTAAGTTAGTGCAGAAATTAGAAAAAAGTCCGACGAAAATCCGACAGGGTTCAAGTCGGACTTGCGTATTAAATGACATTTTCTTAGAGCATCTGTGGTTTGGGTGCGCCGATGTTCTGTAAGGTCCCACACTTCATGATAGGAGACAAAAAATCAAGAAACAATAAAGGCATTCCGTGGTGGAGTGCCTTTATTGTGAAAGTGCTATATTGGGAAGTCATTAGGAAAGAGACCGATTGCAGAATGTTTCCGTCTTCTGACATTAGTTGTACATGGTCGTAAGAACATGTTCTGGTTTGTGTTCAATCGCCATAGGATAATGATACCGATTTCGTACTCATAGACTGAGTTGACCAGAAAAGTATTTTTAATCATAATCTTATTTTTTGATTTTTGCATTTTTATTTCAATTTGAAATTCACAGGCATGGTGTATTTGACGCGGATGAGTTTGTCTCTCTTTTTACCGGGTTTCCACCTTGGCATGGACTTAATTACCTGGACCGTCTCATTGTCCAGCGAAGGATCGCCACCGGAACTAACGACCTCAATGTTCTCGATTTTGCCGTCTTTGGCTTCCACTTTGCCCTCCGCATCGAAGTAGAGTTGTTTGCCTTTCCACAAGCCTTGCCCTTCTCCGGCCGCCACGAGTTTCTGTACAGACCGCAGGATAGCTCTGTTTCCCTGCTCTCCTTCCTTGTTCTCCGACTTTGCGCATATGTAATACTACACCGTTGTGATGTTGGAAACGAAATCTACTTTCTTTACCAGTCCGTACATCGTCGCCTCGCCGAGTGCCACAGTTTCGTAGTTATCGTTCACACGGATTCTATCGCCTTCCATATAAGGTCGGGGTGCTTGGAGCCAGTTTGCGGTAACACCCACATAGGCATGCACAAAACAACAAAAAATAACAGTTTCATTCTATTTGTTTTCATATGCATGTACATTTGATTTTTATGGTGTATGTCATTAGAAGTTAAAAGTTGCGATAGACTTAAATCAATTATAAGAATCTTAAATGGCTTGCATCTCTTCTTACGTAGCCTTTCGTAGTTGCTCTACCGCGTATGCGAAGAGGCTTGCGTCTTTACCATAGAGTGTGGGTATTTCTTTAATTAGGCGTGCCATGGTTGTGTTCTCCGCAGTATTTGTGTATAGTTCTGCTGATTAAATTTCGCTTGCAGATGTACGCCTTTTGGGCGAATTACCAAAAGATTGTTGTTTTTTCAATGTTAAATATGTTTTTGCATCATATTACTGTGAGTACGATATGGGTATGCAGATTGCTCATCGCAAAATACAGAGCGTCTTGTTCGCCTCATGACTGAAGCACAGACATGCGAGTGCTGCTCAGATGAAGTCTTGAGCGAGTGCGAGTGCAAACCCGAAGGGCTTGCGCAACTCGCCAATGCCAAGACTGGTAACACGAACAAAGTGAGTGTTGAACTAAAGGCAATCGGATAGTGAAACGAAATCGCACCCAATATTAGAAAAAGTTGCTGAATGATATGCGTATATCATAGTTTTTTACTACCTTTGTATCGATTTGAAAGTATAATCTATGTATGATAATCCGAATATAGAGCGGCTTTTGTTATGTTGAACCAGCCTATTGCTGAAATTTATTGTGGGAGTTGTGAAAATATTTTATCTTTGCAGTCATCATTTGAAGGGCGATAGGCTTGTCGGTCCCCGCCCGAAACCAAAATAAAAACAGGTAATAACAGGTTTGTTATATAGAAGAAAGATAAGAAGTAACACAATAAACTATAGAAAATACAACTATTTGAAACTTAATATAAAATTATGATGGATTTATTGATTCTTTTTGCTGTGGCGATGGCGTTGTCCGCAGTAGGATGGAAGTACTTTGTGTATTTCTTCAGTCTTGGTTACGGGTACGGCATTGCTGCTTTAGCGGTGGCGATGGGCGTGATGTACCATGCGAACCTGAGTGTTCCGACGGCGGCGATGTTAGTGCTATTGTTCATCTTCGGTGTGCGGTTGGGAACATACCTATTGTTGCGTGAGCGGAAGGCGGTTGGGTACCGCAAGATACTTTATGGTGAAGGGCATTCGGAGAAGAAACCTGCCGGTGTGATGATCATGATATGGCTTTTCTGCGCGTTGCTGTACGTGGCGCAGGTGAGCCCTGTGGCTTTCCGGTTGGCGAATGGTCCGCACGACAGCGAGTTGTGGGCATGGATAGGTGCGGCGGTTGTGGCTTGCGGAATCTTGTTGGAGAGCATCAGCGATGCGCAGAAGAGTGCCGCGAAGAAAAAGAACCCGAAGCGGTTTGTGGATACGGGTCTGTACCGTATCGTCCGTTGCCCGAACTACTTGGGCGAAGTGACCATCTGGACGGGTGTGTTGCTGAGCGCGATAGGTGCAGGGCTTAATTGGTGGCAGTGGCTGATAGCCGGAATTGGGTACGCAGGCATCGTGTTTGTGATGTTCAGCGGTGCGCGCCGTCTGGAACTGCGTCAGAACGCCGCTTACGGCAATGACCCCGAGTATCAGGCATACGTGAAGAAAACGCCGATTCTGATTCCGTTACTGCCTATTTATTCCGTTGCGAAATATGAATGGCTCAAAGCTTGATTTGTTTGCCGCCAAGGGGAGTTTGACACCACAAGACGTAACGCCGTGGCAGACGTTCTCAGGCAGGGGAATGCGGTTTGAGTTGGAGGCATTCGACTGGAACGGCATCGGCATTAGAGCTATTTGCCGCTTGTCCGTTGATAGCACAATAACATTTTTCTCTGCAGTACGTACATATCATTTGCCAGCGTTGAGCGGATGTTATATGTGCAGGGGAGCCGCATGGCTCCCCTGTTCTGTCGCTAAGTAACTCTGCATTCTGCTCACTTAATCTTTGCGTACTCATATTATACGCATAGTTTCTGAAGTTCAGATAGGTCGGTTTGCTTGTAGTCATCTGTAAACTTTTGCTTGTAATCTGCAAAGTTGCCTATCCATGCCAGACCATCGCTTGCACACCAGACATTGTTGAGTTTTTCTTTATCTTCCGGTTTCCAAGTAAGAAAAACAGTGTAATCATGCGGGTTTATAGAAAACTGCTCATTGTTTTGTCCCGGACGATTATCAGTAAACTGATTTGCAGGGTTCTTCCACGAAAGAACAAGCAAGTTCTCTACATACTTCGGGTTGTCGTGCACCTCGTCCTCTTGCGGTATCTCTGTGATGTTTTCAATCACTAATATAGGCTTGGGAGATAGTGACAACTGAGAGACTTTTCGAAGCCAACCGATAGCGTCATATTTGCAGAGTTTACTGCAATCAAGTCTGTAAATCTCGCGCCCTACATGCTGTTGCATTCTCTTTGCAGGCGCATTACCAGCGTTGTCAATTGCTATTTGCATTTCAGTAACAAATGCAATACTTTCTGTCTCTATACCTGTTGCACTATAACTGCCAAGAATATCATCCCAAAACAGATTTTGACATATTGTCTCTTTTATCTTATTATAGGTATTTGAAATCACTTGTTCGTCATTATCGAGTAATCCCATAATCGTATGCAGTTGCCTATACTCTGCAAGGTTTATAAAATCAGAGGCGAAGGGTATCGCCTCTGATTTGATGTTTGTTTATAGTGTGTTATTAACTTCTGCTCCTTGCAGGTTAAGCATTCTGCCATCGGGCATGAGGATATATACCGCACCGTCAATCAAGACCTTAGTCGGATGAGTGAGGTGCTGATTGTTGATAACGTCTTCTATACCGGTAGCGACATTAGTGGTGAAGGTACCGGATTTGGTGTCAAGTACATTGCCATTAACATCTTTTGAAGTGATAGTGTAGTTGTATGTAGTTCCTTGGTTTAAACCTGTGATGGTGAAACTAAATCCTGCAGCCTGTGTCTGCTCAGGCATCTGCTTACCATTAGCAGCAGGAGCGTGGAAGACTAATTGCGTCAGTTGTCCTTGTGCGTTGAAAATAAGGGTGCAGATGATATTGCCTTGTTTGTCTTTGATTACAAGTTCGTAGGTTGAAGCGCCGCTGACTGCCGGCCATACTATATCGGCAGTGTTCTCTTGAGGGGTTACTTGCACATTATCGGTCTGAGTACTCTTGGCACCCAACGGACGCACATCATATAACCCCCATGCATCGTGCATCTTGTATGTGTCTAAATAATCTGCGGGGACATACACAATCGTGCTATAATTAAGTCCGTTAAGAGCATTGTCTTTGATAGTTGGAGGACGCTGACTATAGCAAGTGATTGTCTCGATAGACGAGCAATCACGGAAAGCAGACTCCTCTATTACCTTTAGCGATGAACCAAGAATAACATTTTTAAGACCGCTGCAACCAGAGAAGGCTCTCTCTCCAATGCTTGTGACGCTATTGGGAATGGTTACTGATGTCAAACCGCTGCAACCAGAGAAGGCTCTCTCTCCAATGCTTGTGACGCTATTGGGAATGGTGATGGAAGTCAAACTACTGCAACCATAGAAAGCATATCCTTCGATGCTTGTGACGTTGTTGGGAATGGTGATGGAAGTCAAACTACTGCAATAATAGAAAGCATCGCTTCCGATGCTGGTGACGCTGTTGGGAATGGTTATTGAGGTCAAGCCACTGCAACCATAGAAAGCACCATTTCCAATGCTTGTGACGCTATTTGAAATAGTGATAGACGTCAAACCTCTGCAATATTGGAAAGCACCATCTCCAATGCTTGTGACGCTATTTGGGATAGTGATGGAAGTCAAACCACTGCAATAATAGAAAGCCAACCATCCTATGCTTGTGACGCTATTGGGAATAGTAATTATTCCTTCTGCTGCAGCAAAGCATGCAAGCAATGTCGTTTTAGAGTCATTGGCATACACCAAATAACCCTCCACATAGCCGTTGACGCTTCTTGCGCCCCATGGAGAACCTGTAGCAGTACCATAATATTCAATGTTAGGAATCAATAAGAAAGCATTATCTTCAATACTTGTGACACTGTTGGGAATAGTTATTGAGGTCAAACTACTGCAACCCATGAAAGCAACGTATCCTATACTTGTGACACTGTTGGGAATGGTGATGGAAGTCAAACTACTGCAACCAGAGAAGGCTCTCTCTCCAATGCTTTTGACACCAGCATTAATTATCACAGTTTTAATATCATCTTTATAATTATTCCATGGATTCAAATAACTATAATCGGTCATATTCCCCGTGCCGGAAATAGTCAGTGTACCATTGTCATCCAATGTCCATGTGAGGTTATCTCCGCAAGTTCCAGATACAACTATATTGCCACCCGTTTGACCGCCACCTTGTTCTCCACCTTGTTCTCCACCTTGACCGCCACCTTGTTCTCCTCCTTGTTGATTATCTCCAAAACCATTCTGCCAACCCTTGCCTTCTACGTAATATGCATTCTCGCCATCATAAGTGAGGTCGCGAGTCTGCGATACCTTCAGTGACCAATCAGGCGTTGCGGTAGATGTGGAGAACGAAGTAAAGATAACCATGTCGCAATTATTGCGAATTGTAGTTTGATACCATCCTGTGTAACCACTCACCGGTGTCATCCAATCGCTCCATTCACTTTCTACACCATCTGCCCAGCTCCACACGGCAAACTTGTAGTTGCCTGTGTTGTAGTAATACACGGTATAAGCCTGTAACTGCATCGTGCCGACTATCGTCAGCAGCAATGACAAAAGAAATAATTTTGTTTTCATGATTGTAAATATTTAGAGATTATTCGTTTTTATTTTGAATTTTTATGCTAAAGTTTATAAAATTCCTTGCACTTTTTTATCGAATAGTAACGCTTCCACATGTCCAACTGTCGGTAAATTTATAAGGCTTCTTAATTGCTCCATTTTATTACAATAGTCAATATATTGATTGACTAAGCCTTTTGGTTTTGTAGCATTTATTCGTTTTAGAATTTTTTCATAGACCCCTTTCATAACGCTATCAAATATCAAAGGTTGAGGATTCAATGGCGGATTAGTAATACTTGCGCCTGCAAAGTATAACAATTTCGTAAAGAATGATATTCCCACGCCATTTATTTTGTAGCAATTATTGTTACATAAAGAATTAAAAGCGCATGCAACATTTCCTTGTTGCAGTAGATTTATAACTCCGTTGATATTATTCTCTATTGTTGTTTTATTAGCTGCATCAAATACTTCATTGAATCTTGTTTTGCCTCCCAAATAAGTTCCGAAATTACCCCAAACCATTGCACAGAGAAATGCCTCGTAATATTTGCCTTGATTAAACAGATTAATAATACTATCTCTATTTAGTGGCTTACTGCCATACTTTTGCTTTAGTTTTAAGAATGTGGAATTACTTTGATACATTGGTTTTTCCCATAGATTGCCATAATCTATATTATATGCATTGGAAGCAATGCGCTTATAATCAGGAAAATAAGTTTTTGTTAAATCCGCAATGTCATTCATTGTCATGGTCGCATACAGTTTCCTATTACACTGCAAGGTTTTTAAGTGTTAATATTTTTGCCTACTCTTCTTTGGATTTTCGGCGGACTCCGATATGGTTTGTTTTCATTTCTTGTTTTTTTGTGTTTGGTTTGTTGGTTGGTGATTTTCGTGATTCTGCGGGCGGGACGTCCGCGCTCCAAGAGATGACTTCTATTTAACAAATCTATTATTATCTGTTTTGGTTTTGGTTGCGGGCGGGACGACCGCGTTCCAAAAGACGGCTACAAAATTACGCGATTGAGGTTAAATACTAAAAGTCCTTGTTGGTCCTTTTGCGTGTGGTGTGTTGTGCGTGTCGTGCTGTGTGCTTAACTTTGCGGCATGTTTGAAGTGCAAGTGGCTTAATTTAATCGTCTCAAAGGTCATTTAATCGCACAAAGGTCATAATCATCTCAAAGGTAATTTAATCGTCTCAAAGGTTATATAATCGTCTTAAAGGTCGTATAATCGTACAAAGGTCATATAATAGCAATTCACAAATGGGCTTTATATATTGTGGCATTCGTTAATGCGGCATTAGTCTTTGGGTGTTGCACATAAAAAAACGCGGACAACTGGTTGTCATCCGGCGAATGAGGTTGTAGGATACCCTTGTAGTCAGATAAGCAAACAGTTGCCCGCTTCGTATATCTATGCGCGTACCCTTATAGGCACGTGAACAAATACACTAATGGGCATCTGCTTCAACTTGTCTTTGAACTACAATTTCGAACTTCCTACATTCCATTCGCTCAAATAACAAGCGTTAGCAAACGCTTTATGTAATATGTCCTTACTGTTTAACGTCGGTAAGCGACGATATAGTTTCACTACTTTTCGCCTACAAAGTTATGATAATTTTCTTATTCAACAAAATATTTGCAAAATTTATATGTACTGAGAAGTTCGTCACTAATATTGCTCTTGAATTATGACCTGAATTGCCATAAATGCCCCCTTCAAAAAAGATAGTGCAAAAGGAATTATCGATATTAAGAACACACAAATTTCTCACGTATTATATTCCGTTAATTTGCGGAATGATATCGGAAGAAAACAATGTACCTTTGCATGCGTAGGGGTTAGGGGGTAAAGGTTACAGGTTACAGGTTATAGGTTACGGGTAACGGGTTAGAGGTCTGTTGGCCTAATGGTATAATGAGGGTATAATGGTGAGAGCACAGTTTCGCTGAATGTAGTAGCCCCTGCCCCTACAGTATAAAGGGCAAAAAAGACGACAAGACACAAAAATGGGTTAGTAATATTTGGAGAGACCCTCTTTTACAAAATCAACAATTTCTATATACTGTTCATTCTCTGTTTTGACTGCTCTAATCTTAAGTATCACTTGATGCACATTGTTATCGGCACACACTGCGTGAATAGAATCTATCGCCTTATTCTGCTTCAGACAGTAAAAATAAGCGCCTTTAACATATATGCGCTCCCAATAATCATTCTGATATTCAGGTGCATACAAATTATATTTAAAGCGGTTCGCTCTCCATTCAACAACTTTTCCGGGAGTCTGTTCAAGTTCATATAGCGTTAGAGGATTGTATGTCACAGTAGCCTCCCAATCTATCTTAAAATCATTACCTTGTCTGATGATATAAGTACAGTCATCGACATCATATCCAGAACGACAAACAAACAAATTGGTATTCATTTTTTTCGTATAATATCGCAAATTGGCAATTTTTAAATTCTTCGCACCATACCCCTTTGCATAATATTTCTGCATCATAGGCCTAACTCGTGCGGAATCCATTACGAACTCGAGTTGCTGTTCCCAAGTCTGAGAACAATAGAACTTACCTACAACATACACAACAGAATCAACTTCTGTCAGAGGAGTCCAATTATCCGCAGAGAACAATTGGCTACTCAACATCTGTTCATTCCCATTTAATATTGCTTCACGCTCTTTATGGGAAGTATACAAGATG
>JAFVDX010000016.1 GCA_017478225.1 Paludibacteraceae bacterium | reverse complement strand
TTGTTGTAGTAATAACGCTCAAAGGCACGGGCTATAAACTGGTACTTGCGGTTGGCAACGAAAACAGGATGACCGAGCAGATAAGTAACCGAGCCGTCATCATGTTTCTCATAAAGTCTCACTTTCTGCTTATTTTGGAGGCTCAGGCTGTTCACATCCATCTCTTCCTCACCATAGCCGGCTTTGTCTAAGCCATATAGCACTTGTTTGAGGGTAACTATTACCGGTGAGTGATAGATGCGGTCATATACAGCATTGTAGTGAATGGAATCGCCGTCTAACAGTCCCCCTTGTGATGCGATTCCGCCGCTATATGGATACTTGGTTGTGGAGCCTTGCTCACTGACTATGTCTTTCCGCTCAACCGTTATTTCTTTGGCTGTCATATTGCATCTGCCTACATACTCTGTAAGAGGCGCATTGGTAAGGTCGAAAGTCTCCGACCCCTGCCCCGAGCCAAACAGAGTTGCATAGCCTGTGGCTGTTGCTTGTACGACCTTATATTTCACAGGGAACAAATCAACTGCAAACTCACCTGTAGCAGAATCGGGGTGAATAGTGATTCGCTTCTTCTCGAACAGAGTGCGAGTTGTACCTACAGTGCGCTCTTTTACAGCAGCAAGAGGGTCAGTAGAATAGACAACATGCGGTATGGTCTGCTGGATAGTGTCGCGAGTGAGGTCGTTGGGGTCGTGCACTATCTGTGCAGTGTTGTCGCCTTCGAGTTGCAAAACAAGTTGCACATTATCGCCAAGGTTATTTTTGCCTAAGCCAAAAGCACGTGGCAAGTCTTTTTGGTCGTTACCACCTGCCACACGGCCTACAAGACGAACCTTTGTCATATCATAGAAACGCACACCGTCCTGCGGTTTGTCAAGTGCGAACTCCTCTTTATCTTCCTCAAGGCGCAGAATTCCATCACCCTCAAAGATATGCCCTTGCTTGAATACTTGCAGGCGGCATGGCTGACGCAGCGGCAAAATCAACTCAAAATTGCCGTCGATACCGCTCTTGAGGGGCATGTTGCCACGCCGAACTGTGTCGCCGTTCAGAAGGAACATCACGCCACTGACAGGAATACTACTGTTTTTATACAATACCCTACCTGTAAGTCTTGTGGTAGAAGTGTTCATAAAGTCAATCCCCGAAGCCACGGCACTATTTGGCGACAGCGTAATGCTTGCCGAACCTGCAGATGTGTTATTAAATGAGAAAGTGCCATACTGATGAGTAGGAGTAACTACATAATTCGATTGACTGACTTCTTTACACTTACATTCTGTCTGTTCGCTCGCTGATACTTTGAAACTATATTTGTAATTCGTACCGCTTTTCTGACGACCATAGAAGCAATCGAGGGTGACATGTCCGTTGATGGTAAAGGAGCTGATTGCATCGCCTACTTCTGTTAGAATGGATTTTACTTCTAATATCGTACCTATCGGATATTCGTAAATACCTTCATTTTTGTTGTGCCAATCTTCAAGCACATTACCATCGGCATTCAGCACACGGAATAGTGTTTGCCTTTCGGGTGCCCAAATACTAAAATCATAAGAATAAGTTATCTTTACCTTAGGCTTCTCACACTCTATAGCGATATATTCCAAACTGTCAAACTTATATTCGCCGCTTGCATTGGTGGTTATTGTGCGTATGACATTGTTGTTACCATCTTGCAGTGCCACCTTGACTCCTGCCATACCTGTGTTGTCAGGCATAAGTATGGTTCCGCTTATCTCGCCGTAAGGAGTACGCCAACCTTCTGCGGTAGAAGTATTGACAGTAGTCTTACCATTGCAAGTGTAATGTGCTTCGATGGTATATTCGTAATGAGTGCTTGGCATTGCACTGCGGTCAAGATAATAATAGTCGTTACCTTGATATATAGTATCTGCAGCGACATCACTATCCTTAGGTCTGCGCAGCAGTACATATTTGTCCACAGCGTTACTGCTTGCCACCCAGCGCAGCAACACACCGGATTTCATATCTGTTTTTGCATTACCCTGAGTTGCTTCAAAACTCGTTATCTTAGCAGCCTCGTCAATATACAGACTCGGACCGTTTATCTGCATTGGTTTTAGCGAGGCAGAGTCTTGTACATGCAAATCCGCCCTCGACTGATCAATACGGACAGCATACTTGTAGTGCGAACACCCTTGGTCGGCTATGTCCGTATAGTTGGCTATCCACGAACCATCTGCCAGACGTTTGATACTGTCCTGAGGAATGATAAACTCCATTGTCTGCCCGGTCTCTTCAATAGTTCGTTGCAGAATGAGTTGTGCCGTACGGTCCCACATGCAACGACCTAATTTTGTAAAAGTTTGGTTCGTGTAGTAGTCAGTTGCCAATACATACAAACTATCTTTCAAATGTTTCTGCAATTCCTCTGTCATATATTTAGAGACATCATCGGGAGTGTATCCTTCAAAGTTGATGGATGTGATTTCAAACCAACCACTCATATATGAAGAATGAGCTTCGGTGTTGAACCACACTCTACTGTTTGCGTACAGACTGTAGGTTCGTGTATTACCCTTCTTGGTTGTAGAGTCATAAGTAACATTTAATACGGAACCTCTTGGAACTTTGAACACTTTGGGTGATGTCACTCGCTCGTCTATCAGTTTTTCACCTATTGAATTATAGATTGTTACGAACACATCACTATATCCGGTAATAACACCGATATATTGCTCGTAGTCAATTTTCACTTCTACACTATCGGGGGATGCATTGCGTATATACTGGTACGAAAAATTCCAATCTTCTATAGGCAATTTTGAATAACTTACTTCTTTGTTGTCAATTTTTATCTTGAAATTAACCTTATGGTTGTTCTCATAATCTTCATCTAATGAATAATTCTCTTGTGTTTCTGCCAATGGTGCAAGAAAATTATGAATGTCTAATTGTGCTGTCTTGCTGAACTCAGCATCCCAACCCCAAACCGATGACGATGCTCTGCGAATACGATAATAAACAGGCACCCGTGGATTGCGGATTTTGTCGGTTGTCATACTCAGTTTTAGTTCATACACCGGAACGCCATTAGGGTCTTTCAATATATAATTTGGCACATTATATGTTACATTCAATTTGCTCTTGATTTCATCATCTGTTATAGTAGCATTACCTGTCCATATACTACGGTCGCTGTCCTTATATATATAGTCACCCATAGAGTCGCGTTTCATCTGCACAATATTAATTTGTTGAGCATCGCTGAAATCGCTCTCTAATCCTCGCTGTATCTCAAAAAAGTCGTTGTCCATCAGGTCTTTCACCTGTGGATTTTTGATATACCAAGTCAAGATATTATTACCCGTGAAAGTACCTGTTGAGTCGGTTTCCTCCCGTACGGCAAAATCATATATCCTATGATATGGCGGAATATCCACGGCAGTGGATTTCTGCTCTACCGTTGAGCCGGTGGTAGCCTCACGCACCACTTTGAAGGTTGCAGTCATTTGCTGTTGAACCGTATCGGTTGTCGGCACATATATAGTACCCGAACGCTCGACATCTTTGTCCACCACCTCTGTCGGATTAAACGAAGTATAGTAACTCACAGGCTCCTGAAACACCATATACGGCACTGCGGCATAGCCATAGCCTGCTACACCCTTCTCGTTGAGTGTATAGAGATACGGAGTGTATAGTTGCGGACGAATAGTGTTGTTCGAGCCGATAAAACCGCCTTCTTCCTTCGTAGTGCTCAACTTATTCCCGTGGGTATAACTACGCTGAAATTCCGCCTGTATCTTCAACGAATACTTAAGCGAATCCAAGCTCTCAGGCGCATACCAATCAAACTCAAGAAAAGTAACCTGCGAGTAGCCGTCATGCTCTTTCTGCGTGACATACAACTTATCAGACCACGCACCATTGTCGTGTATCTGATAATTAACGCCATTAGCCATTGAGGTAACGACAATATCGCCTTGTCCGCTCAACAGCTTGACATACGCCGTTCCCTTGTCGGAATTTTTCTCATTCTCATCGTAAGCGTCCGTCTTGTAGTAAGCGATAGTCGTCCAATTGCTGTCGCCGTCTTTCTTATAGGCAATATAACTGCACTTGCCGTCCTCGTCGTAGGCATAGTAGTCATAACTCGCTCCGTATGCCCATACGGGAATAACGAAATGCACCTTATTCATACCTGACGCGTAAATACTGTAATGTTTTTTTTGTTCCAGATAATCGTTGGCACGAGCATCATTCGGAATAAGGAACAATGAGCAAAAAGCAAGCATGGCAATTGCAACCAACCTGCTGATTCTTCGTAATAACCTTTTCATTTTCATTGGTTTATGGATTTTAATTTATTTATCAATAGGGAAACTAAAATATCATTTGACTATTAACGTGCAAAATTATGATTTTTCACTCAAATACACAAAAAAAATTCCGCTCATTAAGTTTTTTATTCTCAATGAGCGGTTATTAGTAATCTGAGATTACTTATGGTAAATTTATGGTTGTGTTATCAGCAACTTATTGTTGAGCGCGTAGAGCAGTGATGAACTTATCTATCTTCTCTTTGGTCACATGTTGCATTACTACTATATGTGCCAACTCTCCACCGAAATGTTCGTCGTAGCCCAATGCTAATGTATATTCATGGCAAATCTCAGGTGAAGGACGCTTGAAAAAGACTGTATTACTATATTCATTGCTCCAACACGGCCAACCTATATTTTCCAACTGCTGCTTCAAATATGCCGTACATTCCAACATCTGTTGAGCCTGCTTTGACCAACCATCATACCTTTTGCAGGCTGATTTTTCATGTGGTTCTTTTCTATGTCAAAACAATGTATTAACTTTGCCACGCAGTTTGAAACATAGTGAGCTCTGCTGGGGAGCAACTCATGAGGGATAGAACTGCGAAGCAAAGATGCAAATCAATGTTCGGCAGCAGTAGGCTCAGGCTTGCTGCTGTTTTTGATATGCAGATTGCCTTCTAATGCCAAGAATTAGCCATAAAGAAAGTTATGATCAGCGATTAAACCATACTTAAGCCTGCAAAATGACCTATTGACACTATATCAACTTTTTTTAGCCTGCAATTTGACCTATAAGTCTCTTTTTTTTTATAGCTTGATGCTGCGTAATAGTGAGTTTGTGTTCTTACGCCGGATATCGACCGTTAATCTTGAGCGGTTCGAGGTGGATATTGATTAGCGTGCCGTTGCCGAAACGTTGGCGCAGTCGTTGCTCAAGAAGCATGGTATGACGATGCGCTTCTGTAAGAGTGGTATCGCCGGGCATGCGCAGATGCATCTCAATAGAGATTACGTTGCCTACACGACGTGTGCGCAGGTTGTGCAACTCACTCATCTCATTGTCCTCAGCCACTATGTCGCGGATACTGTCTTCAACCTCTTTAGGCAGACTTTTCTCCAACAGCTCCTGCATCGACTGATGTATGAGTTTGGCAGCTGTAACGATAATAAAAATGCTGACCAATATAGCGGCTATTGGGTCAAGAACAGCCCATTGTCCGCCTAAAAGGAGTGCCCCGCCGATACCTATTGCCGTGGCGACTGAGGACAGTGCATCGGTGCGGTGGTGCCATGCGTTGGCTTTCAGAACAGGTGCATCAAGGCGTTTGGCTATTCGTGCTGTAACCTGATAAACAGCCTCTTTGGCAGCTATACTGATGAGTGCCGCCCATAGTGCTATACGTCCGGGCAGGGCTAATGTAGCACCTTGTGATACGGCATATACCTTTTCTATGCCGCCTGCGAGCAGAATACCGCCGGCAGCAAGGAGCGAGAGTCCGACTATAGTAGTGGCAAGGGTCTCGTATTTGCCATGACCATAATGGTGGTCGCTGTCAGCCGGACGGCTGCCAATGCGCACAAAGACCAGCACAATGAAGTCGGTCAGCAGGTCGCTCAGCGAATGAACGGCATCGGCAAGCATGGCAGCAGACGCACCGAGAACACCGGCAGCAAATTTAAGAGCAGTAAGCAGGACATTGACTACTCCGCCAATAATAGTAATTCTGTATATCTCCTTTTCGCGAGTCATAAAAATATGTGATATGAAGCAAAGAGTTGCAACATTTTTTTGCCGATAATGCATTAATTTCAATATCTTGCTTTACTCCTTTTTTCGCATCCGCAGTAAACGATTTGTTGAATGTAATGCATGTTAGGTAGATGTTGCGTTCAGTTGCGGCTGCTTTTCCCAATATTTGCGGTATTAGCATCTTCTATTGAAGTTATAAAGCCATTCTCTGAACATTGCAAAATTACAAAATATTTCTCAAATCCGCAACAAATCAATCAAAAATCTTCAAATCAGACGAAAAAGCACCGCAATCCTCTTGCACATCTCCAAATAAAGTACTATCTTTGCAGCATACTATAAGTAACATAGAGCGGGTGATTAGCGTGATATTAGCACGATATTACCGCGTTAGTCTGCAGACTACACAATACTCACATCGTATCAACAGACCGAAGACAATAGTACCATCCACAAAAACAACTCAAACAATATATATCATAAATAGCATTTCCCCACTGCTATAAAGGAAATAATACGCTTATCTTAAACCCTTTAATATTTAACCTCATCATGGCAATAGTTAATCTCGAAGTCCCTTTCGCCGAAGTACACGGCACACTTGTCAAAAAAGGCATTATCCACCACCAAAAGAAGTACAAAGACGAAAATGGCAAAGTTATCTTTGAAGGCAGACAGGTGAAGCGGTTGAGCCGCACCGAAGGAAAGCCGGCGGCTTGAATAAGGAGTAAGTGCGGCGCGCGAGTTTGAAAAGTACCCACTTTTCAAACATAGAACTCCTTATATGCTGTCCGCCATCCTCGCAACTACAAGAAGAATCCCCCGCAAGGCGAGGAACTTCGCAATATCAACATCTTCCGCGAAGCTAACCGCCTTACCACCGAACTCATCCACCTTGACCAAGAACTCCGTGCCGCCCAAGCAACCGACAATCCTGAAGCTGCTTTACAAGCCATCTTAAGCGACCCGACCAAAGCCGCACAAGCCATAACATTAAACGACTACAAATCTCGCTTCAAGAAACAAATCCGCAAGCCAGACTCGCAGGCTCCCATAGACCAAACCACGCGCAAGAGAAAGCAGTACCGCACCCTCAACACATTCATCCGTGCCCTCATCTACCAAGAACTCAAAGTTCAAGAATAACATATCTAATAACAATACAAAAATAAAATTGCATTAATTACAATAAAAAAAAGAAAATCTTTGCAAATAAGAAAAATAATTTGTAATTTTGCCGTCAGTTAAGTATACCATATGGTTCAAAAACACAAATATATTCCAAAGCATAGTTTCAATCCTGTTGTACAAGCAAGAAAGATTGAAGATTTGCAGAAGAAGGTGGAGGAGAGTGCTACGCGAACACGTCAAATTCTTGATATGATTAACGACTCATATTCTAAACATTTAGAATTGTTGGCAAATTTCGCAGGACATAATATGGGTAATGCTATTCAAACAATGTATGCTTCTTTGGTAAAATTTGACGAGTCAGAAGATTGGGTAAAAGAGATAAAAGGAGCAATAAATACATTAAATGGTATTTTAGATAGTTTCAAAGAAGTTATTCCATATAGTGATGATAAATTAACTATTCCTAAAGTTCTGAATGCGTTAGAAACATTATCTCGTTCTTCTTGCTACATGGAAAAGATAAATGTAAAATATATCTATGATCGTAATGACAATACTATATTAAGGCTACCTTTCCAATATATGCTACAAGTTTTGCATAATCTCATGACAAACTCAATCAAAGCATTAAGAGATGTACCAGATAAAAAGTTAATAGAAGTTGAGGCTTATGTCGAAAATAAAGAATGTTTTTTTATAGTGAGAGATAATGGTGTTGGAATATTGCCTGAGTATTTAGATAAAATTTTTGATTATAAGTTTACTACTACCGAAGGCGGTTCTGGTATCGGATTATATTATGTGAAATATATTGTTGAAGAAATGCTTAATGGGCATGTATTTGTAGAACAAAATAAATATAATTTTACGACAATATTTAACATCAAAATACCTTATGACAATGACTAAAAAAATTCTTGTTATTGATGATGAAAGGAAGCAAGCCGAAGCACTTGCAATCAAAATTAACAATGCATTTGGTGATGCAGAAATGATTGTTGCCTCATCTGAAGAAGAAATAGAATCTGCCATTGTTAATAAATTTTTCAATTTAGCAATTTTGGATATTCGTTTAGATGGGTATCACAAGAATGGAATTGATTTAGCAAAAGAAATTATAGAGATTAATCCTTTTGCAAAAATCATTTTCGTTTCCCGTTTCTTATCGGAATATTCCATCATGTTAAATCCTTTAATGGGTTCTGGAAGAATATTAGCTTTTTCTGATAAGAAAGAATATGATCAATGGATGTTAGAGCTCAAACCTATCATAGCACAATATTACGATGGACTGCCTAATGACAATGAAGTAAATACCGCCCTCACAACAGCTTATGCAACAGCAAAAAATGAAGTTGACACATATAAAAAGGGACTAATGTTTGAAAATTTTGTAACTATATTGTTTCGTAGTATTGGTTACAACACTATTAACAAAAGAGTCAAAGACAAGTCATTGAATGAAGTTGATTTAATTGTGCGTAATGAGATTGACGATGCCTTCCTTTCAAAATTTGGGAAATACATCTTGGTTGAATGTAAGAATAAACCACAGACCCCTGTTAGCAAAAATGATTTTATTGTATTCAAGAACAAAGTTGATGCAACAAATGGATTAGCGTGTTTAGGTTTTCTATTTACGACTTCTTATATTTCTCGTAATACATATATTGAGGCTGTAAGAGAATCAAAAGGAGATAGTAAGATTATATTTGTTGATAATGTCTTAATGCAACAATTACTTTCATCGAATGACATAAGAGAAGAACTCAAAAAAATCATTGACATGCAAGTTAAAGACAATTAAAATATATAAACTTAAATTATTATAACAAATTGCCCACTTTATACTTATTATTAGTATCCATAAGTGTAAATATAGTTTTTTCTGCCTATGACACACCGGCATCGTAAAGGCGATGCATGACATATATTTTTTAGCTTTCGCTATTTATTCTTAAAGTCAACTACCACAAATGACAAAATGAAACAGAATAAGTTGTGAAACACCGTTTGCGGTGTGGAAGACTTGTTGTTTCATAGGTGTGGTAGCCTGACTTTAGACAAGGCTTCCACATTTTTTTGTAAATTATGAGATTAGATAAAACATATACTATTCGATGGTATGGACCATTCTCTACGACAGAGAGTATCCGTGAGTTTGAACAAGAACATGAGGATATAAAATGTCAGTTATATATGTTTCACGGAATGAAAAAACATGCTAAATTGTACGAGAGTTACTATTGTGGACAGGCAAAAAAGGGGGTATATAACCGTTTAACTAACAAAGGACATCATATTGAAGAACTCACACAAATAAATGGCATCTGGATTGGTTGTCTTTCTAATGTTGAGCCTATATCTTCTGATATTAATTATGTAGAGAATATCATTACAGCCCAATTGACAGATATTTATGGGGAAAAGTATATGCTCAATAAGATTAACACTAACTTCCCCAAGCACAATATATACATCCTTAATTTATGGCATAAAATAAATGGGGAACGATGGCAGAAATATAGTTCATATTCATTGGCAGGAGAAATGCCGGATGTATTAGGGCATGAATATCAATCTGATATAGATGTCCATTTCATATATGGGACACAGAAACTCAAATGGTTAAACATAAAATAGTATGAAAAACTTGTTTACTCTAATAACTGCGCTATTAACAGTTATGAACATTGTGGCACAAGACATTATTGTCACAACAAATGCACAAAGAATTGATGCCAAAATTCTTGAAGTTTCCAAAACTGAAATACGCTACAAGGAAGCAGATAATCTCGACGGACCGACTTTTGTCCTTGAAACAAAAGAAATTAGCTCGATTATCTACGCTAACGGGAAAGTGACATTGTATAATAATGCAACATCTGTTGAGAATAATGTAGAGAAGATATCTATGTCTGATGAGAACACTATTACATCAAAGCAGGTAGATAGTAATGCAATGATTCTACTATTAACGGGTGAAACTATAGATGCCCAAATAAAAGATATGAATAGTAGTAGTGTTACATATATTAAAGACAATATTTCAGTTACAATTCCTGCATCACAAATAAGTACTATTACGTTTGCTAATGGTCAAATTAAGACCTATTCAAGTCAGAATATAAATAGCCATGCTACGACACCTACACCTAAAGCAGATAATAAAACAATACACAATAGTTCCTCATCTGGGCGTATATACAGAGATAATAAGGAATATATGTATAATAACACTTATATTTCATCTAAAGAAGTAGCACGCATCCTTAAGAGAGAAAATGCAGCAGCCTATTCTCAATGGAAGAAGGGAGATGGAATGTTAATAGGTGGAGCAGTTTGTGTAGGAATTGGAGGAGGCTTAGCAATAGGAGGCCTAATAACATTGGTAACAGGAGATTATATTCCATGCCTCGCAATGGACTGTGCAGCATTAGTACCACTCGGTGTTGGTTTAGGACTAACTCTCGGTGCGAATAGCAGATATAATAAAGCTATTGACATATATAATTCAAAACACGACCAAACAGCTATGCAATTTAATTTATTTGCCTCTCCGACTGAAGTTGGAATAGCATTGAAATTTTAGTTTTCGAATTGTTCTCAATTAAACAATATGTCATTCATCTCCAAGGTTTCATCCTTAAATATTCAACGAGGTGGTATTGTTATAGGAGTAATTATTACATAAAAAACTTAAAATATTACATATGAAAAAGGTTATATCTCTTTCTTTTGTTTGTGCTCTCGCACTTAATTTATTCTCTTTGGAATTAATTCCTATCAAACAAATGGGTGAACCATACAATGCGTATGGTGGCTTGCGTTTAGATAGTTTTGTTGTAATGGACGAAGTAGATGCTTCCGAAAGTTATAAATATGTTTATCAGTATAGTAGCGATGGTCGTATTATTGTACAATCGTATTATAAAGGTTATAATTCATATACAAAGCGGTGGATTGGTTCAAGCAAAGAAGAATACACATATTATCCTGGTGGTAGTACAATATTTCGAAACTACACATGGGACACAGCAACTGGTGATTGGACCCTAAATAGACAAGTAAATGACAATTATGATTCAAATGGGCATAATACTTCTACTATATATTTTGATTGGGATAATTCTACAAATTCGTTGATATTTTCTTCTAAAAAGGAGTACACTTATAGTTCAGGCACTCAACCAACAATTATTATATCCTCAACATGGAATAATAGCAAGTGGGTAAATACAGAAAAAAATAGAATATCAATATGATGAAAATGAAAATATAACCTCCGCTATTACATCAAATTATAACAGCTCTGCTTGGGTTAATAAATCAAAAATCCTACAAGCTTTTGATGAACAGAATCGTATTACGATCAGAGAAATCTTTCAATGGAACACCACAAGCAAGGCATGGGAAGCTATGATGAAATATAATTATGTGTATAATGGTACAAACGGAAAGATATACACCGAAACTGAATGGGTCTGGAATACGACCCAATCAAAATACATGGGTTATCGCAAATATAGATATACCTATGATTCCAATGGTTACTTAATAAAGGAGGAAACTCAAGAAGAAACATCTGGTTTGTATCTATGGACTACATTTATGACTGATACTTATATAAGAGATGCAAATGGCAATTTACTATCTCAAACAGGCGAAATTATATCAGAGAATCCTTACTATCATTATGAATATACATACGATTCAAACAATAATCTATTAACAGAAACAGATTATGAATGGAATGAATCAACAAGTGATTGGAATGTCAATGGCGTTAAATATTACACATACGATTCTTCTAACAACTTAATGACATTGAAAAAGTATGATTCTACCAATAATCTAAAAAGCACAAGAACACATTATTATGCAGAATCAAACTACTCACCCATTGAAGTGGATTCTCATTTTACATACACATGGAACATTCAGTTCCCAAGCAATTGGTATACTGGCGACTCAATAGGAATTGTCACAAAGATAAACAATAATAATACGATACCTTTTAATGGCTCAGTTGCCATTCAGTTAGTCAATAAAGACGACGAAGACATTAGTCAACTACTCGGTACTTTGGATTTTGAAGATGATAATATTCAACCGCAAAATTACAAGTTTATTCGTGTGAACGGACAAATAAAAGTGCCCGCAGGAACTTATTCATTAGCAGTATTGTTTAGAAATAGCCGACAAGATGATTGGCAGTTGGCAGGTTACACGGAAGGACATGAGAATCCTACTACATTTGTCGTATCCAACCGCGATGAAATTAAACAATATGTGATTCTTGCTCAACGCAGCACGACAAGTAATTGGTTTTACTTAACAAGTGTTAATGCCGGCTCTGAATACACTCCACATCTTGAAGCCGTTGATGCAGGTACAAATGACAAACACAATATCACGACTTCAAACCTTGCCGATAAATATTTATGGCAGATTGAGGAAACTATAAGTGGAAACATTTATCTAAAAAATGGAGATTCTTATATTTCATGGACAAGTGGGAATACTGCTTTTATGAGTGAAAGCGGTAAGTTGCTAACAGAAGAATATAGTTCTATTGAAGGAATAACACAATATTACTTTACTGATTCTGGGACAAAACGTTATCTGTCTCTTAATAAAGATACAAAGTATAATTACTTTTCTTTTTATAAAGGAACCCAAGCGCAGGATTTATTATTTTTAGAATATGGAGAACAACATATTCCAACAATAAGTGAATTTATATATCAAGAAGATACTAATAGTAATAAACCGGTAAAAGTCATCCGCAACGGGCAAATACTCATCATCATCCCCAACGGTCGTACATATAATCTGCAAGGATTAGAAGTAAGTTCGCCCATTGGTGCTGAAGGTAAATAGCGTTTCAGCAATGCTCATTTATGAGCGGTCAAATATCCCCGACAAAATGAATAACGAAAGAAGGCAACACTCATCGGATTGCCTTCTTTCTTATATTATCTCGGCAGATAGCCGTTTTTTTATCTTACTCCTGCATGAGCAGTTGCATCACTACCTTTGCCGAGTAGGCGACGGGTGTGCCGGGACCGAAGATGGCGGCAACACCTGCTTTGTAGAGGAAGTCATAGTCCTGTGCGGGGATGACACCGCCGGCGGTAACGAGGATATCCTCTCTGCCTAACTTCTTGAGTTCGGCTATCACCTGCGGAATCAGGGTCTTATGACCTGCTGCAAGTGATGAAACGCCAAGGACGTGAACGTCGTTCTCCACTGCCTGTTTGGCTGCCTCTTCCGGGGTCTGGAACAGCGGACCCATATCCACATCAAAACCGCAGTCGGCAACCCACAAAAATGGAGATAACACCTTATTTCAATACTTCAAAAAAAATGCAGATACTGCTTTCAATATCTGCCACAAAATTACAGCTTTTTTCTGACCCACACAAACATAATCGCATTTTTATTCCATATTACTATGGATTGCCGACTGTAATTGAAGAAAGTTATGGGAGCGTTGAGGGAGGATAGAGGCAGCCATAAAACAGGCTGAAACGGTGTTCATGCGGGCGAGGGTGCCGGTAACAAGGTTTTACGCAAATTGTTGCCGCATAGGAGAGGTCCGAGGGACATCGACACCACCGTATGGTGTCCACGCACAGGACTACGCTCTACAAAGTTGTGAGGCGCTTCCATCGGTCACGGCACTGGGGCATATCGCGCAAAGGTTATACAACTTATGGCAGAATAATCCTCGCCACACAGCTTAAAAAAACAGGCGGCAAACTTGTTTGCTGCCGAATATTTTTGTTGCCATTCTCGGAGCAAAAGAACTACCGAAACGGGCTTTTATATAAAACAAGTCGTGAGCGAAGCGAACACCTTATAAGGGGGGAAAGAAAAAAAATAAATTGCTCGTAAGAGCGTGAACAAAAGAATAAAAGCCTTATTGTTGCGCAGCAACTGACCGCCTCATGGCGGGCAACCAATATGTACAGAACGCTCGCGTTCAGCACCCTGATCATACGGACTTTTTTCAACATGTCAAAGAACGCTTGCTTTTAGTGGATTTTATTATAAAGCCAAAGCGAAAACTTTATAAGCAAGAGTATCAGCAACAGGGCTGTGAGGGCGGTGCAATACTTGTAGAACTTGGGAATATAACGGACTTGGATGGTGTCGGTTTTGATGGTTTCTACTTGGATGGTGTCGGTATTTTGCACAATTCTGTCTTTTTAGGCGGTATGCCATTTCTCTAAATAGACGGTATCGGCACGAATGCGGACAAAAATACTGTCGTGGAGGTAGATGCTGTCGCGCTGTAATTGGGCGGTGGCGTGGTTGGTGGTGCTTGTTGTGGCGGTTTGGACTGACTTACAAGCGGTCAAGGATAACACCAACCCGAGAAAAACAAGGTTTTTCGAGGAGAGGAAGAACTGCGGCAACTTAATTTGCGAGAGCAAATTCCGTGTTGCAAGCATGTTCTGACGAATAACGCTCGGTATCAGTAACCTCAATATTAATCTCTTCATGGTTGTTTTGGGCTTTATTCAGTTCTTGGGTCAAGGCTTCTTCGGTGCGGCGTGAAGAATAGAGGCAGGGGATGCCGATGGTGGCGGAATTATCAAACACACGCCCCCTTTTATCCACGCCACATTCCGCAACCATCGAAGTCCACCGGACTTTGGATGCCTCTAACTTAGAGGGGGAGTTTGCTGTGGGTTCGTAGCGTTCTGCTCTTTCGCCTACAAGGATGCAGCCGGAAGTGTGGTCGCGGTTGTTGCCTGCGTGGATGCGGATTCCCTCGAAGCCGGGGACGTAATACAACAGCGGAAGCAGTCTGCCGAATTTCGGGGAGCGGGTGACTTGGACTTTGTACCAGCCTTCGGGGATGGTTCCTTTCGGGTGTTGGGCGTTGGGGACTACGGGCGGCTCTAAGGTGTCACAAAAGGGCTTGCCGTCTATCATGAGTTTGCCGAGAGTTTCGGCGGGCGTGAAGGTATCACGGATAAGGGATAAAAGCATAATGACAATGAAATTAACGGATTAAACTAAATGGGCAGCGATAAAATCGCCTAACTAATAACGAGAATTTTGCTCCGACGAGCAATGTCGGATAATATCCGACCTAATGGACAATGCTTTCGGTCTGGCGACCGATGTTGAAATAGCATTTCGACAATCATAACAATGGATGTCGGCAGAGCCGATGTCGGGATTCAATCCCGACGCAATGAACAAAGAAAGGCGCACATGAATGTGCTTGACAAAAGCGCTATTCTTTGCAGCGGTATTTGTAATCTATACCGAGGACTGCACCTGCGAAGGTGAGTATTTCGCCGAAGGCGGTGAGGACGGAGGCATCAATCATGCCCAATGGCGGGACGAAAAAGGCGGTTAGTATCAGTATGGCTCCAAACGAAGCCATACTGATTGCCAAAACTAATTGCGCATGCTTTCTCATAATGTTCTGTAGATTTGGGCAAAGATGTAGCCGCGGAGGGTGCGATAACGGAGATTGCCACTATGAATCTGATTGCGCCATGCGGTGCGGTATGGTTCCAGTTGGTCAATATCCATCATAATGGTATTGGTCTGTTGGGCGGCTTGGCAGAACTTGGATATGTTCGCAAGTTGTGCTGCTGTCGGGTCGCCTGTGGGTGTGGTGTAAACCGTGGTATAACGGCGGTCTGTGCCTTGACGGTAACAATAAGTGGTGCGGTGCTTGCGGGAGATTTTGCCGCTGATGTGGTCGATGGGGTCGAGATAAACTACTTTAGCCATAATTTTACTTTTTTGTTTTTTAGGGGATCTATTGCGGCAACGCTCCTTTGGTTGCTCGGTTTCGGTCATTATGCCCGCATAACTCCCTCAACCGTGCCTTGTATCTGCTCCCTAAAAATTCAAAAAGAAGCAAATACAGGAACATTTGCACGCAACAGATACCTTGGTTAACTATTTCTTTAATCAGCCAAATGTGGCTGATATGTTCTTTTCAGCCTTGCGGCTGACCGCAACCGAGACGGTCGCGTACCCAATGTTACAATTTTGCGTACTCCATTGCGAAGACGTAGCCGTTGAAGTCGCGGTACTTGCGTTGGGACTTGAAGGCGGTGAGGTAGGCGGCGCGTTGTGAGGCATCGGCAAGTGCGGTCTTGGCATTGGCGCGGGCGGTTGTGAACTTGGTGCGCTGTGCCGTTTGTGCGGCAGTCGGTTCGCCTTTGTAGGGGTTACAAATCTTGCCCGTGTAGAGCGTGCCGTTGCGCTTGGCGAAATAAATATCGCTGTGCATACAGAGTTTGCCGTGGTACTCTTTGACCATTTCGTTAGGAATGTACTTACTCATGCTTGAAACACCCTCAGGGACTGACCGCCACCGCTTCGCTCAGGCGTTTTACCCTTCGGGGTTTCTGCGCCTTCGTGTCACAAACGCTGCGCTGGTTTGTGCCACGAGAACCATGCGGATAGAAGCAATCCCTTTCGGGATTTTTGTTAATAGGTTAATAATGTTGTTAATTACAATGCACCGTCAATCGTGATGTGGTGCGGTTCTCACGAAAGACGGTGCAAAGGTAGTACATCGGGCAGGGGCGGTTTCTCACTTCTTCCCACTCGTTCCCAATAATACACAATAATTCCCACTGCTTCACAATAAGGCAGAAGCAGAACAAAGCAAAAACCATATTTTAATCTGATATGGTGGTGCACGAGGGAGTGTTGGTGTTAGGTTGTTCATCACGCTATATCAATGCAAAAAGTTTCACAGATATAGCGGACAGCAGCAGGTGGCAGGACTTTGGCATTGGGTGTTACGCCAAACTTTTGCAACTGCTTCTGATGTCCTTTAAGCCAATTATACAAGGTGCGGCGGCTAACACCTGCACATAGGGCTAATTGAGTATATGTCATTGCTTTGTATGTTGCCATATTGATTTGCTTTTTGTTTTTTTACTATACTCCCGAATGACATTCGGGGAAAAAGAAGAAGAAATTAGACCCGAATAGTATTCGGGCTAATAGACATTGCTAATAGCCCGAATTTAATTCGGAACAATGTAAGAAAGGCAAATATTAATAGGCGATTGCCTTTCAGTGCAAAGCAATATGGCGGGGGACGAGATAGTATAAAGAAAGAGTGATTGCACTGTTGATAGGTGCAATCACTCTTTGTTAATACAAGTTTGAAATCTAAAAATGTTGCGCTATTGGATTAACTCCCAAAAATGTTGGTTTCCATAGACCTTAACAATGCCTACATTCTTTTGCAAGGTACACGATTTGTCTGCAATCATAATTTTTATTATTTCATCTTCTTTTGTCGTGTAACTACGATCTAAATCAGGTCTCTTATTTATGACCAGTATTCCTTCGACATAGGTTTCCTTATCTTCCAACATATAAGATAGTTGAACCTGAATACTCGTATTCTTACTTTGTAGAACGGTACTCATTTTATATCCTACCACATTGACACTATAATTCTCATCGCCTTCTTCATCATCGTCATCGTCGTCCCCTGTTTCTTTATCTCCACCTTCTGCTTCAATGATTTCTGATAATTCTTCGAAATAATTTAGTTCAACTATGAATCCTTCGGTTTCACCAGTTTCCGTCTTAAAGAAGATGCTATCGCCAACATTGTAATTGTCGGTGAGGTTGGTTGCTAATTCAAGAGCTTCTGCCTTCAATTGCTTGAGTTCCTCTTGTGTCGGTTCTTCTGGGTTATTACCCTTCCCGTTGCAAGACATCAATGCGCAACATAGTATGCACAATGAGAATAAAAATTTTGTTGCTTTCATAGGACATTA
>JAFVDX010000015.1 GCA_017478225.1 Paludibacteraceae bacterium | reverse complement strand
GTCACGCCGGGTGTCAGAGCACGATGGTCAATACCTAACAAACGTCCTGCCATGAGGTCAAGGAACCGCCCTTTGTAACCTTCTTCGTACTCATGCACAATCATCCATGCGTACATGCCCATGACGAGTTTCTGCACCAGCGCCAGCTCCTGCCAGTTGCACGCCGCCCATACTGCCCATCCAACGAAAATCAATGTCATCAGATGGATGTTGTTCTTCAACAAAAATAAACCGAACTTTTTCATATCAATTACGTGTTTTATGATTCACGGTGCAAAATTACTGCTTTTTGTGCTTCTATCAAAGAGCAATATGTATGTGTTATTGAGCAATTTTTAATATTTTTGCGCTTTTTTTGCTTAGATTCTTGCACTAATTGTGTTAAAATGACTTCTTTCTTTATTTGTCTTTTTATGAAAGATTTGTCCCTTTTTTCTTCTAACTTTCGGCTAAAAAATCGCACTATTCAGCCTTTTTCTGCGATTCTTCTTGCATATCTCGCAAAAATGTAGTATCTTTGCACCCGATTTGGGTGCATCGAATAAACCGGTCGCAATTTGCGACCAGTTATAATCTAAAGAAATGGCTAAGAAGAACGAAATAGTAAAAGTAGCAAAGGAGCAGTTGTCAACAAGTAATCATATCGAAAACCTGATAATTGATATACGCGGGAGGCAAACAATGCTCGACCGCGATTTGGCTACACTCTATGGCGTGACTACTAAACGTTTAAATGAGCAGGTAAAACGTAATATTGAGCGTTTTCCCGAGCATTTTCGTTTCCAATTAACAAATAATGAGACGGAAGAACTGGTCGCAAATTGCGACCGGTTACGGACGCTTAAGCATTCTAGCGTGAATCCATTTGTTTTTACTGAGCAAGGAGTAGCCATGCTCTCTACAGTTCTGCATAGTGAGACTGCTATCAGTGTCAGTATTCAAATCATGGATGCTTTCACTACAATGCGCCACTTTATTGCATCCAATGCACAAGCTTTCCAACGTCTTGAAATTATTGAGCGCAATCAGTTGGCACTCAACGTACATCTTGCGGAAAACGACAAGAAGTTCGAAGAAGTCTTTCGCCGTTTGGATAATGGTAGTGCAACACCTAAGCAAGCCGTTTTCTATGATGGTCAAATTTTTGATGCATACAAGTTTGTGATTGAGCGTATCCGCGAAGCAAAGAAGCGCATTGTTTTGATTGATAATTATATAGACGAAACGGCATTGGCGATGTTAGACAAACGCGGCAAGAATGTAACAGCTAAAGTATATACCAAAAATATATCGCGCCAGTTGTCGCTTGATTTTGAGAAACACAACGCGCAATATACGCCTATTGAGGTAGAGCAATTCGACCGCGCACACGATCGGTTCTTATGTATTGATGATACTGTGTATCTTGTCGGAGCATCAATCAAAGACCTCGGCAAAAAGTGGTTTGGCTTTGTTAAATTAGAGCAGCCGACCGATGAATTACTTAGCAAGATGTAAGAAAAACAAATAGTTCCATTTTGGAACAAGTTCAGCATCCCCTTTCCCTGGACGTTTAATTAGGAACTAAATAAAACAACCACCAACTTTAAAACCCTACAAACAGAAGAAAAAGATTAATCACCCCGCATCGTAAAGGCGATGCAAGACATATAGAAATAAGCATTTGCTTTATTGAGGATATTATCAAACTTGGACACTTTGAATAATTCTCTTCCAAAATACAGCGAATGTTCACGCGCAAGTGTGAACTTTTTGCCTGTATTGGAGAGAATGGGAGTCCAAGCCCGATAATACCAATATATTAAAAAGCGAAAGTTCGCACTTTTTTGCATGCCAATTCCCAAAGGCGTAAGAGGGAAATAATATTCAACATTATGAAGAAAGCTGATATTGTAATGTATCAAGGAAAAAGATACATGGTATTAGAAACAAAAGGAGAGTATATTACAATCTGTAATGGAGATTACAACCATTATGGAGAAGATGCTGTGACAGTAAAAAGGAATGAAGTAACAATCATATAATCACCAAGCAATGAAAAAGTTCTATCTTTTTGCGCTCGCGTTGAGTCTGACAAACGCTATATTTGCGCAGCAAAACTACATGACGGTAGCAGAACTAATGACCGAGTATGCTAATTTGGGCCTAAGTTCCGGGAAAACAGCCTCAGGTACATATACTGTAAGAGGCTATGTGACAAAATGGAAAGATGGTTATCCAGACTACCAGAATGCCACTTTCTATGTGGATGATGTGGAGACAGGATCTACGACTCGATTACAATGCTTTCGTTTGACGGCTTCGCAAAGTTATGATAAGTTTACACTCTCTGTTGGTGACTATGTTGAGATACAAGACGCTCAACTAATGAACTACTACGGAAGTGCAGAATTAAAAAATGGAGCATTTTCGGTTATTACCAAAAAGCCTATTTCTGGCCAATGTGGAGAAAACGTGTATTATAGTTTCTCTAATGATACGATCAGATTTACAGGGACGGGTGATATGACCGAAGATTCAGATGTCATGTCTGAGTTGGAGAGTTATAAAGGGCATATTCATGGAGCAATAATATCAGAAGGTGTTACCTCCATCAAATCTTCAACTTTTTCTGATTGTATTAATTTAACTTCTATTACATTGCCCGAGTCTCTACAAACGATTTCGTTTTATGCCTTTCAAAGAAGCGGATTACAATCAATCGCTATTCCTAATAACGTAACGTCAATAGGAAGCCAGGCATTTTCTGAGTGCATGAGCTTAGTTAATATCACATTGGGAAACTCAATAGAATATATTGATGGCGATGCCTTTATCAAATGCAAAAATCTTTCTACAATAAATATGCCTAATAGTTTGAAGTATTTAGGTGTTACCACATTTTATGGAACGAATATTTATTTCGATGATACTAAATGGGAAAACGGAGCATTGTATATTGACAATTGTTTAATTACTGGCTCAAGGACATTACCGGATGATGTATCCGTCTTAGAAGAATTAGGTATTTATACTTTGCCGACGGAATTGCATGTTAATAGTGATTATTCCATAAAAGAGGGAACGCGATTGATAGCGGCAGGTGCCTTCTATACAACCGAGAAGTGGATAACCAAATTAACAGTTCCTAGCACAGTTGAATATGTCGGCTCATATGCATTCTGGCAGAGTACACTTACTGAGTTAGTTTGGAATGCAACGCATTGTAACGATTTTCAAATGCTACTGCCTTTTGGCAATGAGCAATATACAGAGAACCCATTCTGTTTAGACGCTCTGCCAAATGAAACTATCCCAGAGCAATATACACATGCTTATGTGCAAAAAATATCATTTGCCGAAAATGTGGAATATTTGCCATCTGGATTATGTAGCAGAATGCCAAACCTTGTTGAAGTGCACAATTACAATCCTGATCCAATTGTCGTTTCTGATAATATGTTTGAGTCTGTAGATTATAATAATTGCATTTTATACGTACCCCAAGGAAGCATATCTAAATATGCCGCCGCTCCTGTTTGGTGTAATTTTCTACACATTCAAGAAAATGCAGGTACAACAGGGATAGACAGTTTAGATAGTTCAACAAAGCCTTTCAAAGTCCTTCGTAATGGTCAAATCTACATCCTTCGCGGTGATAAGACCTACACGCTGCAAGGTCAAGAGGTTAAGTAAGGGTATACCAAGGGTATAGCAACCCTATACGATTATCGGGCAACCATTTGGCTGCCCGATAATTCTTAACAATCGTCCTCTTTGGGGCTTAGCTGCCGCTTGCGAGAGACATACGAGAGACATACGGAACGATAGCAACTAACAGACCTAAAGGCAAGCAAAGCGTCAAATCTTAACAATAGTACATTTTGCAAGAGTTGCTTCGAAGATGCTCGAGAGTTGCTTGAGATATGCTGATTGACAGTCATTATTTGGTCATGTGAGGAACAACTGAAATCTTAATAATCGTACTTCCTTTTGGGGCGCTTGTTTCTAGAGGTTCACAATAACCACTTTTCCAATACAGGGTCTGCAATATAAATCCCGTCTATACGTTTTTCAATCAACTCTTTGTTGGTCAAGACGGTTATTAGCCGTGTGATATTGGATTTCGTGCCAAGATTGTAGTTCTCTAATATCTCCTGCGAGGTAAAATCCTTATGCACACCACGTGCTACCGCACGCAGAAAATTCATCTGATAAGTAGTCAGACCGTCTATTTGCTGCATGAAAAGTGCTGTGTTGTGGGCTATCAAATCTCGCATCGCCATCTGAAGAATCTCATCTGTCACTTCTTCGTCGGTATTGAGCATCACATTCCAAGCCAATTGTTGCACGTAAGAAGAATAATTATGTACCATCTCACAAATCTGCGCGGCTTGTTGTTCGCTTATTTTTTTCCCTTCTTGGGCAAAATGAGCACAAATAAATGGCACCCAT
>JAFVDX010000014.1 GCA_017478225.1 Paludibacteraceae bacterium | reverse complement strand
TTGGATTGATGGGTGTGAGAGATGAGGGTTGCGTGGTGGGATTGGATGGTTGTTCGGTGGGGTTGGTGGGTGTGGGGTTGGTGGGGGTGGAGGGTTGTTTTTGTGTGGTAGGTTTGGTTGGTTGTTTGGCGGGGGTTGTTGGTCGTTTGGCGGGGGTTGTTGGTCGTTTGGTGGTTGGAGTTGTGGTAGGTGCGATGGAGTCGGAGGCAGTGGGTGTGGTGGAGTCGGGGGTAGTGGGTGTGGCGGAGTCGGGGACGGTGGGTGTGGTGGAGTCGGGGGCGGTGGGTGCGATTGAATCGGGGATGGTGGTTGTGATGGAGTCGGGGGTGGGTGTTAGATTATGTGGGAAGGGGTGTATGGGGTTGAGTTTAAGGAAATAGAATAGTGCGGCAGCGATGATGATGAAAAGGAGTAGGATGATGATAATGTATAGTAGTTTGTTTTGTTTGCGCAGGAGTACAGAGTTAGATATTTTGTTGGATGGTTGGTTGTTGTTGGCTGGCTGGTTGGATGGTTGGTTGTTGTTGGCTTGCTGGTTGGATAGTTGGTTGTTGTTGGATAGTTGGTTGTTGTTGGTAATGGGTGCGAGTGCTCCGTCGGTGATTTGAGCGAAGAGTGTGGTAACATTGTCGTGCCATCCTGCTTGTTGGTCAGCGGTCCAGAGAGCGTCTCGGAGTTGAATGAGCGATTGGTTGTTGTCGTACATGATTTGTTGTATTTGGTTGTCTCTGAGGGTGCCGCAGAGTCCGTCGGAGCAAAGCATGATGATGTCGTTGTTGTGTAGCGGGAAGGAAGCGGTGTCGGGTTGTGCGGTGGATCTGGTATCGCCGAGCGATCGTGTGATGATGTTGTTGTTAGGGTGGTCGAAAGCGAGTTCTTCTGTGAGTTTGCCTGCGTCAACGAGTTCTTGAACATAGGAGTGGTCGTGTGAGAGTCGTTGTAGTCCGTTGTTATGGTTGAAGCAATAGATACGACTATCACCGCACCATCCGAGGTATGCTTTTTGGTTGAGTATCCATGCGAGTACGATGGTGGTACCCATGCCTTGTTTTTCGGGGTCTTGTTGTGCTTGTAATTTGATTTGTTTGTCGGCTTCTTGTATGGCTTTGGTGATGTATTTGAGGATGAAGTCGTCGTTATTGAGTTGCTCGATTATGTTATCGAGTTTCTCTTTATCGAAGAAAGTTTTGATAGTTTTGACGGCGATATCGCTTGCTACTTCTCCGGCATTCATACCGCCCATACCGTCGCAGCAGACGAGTAGTGCTCCGAGTTGGTCGAGTGGAATGATTTTGTCGGATTCGAATCCCCAAAGCGGGTTACTGAGGTTATCGTCGAGAAGGAAATTATCTTCGTTATGGTCGCGTCCTGCGGCTTCGCAGCGAGCGGCGAATTTGATTTGGATAGCCATATATATATTATATTTTAAGGGCACTTCTAAAAATTCAACGTTTTCAGTTTGCCCGAGTTAATTTAATAGGAATAAACTTTTAATTGCTTTCGGCTTTTTCTTGGCATCTTGCTGACTTTCACTTAGTCACTATGCCCGCATAGTTCCCTCGTTCAAGCCATCAATCTGCCTAAGAAAAACCCCGAAATCAAAATAAATCAATTTTTAGAAGTACCCTTAAGGTTTACGGGGTTGTTGTTTATTTTTTTGGATGGGAATGATTTTAGGGTCATTAGGTTTGATAGTGGATATGTTGTTGTTAGGTTTAGTGGAGGAAAAGAATGGCAGGTCGATATTAAAGGAGTTGCCTTGTGGTGCTGGTTGTATGATTCCACAGAGTTTGAAGTTGATGTTGCCGGGTTTAGAGATTACCGGGTTGAGATAGACACCGCCTAATGTTTTGGGCATGATAGATTGTATGTTAGCGGAGATTGAGGGAAGAGAGTCAATATTGATAGGGTAATTGATGCATCTGATTTCGAAGTTAGTGGTGTCTGGTTGTGTGAGTAGGCAGAGCCATCCGTCTTTGTATCCTTTGGTAGTATCGGTGTCGAATCCTTGAGTGTTAGGATAGTTGAGTGCGGTGTAAGAGTTGAAAATAGGTTTTGCTTGTGCGATGGAGGTTGAATCGATGTCGGTGAAGGCGGAGTCGGTGATATTTTTGATTAGAGTTTGATTGAGAAAGGGTTGGTATTGTAGTTTATATTGTTGGAATTGGTCGTCATGTAGCCATGGTGTGAGTGAATTGTTGTGAGTGATAATATGGTTATCGATGGCGAATGCGAATGATGTGATTTGGTTGAAGTATTGTTTGCCTTGTCTTCCGAATTGGTTTCCAGTGGAGTCTTGCAAGATATATGCAGTTTGCAGTATAAAGAGTCCATCTTTGACAGTTTTTTGAATGAGTTGTTGGTTAGCGGAAGGCAATTGTGCGGGCAAAGGGATGCTTTGTGCATAGACGGTTAGTGCGGCAGAAATCAAGATGGAGAGTATATATAATTTAGTTTTCATAATAGTTGAGTTGTTAATAGGTTATGTTATTGATAGGTACGAGTTCGTCGTATTGTTGCTGTTGTTGTTTGAGTAGTCCGACTTCTTCATCTAAGTTTTGTGTTTCGTACATAAGTCTTGATACGACAGCGATTGCTTTAAGTTGTCCGTTTACGAGTGTGAACACTGGTCCTCCAGAGTTGCCGTGTGCGACTCCTTGTGAGACCATGATAAGTCCAGAGTTGTTGAGTCCTTCTCTTGCGACTTTCATGTTATTATAGATAGGTTCAGCGATAGCGGATGAATTTTTAGCGTCGAGGACTCCGATGGATGCAGGAAATCCGAGCACATGTACTTCTGTGCCTGCAGTAAGAGAAGTGGATAGGTTTTTGTCGATAGAGATATTACCTTTTTTAAGTGTGTTACCATTTATGTCGATTTTGACAGTAGCCCAGTCGGTAGAACCCATGCTTTTTTCACCGTATTTTCCGTCATACTTAGCAATTCTGATTTTCAATTCATTACCTTTATCGTCGGCAAATGTTTTAATTTGGTCTTTGGAACGGTCGATAGAGAAGTCGGTTCCAGCGAAAGTAATAATATCTCCGTTGATATTAACGGCTTCAATAATAGAAACGAAGGTATCTTTGTATTTTTCGTTAGTTGCGTTGATTTGAAGGCAATTGTCGTCGAAGCCATACAACCATGGTTCGACGCAGTGTCTTGCAGTGACGAAAGTTCCGTTGTCGAGCAGGAATCCTGTTCCCCCTGATGCTAACTCTTTTTTTTCATTTATTTTTCCGTCTTCTGTCTCATAGCAGACATGTGTAATGATATAATAGACGCTTGGTTTGACTTGTTTAATGAGTGCGGCGATATTGGCAGTAGGTTGTGTTTTAGGCATATTTTTAATTTTCCTGTCCAAAATTTTATTTTGTTCTTCGATTACTTTGTTGATAGAGTCTTGTCTTGCGATGATATTGGCGAGTTCTTCGTTTTGTTGAGAGATAGATATAATTTGCTGCCTATATTGTGCGATAATATCGCTCAAGTCATCGATTTGTCTTTTTCCCCAGATACCGAGTGCGATTCCGCCGCAGATGAGTAGTAGGATGATAGTGGAGAGGATGGTCATAGCGGTTTTGTATGGTCTGAGTGCTTGTTGTCTGAAGAGTGAGAGTCTGCGGCTGAGTCCGATGCTTGCGACAGTAGATTTTTTGCCAGTAGGGAGGATGAATCCGAGTTTAGGTCCGTTGACGGAGAGTTGTATTTCGTCGCCTGATTGCAGGTACCATTGGTTTTGAATAGGTTTTCCGTTAAGGAAGGTTTTGTTGGTAGTGGAGAGTTGTATGAGTTTCCAATTTTGTCCGTCTCTGACGATGGCAGCATGTTTTCTGCTGACTGTTTGGAAGGATTCGTCGAATTGTACGGCGCATTTAGGGTCTCTACCGATTTCGATTTGGTCAACGATGATTTCTTGTGCTTCACCTGCGCGGTGGTATTTAGAAGAGACTTTATGTTCAAGGATATAGTAAGATTTGCCATTAGCCTTGAAGATGCTTGAGACGCCTGCGCCGACAGATCCGGCGAAGGAGTGTTTGTAGGTTTGAGTTGGTTGTGCCATAGGATTTAGGGGGTTTTAGAGGGGTTAGATTTATTAGAGGGACTAGATTTACTAGAGGGACTAGATTTGCTAGATGGACTAGATATTTTATTTAGGTTTGTTAGTATGCTTCGAGGCGGAGTTTGGTGTCTCCGATGCTGATTATGTCTCCGAGTTGTAGGAAGAATCCGTTTTGTGAGACTTGTTTGGATCCGACGAATGTTCCGTTGAGTGAGTTTTTCCATCCGTTGGGTGCATAGTTATCCCATTGTCCGTCACGGATGAACCAAGTTTGGTTTTGTGAGTCGTATTCGAGTGTGCAGTGTTTTCGTGAGATATATGTGCTTTGGTTTTCTTGAATAGGTATAACATTATGCACAATTGGGTCGTCTCTGCCGATGGTGATGATATGGTATTGTTGTTGTAGTTGTGTGAGGTTGTATGTTTTGCCATATTGTTCTCCTTGCATGATTCGCAGAATAAGTCCTTGTATATTTTGCGGTGGTTTATATGAGAAGTCTTGTGTTTGGAGTTTGGTGGCTGGTAGTAGTTGCAGGACTTGGTCGGCAGATTGTAGTCGTTGTTTGAAATCCGGGCAGAGGCATCCTTCGATAACGGGTCGGAAGGTGTTAGCGATGGCAGTGAGCGTGAGGGGTGCTCTGTTCCATTTGCCTTCTTTGGCGTTATTGATATAAATTACGAGGTCGTTTTCGTTGTTTAGGGGTCCGAAGGGTAGGTTACCGGTAAGTAGTTGGTAGATCATGACTCCGAAGGAGAAGATGTCGGTTGTAGGAAGTACGGTGGCGTCGCCTCGTTGTGGTCGTACTTGTTCGGGAGGCATATAGGCATAAGTGCCAAATATTTGCATGGGTTTGCCGAGAATATTTCTTTCGGTCATTCGTTTGTTTCTGTCTCCAGCGATACCGAAGTCGGTGAGTGCTGCTGTTCCGTCTTGTTTGATGAGTACATTTTCCGGTTTGATGTCACGGTGTACTTTCCCGCAGGAGTGTAGTGCTTTGAGTCCGAGCAGAATTTGTTGTGCGATAAGTATCCAGTCGGCGGATCGGTTGAGTTGTGTGAGATCTCCATTGGGGCAGAATTCCATGACGATGAAGGGGTTTGAGCAGATGATTCCATGGTCGATAGAATGTACGAGGTAAGGAGATTGTATTTGTCCTGTTTGGAATTCCATGTCGAATCGTGCGATGAGTTGTTCTCGGATTTCGGGGTGTACTTCCCAGAGTTTGAGCAGTTTGAGAGCGAACACGCGATTAGCATGGTCGGTTACTTTGAAGACCTTGCCGAAGGCGCCTTCTCCGAGGCATTTGGAGATGGTGTATTGGTTGTTGATGGTTTGTCCTATAGAGAGATCTACTCGTTCGACCATAGAGATAGATTTTTAGAGGATTTAGAGGATTTAGGGGTGGACAGTTATTTTTCTTCGAAGATGAATTGTCGGTTTCCCATGAGGATGATATCGCCAGAGTGTAGTTGTGTTTTGGCTTTGACTTGAATGAATGTAGTATGTTGTGTGCTTAGGTCTTGCAGGAACCATTGTCCGTTTTCGAAGGTGAGTGATGCTTGCAGTTTGGATGTAATAGTAAAGTTATCCGGGTCGAGGTTTTGTCTTGAGAGTTGGTGAGTTGTTCCTTTGAATTGTTGTGGTGCGGGTGGTGTGTTTTCGGTGTCGTGTTGAATGGGTGTGAGTGTGCATTGGCATTGTTTAGAGACTTGTTGCCATGGGTTGACAGTTCCGCTGATTGGTTGTTGGTGGATATGTGGTTGTTGTTGCGATTGTGGTTGTTGGGATGCGTGTGTAGGATTAGCGTTATTGGTACCGCAGTTGGGGCATATTTGCACATTGGGTCGGAGTGGGTACCCACAGTTAGGACAATTATTATTTTGGACAGGAGTTTGCGGGAAGGCATCTGCTTCGCTAACAGTTTTATTGAGGTTAGGTTGTGCAGGTGAGGAATAGAGGTACGGGTTGTCATTACCTTGTAGAGGCGAATTGCATTTCTCGCATCTTGAGTTGTTGTCGGGATTTTCCCAACCGCAGTTGTTGCATCTCATAGTGTTATGAATATTTAGAGGTTAAAAGATATATTTGAGTTCAGGCCACAAAAAGCATATTGCTTGAATGGCTGCTGCAGCATAATAGATGCTTCTGCCGAGTTTAGTGTGGTTGCAGAAGATAAGAACGGAGCCGATTATCATGACGAAGGATAGGAAAAAGAATATTAAATTATTCGCTTTATAATCAGTATTGCCATACCCGATATAAAGAATAAATATCCAGCAAATAGGGATGATGAGTTCGAGTGTATAGAGTATGTTTTTATAGAGTTTAGTGTTAGAGAGTTGAAGTATCTGCAGTCCTGCTGTTTTTTCGGGTACGAGGGAATAGAGAATGAGTACTGAGACATAGATAACTATAATCTGAAAGACATTGGGCCAAAGAAGATTATCATCGAAGGCTCCAACTAAGATATAAAGGAAGTTATAAAATACGAAAAAGATAAAGACAACGAGCAAGGATAGGAGTTGCAGATGTAGTCCTGAAGGTTTTTTAAGTAAAATAAGGATAGCCGAAATGACAGTAGAGATGGCATAAGCAGCGATATATAAAAACAAAAAATTATCTTCAACTAAGTGGTAACATTCTGAATATGTGCGAGCCATAGAACCAATTAAGTCAAAGGAAGTATATACAAGTATGAGAGTAAAGAAGGAGCCGACGATAGTGATAAGCCATAATATGGTTTTGGTAGTCCAGTGGTAGGAGTTTTTGATGGGTTGTGGTTGTGGTTGTGGTTGATAATTGAGAGTTTCTCTGCTTATATTGGGCATAGTTGGTCTTGCAGCAAACGGTTGCGTTTGATGTGAGTGATTGAGGGGTTGTCTGCATTTTTCGCAGATGTTGAGGTTGTCGGGGTTGTTCCAGCCGCAGTTATTGCAAATCATTGTCGTTATTATTTAGGTTTCGAACATTAGATAATCGATGAATTAAACGAATTCTTTTTGTCCACGAACTATTTTGAGTGTTCTGATTAAGCGAAATAGGCGAAAAACTGAGTTATTCTTTTTTTAGTCGGTCAAAAATTACAAAAAAATAACAAAAATTAGATTTTTATTTTCTCTTATGAGGGAAAGTTTAGTTAGTATATACAAAAAAGTTAGCGTGAAGTTCAATTGGTCTTCACGCTCGACAAGGGCTTCGCAATCCCCGAATAAAGTAGAAAAACAACCGAAGTCCACGCTATATGTATTCCCGCTGGTTGGTGAGTTGCAAAAGGCATATCACCAAACTCTACATGCGGAGCATGTAGCGGGTGAAAATACATATCCCGAGGAATTCATTGGCTGCTGTTCGGACTTTATTCTGTGAATGTTGCGAAGATTCTGTCGAGTCGCAAACAGCGTTCAATAAACGCCTTTTCATTATGTCAGCAACATGGCTAAAAATTTCATGTTGCTAAGCCCACCCAAAGAGACATAATGCTCCAGCGTGAACTTTCGGCTGCAAAAGTAGTAAGATTTTTTTATACTACAAAGGGTGGTTGAGATTTTTTTAGGAGGGCAAGAGGGGGATTGGGTCCGAATAATATTCGGACGAAATGGACGGAGATACCGGACAGACCAGAATGACCGGAGAGACCAGAATAACCGGAAAGACCGGAAGGGCGGAGAGACCGGAGGGGGCGGAGAGGAGGTACGAGGGAGAAAGGAGGGAGGAGGGGGATTACCAATTGATAGGTGAGAGGGAGTGTGCGAGGAGGTATTGGTTGGCTTGTGAGAAGTGGTGGCAGCCGAAGAATCCTCGGTAGGCGGAGAGGGGGGATGGGTGTGGTGCTTTGAGGATAAGATTATCTTTAGAAGGTACGAAAGCGGCTTTCCGCTGTGCATAAGAGCCCCAGAGCATATAGACTATATGTTTCTTTTTAGCGGCGAGGTTTTGTATGACAGCATCGGTAAAGACTTCCCATCCTTTGTTTTGGTGTGATGCGGGTTGGTGCGCTCTAACGGTGAGAGTGGCATTGAGGAGGAGTACTCCTTGTTGTGCCCATCGAGTGAGGTTGCCAGAGGTGGGTATAGGTGTGCCTAAGTCTTGGTGGATTTCTTGGAAGATATTATTAAGCGAAGGTGGGATGGGTATATTGTCGTTGACGGAGAAGGCGAGTCCGTGTGCTTGTTGGAGGTCGTGGTATGGGTCTTGTCCGATGATGACGACTTTGACTTGGTTGAAGGGGCATGAGTTGAAAGCATTGAAGATAAGTTTGGCCGGCGGAAATACTTGTGTGGTTTGGTATTCGTGCCTGACATAATCGGTAAGGAGTTCGAAATAGGGTTTATCGAACTCTGGTTGGAGGATTTGTCGCCATGATTCTTCGATGCGTACGAGCATAGTGGGGCTTAGAGGACTTAGAATTTTAGAGGACTTAGAAGACTTAGAAGATTTAGAGGATTTAGATGATAAGCATAGCGTCGCCGTAGTCACCGAATTGTAGTTTTTCGTCGATAGCGACTTGGTAGGCGTGCATAACATTGTCGTATCCACCGAAAGCGGCAGTCATCATGAGTTGTGGTGATTGGGGCATATAGAAGTTAGCGAGCAAGGAGTTAGCGACGGAGAAGTCGTATGGTGGGAAGATGAATTTATTGGTCCATCCTTTGTATGCTTTGATATGTCCGTCGGTTCCTACGACGGTTTCGAGTACTCTCATAACATCGGTTCCGATGGCACATATACGCTTTTCGTCTTGGTGTAGTTGTTCGATTTTATCGACGATAGGTTGTGTGATTTCCATTTTTTCGGAATCCATCTTATGTTTAGTGAGGTCTTCGACTTCGATAGGTTTGAAGTTTCCGAGTCCGACATGTGATGTAACGAATCCCCATTCGATGCCAATGATTTCCATTCGTTTGAACATAGATTTGGAGAAGTGTAGTCCGGATGCCGGCACGGCGACTGCTCCTTCTTTTTCGGCGAAGATAGTTTGGTATCTTTCTTCGTCTTCGGCGTCTCTTTCTGCTGGGTTGAATCGGTCTCGTTTGATATATTTAGGTAGTGGTGTGTGTCCGATGGCGAAGAGTCTTTCACGGAATTCTTCCGGTGGATAGTCGGTGAGGAAGCGTAGAGTTCTTCCTCTGGATGTGGTATTGTCGATTACTTCGGCGATGATAGTAGTGTCTTCGTCGAAATAGATTTTGTTACCGATACGGATTTTTCGTGCTGGGTCAACGAGTACATCCCAGTATCTGTTTTGTCGGTTGAGTTCGCGTAGTAGGAACACTTCTATAGCGGCTCCTGTTCGTTCTTTGGTTCCGTAGAGTCTTGCGGGGAAAACTTTGGTATCGTTGAAGAGGAAATAGTCTCCTTCGGAGAAGTAGGAGAGCATGTCAGGGATTTTTTGTATTTGAATCTCTCCTGTTTTGCGGTTGAGAACGAGTAGTTTGGCATCGTCGCGGAAGGGTGCGGGATACTGTGCGAGAAGTTCTTCGGGGAGATCGAAATTAAATTGTGAGAGTTTCATATATTTATTTATTAGATGTTAGACGGATTAGTATTTTGTAGCATTTCTTGGAATTGCTCAATAGTTAGGCAGTCATGGAGTGAGATATCTCCGAGTTGTGTTCTTTGTAGTTGAATAAGATGTGCTCCTGATTGGAGTGCGATTCCTATATCTCGTGCGAGTGCTCGGATGTAAGTACCTTTGGAGCAAGTGATGGAGAGAGTGAGTTGTTGGAGTGGTTGGTTGTAGTTGAGGATATGTAGTTGGCTGATAGTGATGTTTTTGGGTTGTATTTGTATGTCTTGTCCTTGTCTTGCGTAGTCGTATGCTCTTTTTCCGTCGATTTTGACGGCGGAGAAGGTAGGTGGTACTTGCAGGATATCTCCTTGGAATTGTGTAAGTGTATTTTGAATAAGGTTGAGGTTGATGTGTTGTGTGGGGAAGGTTTGGTCGATAGGTTTCTCGAGGTCGAAGGAGGGTGTTGTAGCGCCGAGTTGTAGAGTAGCGATATACTGTTTTTGGTGTTGTTGTAGTTGCTTGATGAGTTTAGTTTTTTTTCCTGTGCAGATGACCATGACTCCAGTAGCGAGAGGGTCGAGGGTGCCTGTATGTCCGACTTTGAGTTTTTTGATACCGAGGTGACGGCAGATGAGGTATCGAACTTTAGCCACGAGGTCAAAAGAGGTCCAACGGTATGGTTTGTCGAATGGTAGTATTTCTCCTTGAATAAAATCCATTAGAGAGTAGAATAGATGATTGCGACGATACCTACGATGAGGCAGTAGATAGCGAAATATGTAAGTTTTTGTTTTTGCACGATATGAATCATGAATTTGCATGCGAGTAGTCCGACGAGGAAAGCGGAGATGAATCCGATGGCGAGTGAGGATAGTGGGATAGAGGTGAAGAGTGATGGGTCTTTGATGATTTTGATTGCGTCGAGGAGTGCTTCACCGAGAATAGGTATGAGTACCATGAGGAAAGAGAATTGTGCGATAGTTTCTTTTTTTACTCCGCAGAGCAGTCCTGTAGCGATAGTGGCTCCGCTTCGGCTAAGTCCGGGTAGTACGGCGACGGCTTGTGCGAGACCGATGATGATAGAGTCGCGATAGGTAACGGGGTGTCCTTGGTTGTTGTTTTTCTTGGTGATATATTCGCTGAGAGCAAGGAGAAGTGCGGTTATGAGCAGGCATATACCGACAATAAGTAGTCCGCTTCCGAAGAAAGACTCGACATAGTCTTTGAAAAACATGCCGACGATAAAGACAGGAATCATAGAGACGAGTAGTTTGGCTACATAGTCTTTTTCGGTGTTCCACTGAGTGGTAGAAAAAGTGCCTTTAAGGAGTTGCCAAATCTGCTGGTAGAAGACACAAATAGTGGAGAGAACGGTAGCGACATGAACGACGATAGCAAAAGTGAGGTTATCGCTACTTGTGGTGTGTAGGATAGCCTGTCCTATTTCGAGGTGTCCGCTGCTACTGACGGGTAGAAATTCGGTAAGTCCTTGTATGACACCGAGTAAGAGTGCTTCAAACCACTGCATAGTTTATTTCTTTTTAGGTTTGAAAAGTATAGCAAAAATCATGAATACGAATCCGAAGAGAGCGATCATAGGTCCGAGTGTGATTCTACGGAAGGAGAATATGTCGGGGTTGAAGGCAGTTTCGGTGGATGGTTGCCCGGTCATGAGAGCGAATCCGATGATGATGATGACGAGGGCGATAGCCAGAAGTATGAGATTGAGTTTGGGTAATTTGAAGTCCATAGGCGTGAATAGAGATTTTAGGGGAATTAGAGAATTTAGAGAACTTAGAAGATTTAGAATCATTAGATGTAGTAGAGGTCGTTGGTGGACATGCGAATATAGCGACCTGTAGCGATGGATGCGGCGAGAGTGGTTATGATTACAGCGGAAATGAGGATAAAAGAAATTAGGATAATAATGTTTTGAGTAGTAGGAATAAAAATGATGATATTAAGATAGTTTTTAGTATAGAAATACGCGGCGGCGAGAATAAGTAGAGAGAGCAGTGATGCGTAGATAGCGATTTTGAAAGACTTGAGGATAAAGGGTTTCTTAATTGTCCACGACTTGGCGCCGACGAGTTTCATTGTGTTGATAAGGAATCGTTTGGAATAGATATGTAGTCGGATAGTATTGAAGATGAGAGCGATAGCGATAAAGAGTAGGATAAGTGCGACAGCGAGAACGATGATAGAAAAGCGTTCGAGGTTTTGGTCGAGGATAGATACTACATCTTTAGGGTAGAGAGTTTCTTGAATGATAGTGAATTGTGAGAGTTTGTTTTGAATGATTTGAATGCTATCGGTATTGGAATACGCTGCATTGAGTTGTACTTCGAAAGATGGTCTGAGGGGGTTATATCCGATGAATTGAGTAGGGTCTTCGCCGAGGTTTTGGATATGTTGTTCGAGTGCTTGTTGTTTGGAGATGAATTGGTATGATTTAGCGAAGGGTGCAATTTGCAAGAGGTTATGGAGTCGGGAGAGTTGTAGTGAGTCAGGTTGGTCGTCGAGGACGAGAGTGAGGTTGACATTTTCCTTGACAGATTGCAGAATATGTCTGGCAGAGAGAATGGTAAGTACCTCAATACCAATCAGTGTCAGCACGAGTGCGACACTGATTGTAGTGGTGAGATACATATTAATGAATCTATGTTTCTTCATCTGATAGATTAGTACTCCCAGAGGTCTTGTTCGAAATTAAGGAGTTCGTCGAAGATGCGTTGTTGTTCGACTTTCATTTCTTTTTCAGTCCGGACGGTACGTGTAATCATGCGGCTATGAACATTTTGGTCGCCGAGGATATAGGATGTATAGAGTTTTTTAGCGAAGAATTCGTCGAAGGTAACTCTCTTGGTATCGTTTTTCTCGGGTATGACGTATTGTTTAGCGAGATATGGACGCAGTTTATCGAAAGGAATCCAGAAGAGGATAGCGGAGTGAACTGCCGCGTTGATATCCTCGGTAGCGGTGATTCGGTCGGACTGCATAGGAGCGATAGCGATGATTTTGGAGTAGAGTCTGGAATTGTGTTTATCGAAGAAGACCTGCTCTTGAATGATGTATTTGAGTTGGTTTTTAGCGAAGTTCTCGTATGGGAAGAAGTTGAAGGACATATTACCAGATACTGAGTCGTAGTGCATAAGCATAGCGTTGGAGCAGCACACTTGGTAGAAGTCTTCATCTTTTTCGGCAGTAGGGTCGTCATCGATAAGGAATATGGACGGTACATTTTCTCTTGGAATGATGAGTGATGTATCTCTCAGGTCGGGCATTATGTACTGCGGGTCGGAGGGTTTTTCATATACATCAAGTCCGTCGATGATGGCGTCCACGATTACTTTGAAGAGGCTACGGTATTCCGGGTCATCGGAGCGTACGGGGAAATAGAGTTGGTTATTTTGTTTATAACGCATATCGATAATACGGTAGATAGTTCTGGACCATACCACATCGTCGCGTCGATGGAATACGGTTACGAGTGTGTCGGCTGCGTCGTCGAGTTCTTGAGTTTCGAGTCCTACCACACCGTTTTTATCGAAGTATGAGTTGATTTGGTGTTGTGCTTGAATGGTGCTTAAAGAGAGCACAAGACAAGCGATAAAACATAACTTCTTCATATATTAAGTTTTTAAATATCTATTAGTTAAGTATCAGCATTATACCACCGATATTTTTCTTGAGGGGCACTCCTTTTTCGTCTTTTACTTTAACATCAACGATATTGATAGTGGAGCCTTGTTTTAGTTTGGAGAGTTGTTCGATTTGTTGTTTAGTGAATTTATTACCGTTAGATTGCGTACCGATATTATTTACCATAAGAGTGAATGAAGTAACGGTATATTTAAGTTCGAGTAGTCCGTCGGGTCCATAACTTGCAACGACAGTGGATGCTGGGTTAAGGATAGCGTTACGAGATACTTTACCGCTTTCGATTTCGCTATTACCTGTTTTGAAATAAACGCTTGGATTAGGTTTGGGTTTAACGCGATATTTGCTGGTACCCATTGATTGCATTTTTCCGTCCACTTCGGCGCTTACGCTGATAGATACCTCTTTAGCATTGGCGGAGGGGTTGATAATCCACATTCCGCTTCGTTGTTGTGCGGATGCGCCGCTGACAGATACTTTGACTTTGTCGTTAGGAATACCCGGTACGGAGATACTGAATTTATTATCGTATTCAGAGTACATGATATTGAGGTCGGTATTAGCGATAGTGACCGAGGGTTCCATGACAGAATAGTCAGACTCGAAGGGGATGGTGATAGGAGGTTCTCCTTCTACAGCAGATGGGAGGACGAGTTCGCCTTTGTATTTTTTGAGTCCGAGTCCTGTTGCGAGTACTTCATATCTGCCGTCGCTACCGATTTTTTGTCCGTCGATATAATAGTCGGGTTTAGCAGTGGAGTCGATGGCAGCGAGTACGATATTGGCAACATATTTACCACCACGGATGACATTGCGTGAATTAGGAACGACGAATGCTTCGAGTTTGTTGGCACGGATATCTCCGGCATCGGTTTGGTCGCGCAGATAGAGGATCATCTCAGATTGTGCGGAGCGGATATCGAGTTGCATTTTGGATAGCACGGTGATACTTGCTCCAACGGGCATGCCTTCGAATATGATTTGTTCCCATGTGATAGAGTCGCCATCGGCATTGACGCCGCCAGCCACGGAGAACATCTGCTGGAATTCAGTGTATTTCTCACCTTGTGGGAAGCGTGCGCTTTTAGTGAGGTCGATAAGGAACTCGCGATAATCAACGAACATATTTTTAAGCACTTCGCCATGTCCTTCGTTGAGGGCGTATTGTGCGGTTACATCGAGTTGGTCACGAGCGCTGATATTGGTTACTCGTGCACCAACGCCAGGATTTTCTTCGAGGAATTTCTTAAAGTCTTTGCCGTCGGCGAGGATAGCGATATTACTTTTGAAGTCTTCGATATAGTTGTAGATGCTATCAGCCTTTTGTTGGAGGAGTTGTGCTTTATGGTACCACTCTCCGTTTTTTTGTTCGTTGAGTTCAGCGGCTGCTTGGAAGTCTTGCATCATCTCTTTGTTTCTTATTTCAGTAGCATCGAGTGTGAAGTGCATGCTATCGTCAACGAGTCGGAAGCCGTTAAGGATATCGGTACTGACATTGAGTGCTAACATAGCGGTCAGCACGAGATACATCATACCTATCATTTTTTGTCTCGGGGTTTCCGGACAGTTTTTTGCTCCACCCATAACTTATATGTTTAAGAGTTAGAAAGTTAAAAATAAGAAGTTCACTATATTTTATAGTTGTGAACTCGTGAAATTATGCTAATGCATTGAGCATATTGCCATATACCTTATTGAGGTCGGCGATTTGTGCTGTGAGTTTTTGTTGTGCTGCAGTGTATTGTTTGCCTGCCTCGACAGCATTGAGGGTCTCTGCTTGCAGTGCTTTGAGGTTTTGTGCTGCAGCATCAAGGGTAGCATTAGCGGCATTAAGTTTTTCTGTTTGTTGTTGAAGGACAGCGGCTTGTGCTTTCACAGCATCGGCTTGAGCCTTAGCGTTGGTGAGTTGGAGTTCGTAAACGGCGTTGATAGAACTGAGCTGTGTATTGAGAGCCTCAGTGTTTTTAGCATATCCTTTAGTGAGTTCAGCCACTTGTTGTACGCCTGCATTGACTTGAGCATAAGAGGCGTCGAGTTGTGTGAATTGATTGCCGAGTTTTTGTGATGCTGCAGAGAGTTGTGATTGCGAGCCTGCGAACTGTTCTGCTGCGAGGCTTGCTGCTTCCATTTTCTCGGATAGTTTTTGCGAGCCTTCTGCAACTTTACCAAGTTGAGCGAGTTGCTCTGCTGTCTTACTGAGATTAGCGATACCGTCGTTGAGTCCTTTGAGTTGTGCCTCAGAGAGTGTAGGAACGGATGCATTATCTTGAGAAGCATTAGGGTTAGGTAGGGTTGTACCGCCGCCTCCGCCAAGGAGTTCTTTGGTTTCGTCTCCTACCAATTGAGGAAATACATGCTCCCAATGATATGTAGCATGAGGTTTTTCGAATATACCAAGAATAAAGAGGAATGCTTCGGTGAACATACCTACCATAAGCACATAACTGGCACCTGGCCAGTGAAGAATTTTGAAGAGGGCACCAACAATAACGATAGATGCGCCTGCACTATAGATAATGTTAACTGCGTATGCTTTGCTTGCATACCATGCCACTACTTTGTCCCAACCTTTGAGTTCTTGGGGATTTTTTGATGTTGCCATTATATTAAATTTTTAGAGGTTCTTATTATATATAATAAGGTATAGATTTTAGTCTCCGATATATGATCGAACGCAGCGGAAACCTATGTATGAGCGGCTTTCGTACTGATATTCGTAGGTGCGAGTACCGCACTGCAGGTAGTATGATATATCTTTCCAACTGCCACCTTTAACGACTTTGCGTTTGAGCACATCTGCGTCGCTTTTGCGTGCCATATATTGCAGTTGAGGATTGAGGTCGTTGACATAGGCATTGGTTGATTTGTTGTATGCAGAAGATGTCCATTCAGCCACATTGCCAGCCATATCGAAAAGTCCGAAGTCGTTAGGGCGGAATTGTGCCACTTGTTTGGTAGCGGTACCTGTGTCGTCCATATAACTACCGCGGAAGGGTTTGAAGTTAGCCAGATAGCAGCCTTTCTCATCGCGTGCGTAGTTGCCTCCCCAAGGATAGGTAGCCATTTTTCTGCCGCCTCGCGCTGCATACTCCCATTCTGCTTCTGTAGGTAGGCGATAGACTTGTGCATCGACGGTGCTATGTTTGAGGAAGAAGTCGGTGCGCCATTGGCAGAAGGCATGTGCTTGTTCCCATGTAACGCCTACGACGGGATAGAGAGCGAATCCCGGGTGAGAGAAGTATTTGAGGAGCATAGGCTCGTTGTAAGCATATTCGAAGTCGCGCACCCAAACCATAGTATCAGGATAGATATTGATAATCATGTGGGTAACGAGTTCGTTAGGATTGCCGGTAAGGCGATGAACTATTGTGGAGTCGTGAATAGCATTAAGTTCATCGACCCATGCGGTATCAACTCTTACAGATGCGCCTTTAGGATAGCGACCACGGGATACATCGAAGCGGTTGCGTGCCAAAGAGGCCTCGTCGTAGTTGACCCATGAATAGCGATAGTGATAGAGGCTGGTATTGATAGTTTTGGTATCAGGATAGTAGAGATATGCCAATGCCTCTTGTATATCTTCTTCGGCGGAGTTCCAAGGGATTTTCTTTTTCCAATTGATTTGGAAATTCTCTTCGTCCACCTCGTCGTCTTTGGGTTCGATAGCATATTCTGTGAATCCAGCTTCAACGAGGCGGGTATATGCTATTGAGTCGCGCACCCAATTGACGAATTGTTTGTATTCATCGTTTGTAATTTCGGTTTCATCCATCCAGAAAGCATCGACGGTGACCATAAGTTGGTTATCGGGTTCACCGAAGATAGCATTTTGTGTATTACTTCCGAGCATAGCAGCCCCTTTCTTAATATAGACCATACCAAAGGGATGTGCTTCTTTGAAATTACCGTTCGCACCTGTCCCGACCAATTCACCTGCAGGTTTATTACAAGCCATAAGTGCGAGGACGAAGACAATTGGAAGAAATTTAGTTAATTTCATAAAATATATATTTTTTGATTTATCTTATAAATATCTGATGCTTTTATATTTATTATTTCGTTTAGGTTTTAGGATGTCGAATCCGTATGCCAAATATACTTCGTGAGAGCCATAGGATTCTTTGAGCAGGCTTGATGTTGGCAGTTCGTAGGTATATCCGAGTGTTAGTCCTGAGATGATGTCAACGCTAAAAAGCAGTGCCACATCGTCGGCTATATGGTATGTAAGTCCCCATCTATATTTATCTTTATACTGCACGAGTGCTGTGAGAGCGATGCTCCACGAAGTGAAGTCGGTCATGACGAAGGCGGATGGTTTGATTACCCATTTTTTGTTTCTGAGTTGCCAGTTGTATCCTCCGGCGGCATAAAAAGTACCTTTTACTCGTATGCTTGCATATTCACCCCAAAGGATTTTAGGTTTTGTCAGGTGCGAGTAACTTATACCTGCCCACCAGCGGGGTGAGGAGTAATATACTCCTACTCCGAGGTCGAAACCCATACCTGTTTCTTCTTTAGTGGGGATGAGTTGGTCGTCGGTTTTATGATAGGTAGAACCGCTTAATTGGCTCAAGTTGACGCTATCTCCTTTGAATCCCACGCTAAGGAAGCCCATATCGACGCCTGCAGCGAGGAAGCCGTTACCGAGTTTTTGTCGGTAGGCATATTGCAGGTGTAGAGTACGATTGGTAAAGAGTCCATACCTATCGTTCATGAATCGGATTCCTGCTCCGTGATTAGTTTTCAAGATGCGAAACGGCGAATAGAAACTAAAATAAGTAGTCATCGGTGCATTGCGAATGCCGGTAAACTGCATTCGATGCAAACCGCTCACCTTCATAAGGTTTCCATCACCTGCCGCTGCAGGGTTATACGCCGTTGGCATAAGCATATATTGTCCTATCATCGGGTCGAACTGTGCTTTGAGGGCAAGTGCGACGACCACAAAAAAAAGCAGAACAATATATCTTTTCATTAGTTTTATTGTTTTGTCTGAATGTAAATTGTTGTGTATCAACAAAGGTACACTCTCGCAATAGAACAATCAAACATCAGTACTCTTCTTCATTAAAGAAGAAATCATCCTTAGACGGGTAGTCGGGCCAAAGGTCTTCGATTGACTCGAACTGTTCCTCGTCTTCTTCAATTTCGTTGAGGTTCTCAATAACCTCTATCGGTGCCCCTGTGCGGATTGCATAATCCAGCAACTCCTCTTTGGTTGCAGGCCACGGTGCATCCTCAAGTTTTGATGCCAATTCCAATGTCCAAACCATAATTTTCTTAAATTAGTATAAGTTTAGATACAATATATTCAAATTAGTGCGCAAAATTATAACAAATTTTTATATTGGGCAAACACTTTGCTTAATTTTCCCACAAAAAATCGCCAATTCCGTCATTTTGTGCGATTTTTCGTGCTAAAACGAACAGAAAATCAGACAAACGGTTGGTATATTGGAGGCAAGTTTGCATTTGTTCGGAATTGATATTTAGTGCCACCATATCTCGTTCGAGTCGTCGTGTGATAGTTCGGCATACATGGCACAGAGAGACGGGGATAGTACCGTATGGTAAGATAAATTGACGGAGTGGTGGCAGTTGGTTTTGGTAAGTATCGATCCATTGTTCGAGGGATGACACATCTTGTGGTGTAAGAAGGATATTTTGTACGAGTTGGATATGTTCGTCTTCGGTAGAGAGATATGCGCCGAGGCGGAAGAGGCGATTTTGGATAATGCCTAATTGATTGTTGATTTGTTCGTGTGAGATATTGGCGCGCAGAAGTCCGATAAAAGAGTTGAGTTCGTCTGCTGTGCCATAGGCGTTAAGTCTTGGAGAAGCCTTGCTTACTCTGGTGCCGCCGACGAGTGAGGTGGTACCTTTGTCACCTGTTTTAGTGTAGATGGGCATAGATTTAGAGGTTTTAGAGGATTTAGATATTTTAGAGGTCTTAGAAACCTTAGAAACTTTATAGGATTTAGATTCGGGTTTTATAGTGTTTTTTAGGAAATTGGGGGTTGAAGAAGACTATTCCCATGTGCCAGAGGTCGATAGTAGAAGTGACAGATTTCATTGATTGGATTTCCTGCCAAGCCTTATGCATAGATTTAGAATAATGTATATCATCGAGAACCACGACAGAGTGTTTTCCGCATAAGGGTGATATTGAGGAAAAATAGTTGATGGTTGCTTGATAGGTATGATTGGCATCAATAAAGGCAAAATCGATTTTTTTTAAGTCGGTTAGTGCTTGTGGCAGTAGTTGGTCTATATTACCTTGGAGTAATTGGACATTGCCGGCATGAGTGTTTTTAAGAGTTTGCCGGGCTTGAGATGCTATATTTTCACTTCCTTCGATAGTGATTATATTTGCAGTGGGGGCTGCTGCGGCAAGATACGAAGTGGTGATGCCGAGTGAGGTGCCCAATTCAAGAATAGTGTTAGGATGAATAAAATTAACCAAGCGAAAAAGCAATTGTGCTTCTTTAGGTGAGGCGAGGGCTGTTCGTGCGATATGTGAAATCAGTCTATTTTCGGATTTGCCTGTACCCAAATCCTGCACATAGATAGGTTTATGGCAACGGAGCAGTTTTTGTCTTTGCTTTTCAATATCTGCAAAGCAATAATAGGCATTTTCATCGTAAAAGAGGTCTCTTACGATATGGAAAAGATAGGGCGAGTGGATACCATACCCTAAAGTATTGACAGAAGTAAGGCGAAACGATATATAAGAAAAAGCACGATAGATATAATCGGTCAGTTTCATTTGGAAGAGAATTTTTGTTGTTCAATGATTCTTTGGTCTATTTGCCTACGATAATAGAGCATATTTACTCTTTGTTGCAAAGCATCAGATCCTTTGATTTGTGAGAATTTGTCGGCAGCATTGCTTGCCCATTGTCGGGATTGCGAAAGGTTACCTATGATTTCGCTCACGAGTGCGAGATTGGCGGCAGCATAGGCAGCAGATAAAGTAACCTTAGAATTTTTTGAAGCGTTATTATATGCCTCTAAAAATTTATCATACGATTTTTGCCAATGCATGTAAGTAAATTGTTTTATACCCTCGCTGATAAGTGTATCTTTATTTTCATATAGGTATCTATCAACAGTTGCCCATTGAGGTAAAAAAAGTTGTGCGAATCGTTCGGCAGAATAGTTGCACATGTCTAAAAGTGCTTGTTTACGATTAGGCAGTCCTTGGAAAGCGTCTGTTATGGTTCTATCGTCATTTTCCCAGTAGAGTGTATCGGAAAAATTGATTATTTGTTGGGAACCTGAGGGTGTTTGCAATGTCCATGAAGAGGAGAGGTAGGCATCTAAATATGTATAGTAATGCATATCTTCGCCTTCGTAATAGCCTTGGCGGTCGTATTGCGACAAGGAATTGAGCACGAGGGCGGCATCTGCCTGATAGTCGTGGCAGAGTTGTTGGATTTGCTCCTTGGTTAGATATTTCTTTACATAGAAACTGCCGTTGGTGTTTTGTGTTTGGTCAACCAGTCCGACATAATCAAATTCGCGAGAGGTCTCAAGTTGATTGGCTAAAGTAAAGAGTAGATATTTGACGGACAGGCTCAAATCGACACTTTCGTAGCCGAGCGATTTGGAGTCGTGATAATTAGCATGTCCAAAATTATCAGGTTGTTGAACAGCGTTATTAACTATTAATAGATTTTTTATACCTAATAATTTGGTATTTTGAGGCGGATGAAGGATATCTATAGTTGTATGCCATTGCTGTGCTATAGAAACACAGCAATAGGCAAACAACGAAAAGAGAACGAGTGATATTTTCTTACTTGGAAGTAACATTTTAGCATCAATATACTACAATCTTGCTTGTCATATTACCAACTCTGAGCATATACATACCTTTTTGGAGCGATATAGACAACTCACCTGAAGCATTTTCATTAATATATACACTTTGTCCACTGAGGTTATATATTCCTACGGGCATATTTATCAGATGTGTCATAATGAGTGTTTGGTCAGAGACATAATAGTCAATACTTGTTACATTGACATCCCATAGTCCGTTGTGGTCATCGGTTGGGTCAGTTGGGTCAGTCGGGTCAGTTGGGTCAGTTGGGTCAACAGGATCAGACGGATTGGGTTGGTAGGGGGTATCTGTAGATATATTTACATTGTCTGTTACATTGGTGATGGTAAGCCTACCTAATTGTTCGTCGTAGGTAAACGATGCTCCTTCAACAGCCACTTTTTGCGGGTGTTTACCTTCGGGAGTAGTAAGATAAGTGACAAAGCCATGACGGGTAGTAAGTTGGAAATTAGGATTCATCATCTGATTGGACCCTACACTAAAGGTTTTCACCTCGTTCTTAAGAATTTGAATAGCAAATTCAGGATAGTCGATAAACGGATTGCGGTTGCCTTGATAGTTTTGTGCACCGTCGTTACGCACCATCTCGGTAAGCGAAGGCGGGTCTTGCATGTGCCACTTCAAAAGAATTTCTATATTCTCGAACACTCCGCTTTTGCCGAGTTTGGAGAGCAATTGTGCCTGAGAGTTATACAGAGAATTCTTACTGTTTCCCATTTGTCCATAGACGATATAGTCGTAGAGGACTACTCGTGCGCAATCACCTCGATAAGTGCCGTTATTACTACGCTTGTAGTTTTTATTATTTATTGACACTTCGTCAGGGTCATAATAGCCGCCGGATTCGCCATAGGCATCGTTGCCACGAGAACTGTTCACGGCGGTGTTGGTAGGTCTGACGGACTGCATATCGTGTCCCATAGGAATACTTTTATTTGCACCTTTTGACTGGGGCCATGTATGCTCACGGTTCCAGCCTGTTCCCCAATTTCCACTCATTGATATGCCGTCATAGTAACCTATGATATATCCGGGATTATTAAGGTCTTTATCCACATTTTTATAAGCATCTTTAAGAGAATCGTAACTAAACGATTTGGAGCCGATACGGGATGTTTGTCCCATAAGTGAGTTGAGTGCACTAAAGAGTTGTTCTCCGCTCAAAGGCAGGAGTTTTAGATATGCATAATTGGCAGTGTAATAGGCTGCTTGTTTGTCTAAATAATCAGAATACGCCTCTGCTCCCTCATCGGATGCTTGATGGGCTTGCATATCGATAGCAGCCCATAGTGGCAATTGAGCCACTATGAGTGCAAATAAAATAAATATCTTTTTCATTGAATCCATCGATAAAAATAGGGTTATTATGCAAGTAATTTCTTAACTTGTTCATATACATTTTCAGCAGTAAATCCGAGTTTTTGGTCAAGGATTTTGTATGGTGCCGAGAATCCAAATGAATTGAGTCCCCAGATGCCACCATTTTCTCCCACGAGTCCTTCGAGGGTACAAGGCAAACCGGCAGTCATACCGAAGCGTTTAACGCCCTTAGGTAAGACTTGTAGTTGATAGGCTTTGTCTTGGGTTCTGAAAAGTCCTTCGGAAGGAACGCTAACTACTTGGCATTTTATACCATCGGCGCGAAGCAGTTGTGCTCCTTGGAGTAATGTGGCAACCTCTGAACCGGAAGCAAGAAGTACTATATCTGGGTTTTTATCTGCCTCAACTACATACGCTCCATGGCTGAATCCATCGAAGTTTTGCACGGGCAAAGCGGGTATATCCTGACGCGAGAGGATGAGAGCAGAAGGAGTAGATGTATTTTCCATTGCCAAGCGCCAAGCCATAGTAGTTTCTTCTGCGTCGGCAGGACGAAGGACGAGCATTGAATTTCTGCCATGATGGTTTTGCAGTTTCTCCATAAGACGGATTTGAGCCTCTTGCTCTACGGGTTCATGGGTAGGTCCGTCTTCACCGACACGGAAAGCATCGTGAGTCCAGATAAACTTGACGGGCAATTCCATGAGTGCTGCCATACGAACGGCGGGTTTCATATAATCGGAGAAAACGAAGAATGTGCCACATGCAGGAATCACTCCACCATGCAGAGCCATACCTATACATACGCATGCCATCGTGAGTTCTGCCACACCTGCTTGGAGAAAAGCACCGGTGAAATCGCCCTTTTGGAAAGCGTGAGTTTTCTTTAAGAAGCCATCGGTCTTGTCGGAATTACTCAAGTCAGCAGACGATACAATCATATTACCCACTTGCTGAGCCAACTGAGAGAGCACGACTGCGGATGCACCACGAGTGGCGGCACCTGCCTTTTGCTCTACCTTGGACCAATCGATCTTTGGGGCTTCACCTGAAAAATAAGTATCGTATTTCTCTGCCAATTCCGGATTTTGTTTTTTCCATTCATACAACTCTGCATAGCGTTGATTTGCTATTTCCTTTAGTTGAATAGCCCTGTCCTCATATAGTTTCTTAACTTCAGGGAATATCTGGAATGGGTTTTCCGGGTCTCCGCCGAGGTTTTTGATTGTTGCCTCAAATGAAGCGCCTGACTTGCCGAGTGGATTACCATGAGTTTCGCACTTGCCTTCAAACGATTGTCCGTCTGCTGTAAGTGCACCTTTACCCATTATGGTATGACCAATGATAAGTGATGGACGCTCTGACTCTGCCTTGGCATTAATTATGGCTTGTCGGATTTCAACAGGATCATTTCCATTGATTTCTTGAACATACCATCCCCATGCCTCGTATTTTTTTCTCACATCCTCACAATCGACTGCGGCAGTGGGAGTTGAGAGTTGGATGGAATTGGAGTCATAAAACATAATAAGATTATCCAATCCTAAATGTCCGGCTATACGCCCTGCACCTTGAGATATCTCTTCTTGCACGCCACCATCAGAGATAAAGGCATAGATTGTTTGGTTCATCACTTTCCCGAAACGAGCCTTAAGGAATTTGGCAGCGATAGCGGCGCCGACGGCAAAAGTATGTCCCTGTCCGAGTGGGCCAGAGGTGTTTTCAATACCTCTTTCTACTTCACGCTCAGGATGTCCCGGGGTTACACTACCCCACTGGCGAAGATTTTGCAAGTCGTCTAATGTGAAGAAACCTGCCAAACATAATTGAGAATAAAGCATAGGAGCCATGTGACCGGGGTCAAGGAAAAAGCGGTCGCGTCCTTCCCATGAGGGATTCTGAGGATCATACTCAAGGAATTCAGAGTAAAGTACATTGATAAAGTCTGCACCGCCCATAGCACCTCCAGGGTGTCCTGACTTGGCTTTTTCTACTGCAGCCGCAGCCAATATACGGATATTGTCGGCTGCACGATTAAGAAGTTGTGTGTTGTTCATAGTGATTATATTTTAGATGTTTTAGATGTTTTAGATGTTTTAGATATTTTAGAGAACTTAGATATATTAGAATTTATAGCCGATATAATAGTTAAATCCGAAATTAGTGTCTTGTCGGTAGCCATAGCCAGGGATGTAGTATGGAACCGGTTTGTCGTTAGTTTGGCGTGTAAACATAGCCTTAAAACGGAAGAACCAGCCCATGTGGAATCCTTTGTATATCTTCACTTGCAAGCCTGCTACAACCTCGCCCCAGACATCCGCTTTGACAGAAGTAGGATAAGACTTAAGAGTGTTTGTTTGCCAATAGGTATCCCATATTCTGACATCCTGCAACTCATACCCCTGCACAGCAGTACCTAACCTAACGCCCACTAAGAGAAGGCTTTCGGTGCCTGCTTTTTTTAGAGTAGAAATATCCAAACCTACCCTACCAAAGCCACCAGTACCAATATGTTTACCGCCGGCAGCGGAGGTCTGAGCAGTAGCAAATCCTAATTCCAGTGTAGGCAAAAATCTTCTTTTAAGCATTACATTAACTGCCACCTCATAACTTTGTATTTTAGCCTTGCTCCGTGCGAGTTCATATACCGTATTCCCTAAGTCTAACTTTACATTTATACCTTGATATATAGCGGAATCGCCATACTCACGAGCATACGAGAAAATAGTTAGAATAGCAAAAACACATAATATGGCGTTGCGTTTAGTCAAAGTGAAGATGAAGTTTAAGATTTATTTGCTCGCTGTTCTCGACTGAAGTATTTATTATTTCTACCGTGTCACCTGAATTAGTATAAGCAGTATCTATTTGATGGTAAACAAAGCAACCACACTCCATGGAAATAAAATGTTCCTCGTTTTGATGGTTGATTGTAAGCAGATATTGGTGCCCGTTTAAGACAAGGTTATATTTTGTAGAGTTAATATCGCTTCGCAGTGGTAGAGCGACAGAAGAAACGGATTTTTCATTATCATAAAGCACACTGTCCACATCCATTCCTTTGATAGTAAGACTATCAATTTGATCGAATTTAACGACAAAAGTTGTATCTTCGGTTGCTCTTATACTATCGCAGTCAAAAGTGAGAATACAATTCACATTTTCTTCGATTCTGCATTCAGTATCAGGAGTGCAAGAACACAAGCCCACCGTCATTATGACAATGGTTAAAAACATCTGTTTTAGGGAATACAATTGCACTCTTATACGCATTTTCGCCTTCTATATAACAAATCTGTTATTACATGTTTTTGTTTTGGTTGCGGGTGAGGACAGGCAAGCCTACCGCGTTCCAAATGATGGCTTCTATATAACAAATCTGTTATTACATGTTTTTGTTTTGGTTGCGGGCGAGGACGACCGCGTTCCAAATAATCGCCTGCAAAGATACAACTTTTTATTTATTTTAGCCTTATATTATTTATTTTTTGTAAATTTGCGCACTGAATTTTTATAATCATGTTAGGACAAGACTCAAAAAAGACGATGATTTCATTGCTTTCACCGGCAAAAAACTATGAGATTGGCAAGGCTGCAATTGATTGTGGTGCAGATGCAGTTTATATAGGTGCACCGGAGTTTAGTGCAAGACAGGCAGCGGGCAACAAGATTGACGACATTAAATTACTTGCGGACTATGCACATTTGTTTGACACTAAAGTATTGGTTGCGCTGAATACGATACTCACAGATGAGGAACTTGACAGAGCGACTGAATTGTCATGGCAACTATATGAAGCGGGTGCTGATGCTCTTATTATTCAAGATATGGGTTTACTTACAAAACACTTACCGCCAATACGCTTACATGCATCGACACAATGTGATAACAGAACAATAGATAAAATTAAATGGTTAGAAAGATTAGGTTTTTCAAGAGCAGTATTAGCACGAGAACTGAGTATTGAGCAAATCAAGCAAATTAGGGAACAGACTAGTATTGAATTAGAAGCATTTGTGCACGGAGCGTTGTGTGTGAGTTATTCCGGTCAATGCTACTTAAGTGAAGCGGTATGCGGGCGAAGTGCAAACAGAGGCAGATGTGCTCAGTTATGTAGGCAACAATGGGATATTTTAGATCAAGATAAACGACTCATGGTAAAAGGCAAATATCCTCTATCGTTACACGATATGAACAGAAGCGGAAGTCTTAGAGAACTTTTAGGCGCAGGAGTAACGACTCTCAAGATAGAAGGAAGGCTGAAAGATGAAGGTTATGTGAGAAATATCACTGCCTACTACAGGCAACTGCTTGATAAGATATTTGCAGAAGACAATTGCCCATATATCAAAGCATCAAAAGGAAATACATATTTGAATTTCACGGCTGACCCCAAGAAGACTTTTCACCGCGGTTCCACCGACTATTTTCTGCATGAGAGAACACAAAACATGGCCAACATGGACACACCAAAATCCACAGGAGAAAAAATTGGCATTGTTGTTAAAACTACCGATGGAAAGGCGGAAATTAAACTTATCGATGGGGTAAACTTACATAATGGAGACGGGATTTGCTACAAAAACGAGGGATTTAATATAAACAAATTAGAGCAACATGAAGATAGGGTATTGATAAGCGCCAACCAACATATAAATATCCCCGAAGGCACCGAGATTTTCAGGAACTACAATAGTGAATTTAATAGTATTCTGAACTCCAATTGCAGTGTAAGAAAAATACCTGTAGATATTGTTTTCAAAGAGACCAATGATGGTTTTTTGCTTAAGATAGATGATGCACAAGAGGAATTTAAAGTAGAAAAAGTAGAAGCAAACAATGCAGACAAGGCACTACAAAACATAAGACAGCAGATAAGCAAATTAGGAGATAGTATTTACGAGGCAAAAAATATTAGCATTGAATTAAGTAAAGCATATTTTCTGCCGATATCTGTGCTTAATGAGTGGCGAAGGAGAGTAGTGGCTAAAATAGGAAGACGAGAACACAACGATGTGGTTAAACAAACAAATGTAGATATTCTAAATAGTGATTCGTACAATAACATACTTAATTCTGCCGCAAAAAGAATATATCTACAAGCCAATGCAAAAGACATTCAACCTGCTTTTGAATTGACACATAACAAGAATCAGGTGTTGATGAGATGCAAATACTGTTTACTCTATGAATTGGGACAATGTAGAAAGAGAAATAAACAAGCCAGAGAGCCAATGTATATAAGTAACCGAAAAAACACATTCAGATTAGTGTTTAACTGCAGAGACTGTGAGATGGAAATCAGATATGATGTTTGAGGATATGAAAAGGATGAGAAAATAAACGCAAACATAATGTTTGTATATTCAGAGTAAAATATGTACCTTTGCGGCAAAATAACTTTGAGATTATGAAAAAACTATTGTATTTTGCGATATGTGCATTATTTATCGTTGCATGTTCGCACCAGCCGAAGAAAGTGAGTTTAACAAGTGAAGAAATGATTGCTGTAGATTCTGCTTGTGACAAAGGGCAAGATACCGCATACATTGTTTCTCTTGAGGGGACCAAACAGGCTCTAAATGCTGAGTTGGATGTGGTGTTGGGTCATGCTCCCAAGCCCTTGTTTGTAGGTCGCCCTGAGTGCGGGATGCTTAATTGGGCGAGTGATGCGCTGTATGATATGGCTGTAAAAAAGAATTGTTTACCTACCCCGGACTTTGCCGTAGTAAACATTGGGGGTATGCGTTGTGAATGGCAGGCAGGAGATATAACAAGAAGGAACATATATGAACTCATGCCCTTTGATAATGCTTTAGTTATACTTACTTTAACAGGCAAGGACATACTTGAACTGTGCGATATATTCGCTTCACAAGGCGGACAGGGAGTATCAAAACAATTAAGAATGGAGATGAAAAACAAAAAAGCGCAAAACATATTACTAAACGGCAAACCATTAGTGGAAGATGCTGTTTATTATGTAGCCACCAGCGATTATCTGTCCACAGGAGCCGATTTTTTCACTCCGCTAACTAAATACATAGAAAAGACTGAAACCGGATACTTGATAAGGGATTTATATTTAGAATATGCACAGTTGCAGAAGACTATTGAAGCCCCTATTGATGGTAGAATGACTCAATTATAAAATTATGAAAAAGATATTCTTTACAATTTGTTTTGTACTGAGCTACTTGTATGTATGGAGTTGCACTAATTTTATGGCAGGCAAAGATGCTACTACGGATGGTAGTATTCTTGTTAGTTATGCAGCGGATTCATACTCGCTATATGGTTTTCTTCGTTATCAGTCGGCAGCGGATCATGCAGAGGGAGAAATGAGAGAAATTCGAGATTGGGATACGGGTAAGCCTTTAGGACAAATTCCACAAGTGGCTCATACATATAGCGTTGTGGGCAATATGAACGAGCATCAATTAGTTATAGGGGAAACCACTTATGGGGGTAGAGAAGAACTTTATGGCGACAGTGGAATTGACTACGGCTCGTTGATTTATATAGCCCTTGAGCGTTGTCGCACAGCACGAGAAGCCATACAACTGATAGCCTCGCTCATGCAAGAATACGGATATGCAAGTGAGGGAGAGAGTTTTACTATTGCTGATACACAAGAGTTGTGGATAATGGAAGTGATAGGTAAAGGCAAAGAGGAGAAAGGTGCTGTTTGGGTGGCGAGGCGGATTCCTGATGATTGCGTTTCGGCACATGCCAACCAAGCAAGAATCACACAAATCGACTTTTCTGATAGCAATCATGAAAATTGGTATTGGGCAGAAGATGTGGTAGATTTTGCAAGGCAAAAAGGGTATTTTGATGGAAATAATGATGTTTTTTCATTTTCTGATACCTATAACCCACTTGAAATATCGAGTTTATATATATGCGAAGCGCGTGTATGGTCATTTTTCAGGCGAGTAAACAGTCAGATGGACAAATATTTGGAGTATGTATTGGGCAGGAAAAGCGAAAGAATGCCATTGTTTATAAAACCTGACATGAAAGTTTCTGCTCAGGATTTCAAAAACTACATGCGTGACCAATATGAAGGAACAGTACTAGACATCACTCAAGGAACAGATGCCGGTCCATGGAACACAAAATTGAGATATGGAGGTTTAGGATTCAAACTTGATTCTGTGCAGTATTGGTATGAGCGTCCAACGGCAACACAACAAACTGGGTGGTCATTTGTGGCACAAATACGCCCATACGCTCCGGAACAGATTGGTGGTATATTTTGGTTTGGAGTTGATGATGCAGCAACCAATCTTTATGTACCAATGTATTGTACCATCAATCGCGTACCGGAATGTATGAAGCAGGGAAATGGGGACTTATATACCTATTCACCAACATCTGCTTTTTGGGCATTTAATAAAGTCGCAAATTGGGCATACACAAAATATTCGGCAATGATGCCTGATATAAAAAGTGTTCAAAATAAATGGGAAGAATACTTCAACACATTGGTTCCTGCAATAGATCAATCTGCGATGGAGATGTCTAATAGTGACGCACGCAATTACCTTACGGAATTCTCATGTAATCAAGCAGAAGCATCAACACAAGCATGGAATAGGTTGTTTGAATATTTACTTGTTAAGTATCTTGACGGTCAACAACGAAAGGAAGAAAATGGGCAGTTCAAACGCAACGAATGGGGCGAACCGGTAAGTCCAATCAGGCCACCATTCCCAGAAGATTATCTAAGGAAAATTGCCCCTGAAATCATGCATGAATAAACATAAAGTAAATAGATTATTAACATTATGAAACCATTGAAAGACTTAAAGATAGCACTTGCATCGGATCATGCAGGCTATAATTTGAAACTAAAAGTAATAGATTTCTTAAAGAGCAAAGGCGCTCAAACTACTGATTTTGGTTGTTACTCGACAGAAAGTTGCGATTATCCAGATTTTGCTCACCCGATGGCAGTAGCAGTTGAGAAGGGTGAGGCTGACTATGGAATAACAATTTGCTCTACTGGGAATGGAATTTGCATGACGGCCAACAAGCATCAGGGCATACGAGCCGCACTATGTTGGGACAAGCGTATAGCAGAACTCGCAAGACAACATAATAACGCCAATGTTTTAGGTTTGCCTGCTAATTTCATATCAGAAGAATTGGCACTTGAGATGGTGGAGATATTTTTCAATACTGATTTTGAAGGCGGAAGACACGAAAGACGAGTGAATAAAATACCTGTGTGCTAAAATCTATTTTTCATACTATCAACTTAAAGCGGCTAAATAATTTACTACGCTGCCGCTTAAGTTATGCAAAAAGCACAATGGGGATAGTGGAATTTAATCACTATCCCACTTTTATTTCTATTGAACCTGCCAACTTTTGCATGCTCTCATGCCCGGAGTGCCCAATAGGCGCAATGAAGGGGCATAACTCAAATAATGCAATGTATTTTTCACCTGATACATTAAGTAAAATACTCGATGAAATCGGGGATAATTTGAATGTAATCATTTTCCATTTCCAAGGTGAACCATTACTGAACAAACAAATATCACAATTGATTAGAATGGCTAAGAGTTATGGAATTTATACTATTCTTTCAACAAATGCCCAACTATTAACTTCAGAAATGGCGAGGCAGTTGATTAATTCCGGACTTGATAAAATTATAGTATCCATCGATGGTTTTACACAAGAGACATATCAACAATATCGAATAGGCGGAAGTCTTGAGAAAGCGCTTGCAGGTTTGAAGTTCTTGAGGGCAGCAAAAGAAACAAACAGAAGTGACATAGAAATTGAATTGCAATGTCTTAGATTAAAGAGCAATGAAGGTCAATGGGCATGGTTAAAACAAAATTATAAAAGTTTAGGTGCAGACACATTAACTCTAAAAACAGCACAATTTAACAATTTCAGGCATGGCAACAGATTGATGCCGACAGAGAGCAAATACTCAAGATATAGACGCGGGAAAAACGGCATATATGAAAGAAAAAAGCCATATCATAATTTTTGTTATAGGCTCTGGAGCGGTTGTGTAATAGATGCCGAGGGTAATGTATTACCATGTTGTTTTGATAAAAACCATAGATATATTTTTGGTAATATCACTAAAGAATCATTTGTAGATATTTGGTTTGGTAAAGAAGCGAATGATTTTAGGAAACAACTACTTCATGAAAGAAAAAAAATAAAAATGTGCCTTAACTGCACGGAGTGATGCAAGTATAGGCACACCTATTTTCTCGATCTATTTTCTTTATGGTTATTATCTTTAGAATCCTGAATAAACGACTTCTATATCCATGTTTTCGTTTTCGGCTTGTGCACTTTTAATAGTGGTAGCACTGATTGTTTGCATAGGTTTGATTGACGAATAGACGACATAGGACCCGTTGGTTACTTTAGTGGCAGTAATTGGTATAAGTACCATGTACAGTGTATCAGGTTGGTTTTCGACTCTGAGTTGTCTCGTTAGCAGTTCTGCCATATTGAACAGATAATAGTAAACAGTGTTGCCCAAACTATCGGTTCCCGACTCTAAAGTAGCAACCATAGCACAAGTGTCAGAAGGGAGATCTTTATTTTCAAAGAAACTAAGAGCAGCATCTTCTTTAATGAGCATCATATCAGATGCTGGTTGGTACCAATCGTCTCGTGTTTTTTTACTTTCGGCCTTGTGTTCATATAACACATCAATGGTCAATAATGCTCTGTTTACATAAGGTCTCTTTTCTACATCCGGACTATTGGTATGTAAATAGTCGGTAATACGCTCAGCCATAGCCGACATGGGGAAGGAAATCCTTGTAATCATTCCGGCAGGAGAGATGATATAATTTACACTATCATTTTCCTTTGCCAATTCATCATATTTCAGGTCAGAATACTCTACTCTATTTACTTGCCTAACCTCAGAATTAGCATAAAAAGTTTTAACAGAACTGACAGTAGTATCTACTCCTGCTTTCATATATGAGTAGTGATAATGTACATCAAGTGTTACTTGAAGCACATTAAGTATAGTTGCTGCTCCAAAGTCAGAAGTGATACAGATGCCATGAAATTGTTCATTAAAAGCGTTTTGAGAAGAAAATTCATTTAGAGAAAATATTTTTTGGGCATATTCATCATTAAGTTGGAGACGAATATACGGCACATATCTTGATTCAGAATTAGAATAAACTGAATCAGTCGGTTTTGAGGCTAAAATAATTCTTGGCTGTTGGAGCATATAGACCTCATCGCTTTTTGAACAATAATCACTTATGTTGATATTGGTTCCATAAGGTTCTGTATAAGAGAAAGTACCCTTATCCATTTCATACGCAGCAATACTTAATGGCGACGAACCATCCCCCCACCACGAACGATAATACATATAAATGAAAGCGGAATCGACCTCTGCTCCTTCGGGGTACTTATAATCTAAAGGGCATGCCAACTGAGTAAGCAATTCAGCATGAAGGGTTCCAAATTTAGTGTCTGCTTCTCCTATTAAGAAGGAGTCGGGAGAAGAATAGATGTAATCAAATTGGAACAATTGCGACTGCAAGTTGAAAGTATCTGTATTTACTAAGATATCATCAACTGAGGATAACACAGAAGTACCGGCAGTAGTTACATTGTCTTTACAAGCAAATAATGCCGATACTAAGAAAAAAAGTAATATTATTTTTTTTAGTTTATTCATCAAATATATAAACCCTTTATAAGAGCAAAGTTTTATAGAAATCCAGATATGCTTGTGCATTCTCATCTTTACATTGCATCAAAGGTAAGTTCATTTGCTTAGCATATTCCATGAGTTCCGGATTGACATTTTCTGAAGACTCTACGACAGCATCGCTATATTGAATTGCCAATTTCATTAGGTCTTCATAACCAACTTGCTTACCTAAGATATTTTTCACATCATCCTCTGTTATGCCGTCAATACGCAGTTTAGAAGCGAACTTGTCAGAGAAAGGAGAATTAAATTTTTCATCATGAAGCGAAAGCACTATTTTAGAGTTAGCAAAAAAAGGAGTATCAGAATAAGCCTTTTTCAGATATAGGGGAGCTAATGCAGACATCCAACCGCTGCAATAAACTATATTAGGTGTCCAACGGAGTTTTTTAACCGTTTCTATTACTCCCCTTGCAAAGAAGATGCAGCGTTCATCATTATCAGCATAATCGGTGCCGTTTTCATCAACAATTCCACGACGACGATGGAAGAAATCATCGTTATCGATAAAATAAATCTGTATTCGAGCAGATTGAATGGAAGCAACCTTTAAGAGCAACGGGTGATCAGTATCGTCAATGATAATATTCATGCCTGATAATCTAATCACCTCATGCAACTGATTTCGGCGCTCGTTTATTTCACCGAATTTAGGCATAAAAGTACGAGTTTCCCATCCGGAAGACTGGCACAATTCAGGCAACTGACGATTAAGTTTACGTATAGGCGTTTCCTGCGCCAAATACGGGTAAATCTCCTGAGAGATAAACAAAGCGCGTAAAGGTTCTTTCATAACTTACAGATTTTATGCGGCTTAATAATTGCTGATTCTTTTTACAAAATACGCTAAATAAGCACGCTATATTTACACATACATTTCGCAGTGCAAAGTTACAAAAAAACTTAGTATCTCGCAAAAAAAATGTCAAAATATCTCATTTTTATTAATTTACAGGGTACAAAAAAACTATTGCAAACGATTTTTGTTTGCAACAGTTCACAAATGCTTATGAAAAATGTCTTAAGAGACTTTTAACCGATATGAATCATTTTTTCAGAAGTTCTACAGAGCGATTAACAAATTTTGCAAGGCTTTCTCCTTTGAGTTGTCCATTAGCCAAGAGTGCGATATCAATCAGTTGGTGGAGGCAATCGTTGTTTTGAGCAACAGATGAATAAGCCTCTTTAATTTGATTCTTCAAATCTGCCACTTCTTTAGTAATCTGAGATGCGGCATCTTTCTGTTCTTGAGTAAGGTCTTCAGACTTAATATTTTTCTGTTCGTCTTTCAACTTTTGTTCTTCTGCTTGTTTCAAAATAAGTTGTTCTTGCAGAGGATTGACCTTTTCAGCAGCATCTGTTATAAGATTTTTTGCAAGTTCTGTTATAATCACATTTGAAGTATTAAGTACCAAATTATATTGGTCAGGCATACTTCCATAGAACGCCATTCCTTGCTGATGGGCAGACATTTGCTTCATCCTTCGCATAAATTCATTTTGAGTAACGAAGACAGGAAGAGCATCAGTGCTAACATTCTCAAGCGACACGAAAAAGTTTTGATTTTCGCTTTTCGGCAGTGCTGATTCAAATGAATATCTCAAGGCATCTTCTTGAGCGGCAGAAAGGGTTACTTTTTGAGAATCTTCTTTCTTAATAATATTTTCAATAACATCTGAGTCGATACGAGCAAAACGCAACTTTTCATTTTTTTGTTCAGTCTGAGAAATTATATGCACATCTAACTCTCCGTTCATAAGTAGCACATCATAGCCTTTTTCTTTGGCTCTCTGAATATACGAATACGAACTATCTGTATCTTGAGCATACAAAAGTATCAAATTGCCTTCTTTGTCGGTTTGGTTGTCTTTTACCTTTTCTTTATATTCGTCTAAGGTAAAGTACTTTTTATCCAAATTTTCAAACATGGCAAATTTGACTGCCCGCTCATAAAATTTTTCGTCAGATAGCATACCAAATTGTATAAACAACTTTATATCATCCCATTTTTTCTCAAATTCTTCTCTTTCGTTTTTGAATATCTCTTGCAGTTTATCCGCTACCTTCTTAGTAATATGCGAAGATATTTTCTTAACATTTTGATCTGATTGCAGATAACTACGACTGACATTGAGTGGAATATCAGGAGAGTCAATCACTCCATGCAATAAAGTAAGGTATTCAGGGACAATATTTTCCACCTCGTCGGTAACAAACACCTGATTGCAATAAAGTTGGATTTTGTTGCGGTGTATATCAAGGTTATTTTTAATTTTAGGGAAGTATAATATACCTGTTAGATGGAATGGATAATCTACATTGAGATGAATATGGAAAAGCGGCTCATCAAACTGCATAGGATATAACTCATGGTAGAACTCTTTGTAATCATCCTCCGTAAGTTCGGCGGGTTTGCGAGTCCATGCAGGGTTGGTGTCATTTATTATATTTTCTTCATCAGTTTCTTGTTCTCTGCCGTCTTTCCATTCTTTTTTCTTTCCAAAAGCGATTTCGACCGGCAAGAACTTGCAATACTTTGTAAGAAGTCCTTGAATTTTAGAATCTTCAAGAAAATCTTGATTTTCATCATCTATATGCAGAACTATATCAGTACCTCTCTCAGACTTGATTGTATCTTCCATTTCATAGACAGGCGACCCATCGCAAGACCAATGTACTGCTTTTGCATCTTCTTTGTAAGAGAGCGAAAATATCTCTACTTTTTTACTCACCATGAATGCAGAATAAAAACCAAGTCCGAAATGCCCAATGATAGCCTGAGCGTTGTCTTTATATTTATTCACGAACTCTTCTGCACCTGAAAAGGCTATTTGATTTATATACTTATCCACCTCCTCGGCTGTCATACCAATACCATGATCACTTACGGTTATGGTCTTCTTATTTTTATCTATACTAACACGCACTCTTATATCGCCCAATTCGCCCTTAAATTCACCAACAGACGAAAGAGTTTTTAACTTTTGGGTTGCATCAACTGCATTACTAATCAACTCACGCAGAAAAATCTCGTGGTCAGAATACAAAAATTTTTTGATTACGGGGAATATATTATCGCTTGTTACCCCAATATTTCCTTGTGCCATAATTATATGATATTTTAGTAAATTTCAATGAATTCTTATTCGCTTTTCATTTTGTCAAATTATATTCCAACTGACTTTACTGCCACTTTGTCAGTATCATACTACCATCTAACCGCTTTTATTGGCACAGCGACATAGATATTCACTCTATGGTAAAGACATAAAAAAAGAACACAACTTCATGTTATGTTCTTTATAGTGGTCCTGCTTGGGCTTGAACCAAGGACCCCCTGATTATGAGTCAGGTGCTACTAACCAACTGAGCTACAGGACCTGAGAGCAACTCTTAAAAGAGTATTTTCTCAAAGCGGGTGCAAAGGTAAGACAAAAATCCTAAATGCACAAATATTTTTTTATTTTTTCAAATATTGTTGTGCTAAAGCAATAGCAGTGGACATGCTACTTGTATTGTTCATATCCATTTGTCTGGCGTTCAAACGAGGTATTTTCAGAGTAACGCCTTCCGGTATCAAGTCAGGCGACTTAAGAATATCCATATTGGCTTGATAGATATAAGGCCAGCAATACACATTCTTATAGTATTTTTTTGCAAGTCCGGACAATGTAGTTTTATCTTTTTTAGATATTACATAAGCCAAATATTCGTCATCATCTTCAGCAACTGATGCTGATTCTTGATTAGCAGATGTTGTCGGCTGTACATTTTGGGCATTAGCCTCATTACCATGTGACTTATTTGCCTTTTGTTTTTCTAATTCTTCTCGGCCTTGATTTAGTCCTTCTTCAGTTGTTAGAAGTATCTCTACACGACGGTTAGGCGAATAGGCAGATTTTACATTATTAATTTTACCCTTTCCAATAGGCAAGAAACGATCACGAGAAATACCATACACATTAACAAACTCGTTTACTACTGCTTCTGCTCTTCTTTGACCTAATTTACTATTATGTTCGTCAGTACCGGTGTTATCACAATATCCTATTACCTCGGCATACAGAGTAGTGTCTTCTTGCAGTTTAACAGCCAATTGCTGTATAATATTAAGTGTTTGGTCTGAGAGTTCGCTCTTGTCGTTTTCGAAATAGACATAAGTACGCTCTTTGGCGACCATCATACTATTAGTATTTTTTTGTCTCTGTTCACGCTGAATAACAGCAATAGTATCCGTTCGAGAAACGACGACTGTGTCTTTTTGGATAATAACAACTGTATCTTTTTTAACTTCTCTATTATCTTCAGCGGTTTCTGCTAATTGTGCACGGAGAATATCGTCGTTGGCAAAATTACGCATGTGATTTCTCTTTTTGCCTGCAATTTTCCAACGAATATTGGCAGTCAGATACTCCATACAATCGTTGTTAGTACCTTTCTCACGAGCATCAATTCTATCAACTGTATAGATATTATACATACCTTTCACACCGAGCGCCAATTCACGAGTGATATTAAATTCGGCAGCAAGACCGACTCCAATTACACCAGTCATATCGTATTTTCCGTCGGCACGAGGGTGTTTTGTTTCGCCTCCATCTTCCGCAATAAAATCAGAATTATAAAGTCCCATACCTATACCCACTATACCATACAGAGAGAAAATGTCTGTTTTACGATATTTGAACCATGCATCAACAAAGTCAAAAGTGAGTTGAATCATACCGGTATGCATGTGTCCCATAATAGTATAATCGTTCCAATCTTTGTATTTAAGTCCGTAGTTACCATACATATAAGACAAAGCGAGTCCCCATGTAGGAGTAAAACTGTATTCAACACTTATACCACCTGTTGGCCTAACACGAGTTTTCGGAATAATAGTGTTTCGAGGCTGTACAAAGTCAGCATCAATCAAGTCAAAGCCGCCTTCGAACGACAATGACCAATGAGCGTAACCATCTGAAAGAGGACGATATTGTTTATAAGGGTGAATTCCAAGTTTCTCTGTACCTACAGTAACAGTGGTGTCACGACGAGCCATCATTGACACCGACACTGCCAAAAATGCAGATAATACAAGTAAACATTTACGCATAATAAACGAATTTATATATTTTAGCGCACAAAGTTACAACAAATTTCTGATATACACACATTTTAATCAAAAAAAATTAAAAAAATATCGTCAAATGAGCAAATATCACTCGTTTTTGCTCATTTGACGATATGTTTTTGCAGATTATAAAGTTATTCCAAGTGATTTTCTTGTTGGAAAACTCTATATTGTTCCAATGTATATCCTTGGTTGAGAAGAGTAAGATTTTCGTCGGTTATGCAAACTATCTGTGCATCTAATTTTTTGAATAGTGCAGATAATTCCGTATTGGCTAATATTGTGTTCTTATACCAAAGCGCTTCGTCATAAGAATCCATGCCCGATATTTGTAGTGCTGATTTACTTAGTGTGAACATAGGCACTTGTTTCAAGTCAAAGTCTTTTATCAAGAATTGTGAAAAGTTGAATAGAGCCACTTGGAATAGCAAGTCGTTCAAATCTTGTTCATTTTGATTGATAACAATCAGGACATAAGCGGATTGTTTGCGCTCTGAAGAAAATTGTTTTTCAGTACTTACAGTATCTTCTTGTTGTTGAATATCTTGTCGTTTATCAAGTAGTGAGGAATTACTATCGCCTTTTTGGCTTTCTTCACCTTGGTTCATAAGTGCCAACATATCTTTAGCCATTGACCCCATTGGAGATTCGGGGTAGCGAGCAACTAAATCTTTGAGAGAAGCAACAAACGCATCTTGATTTTCAGTTTTAGCAACTGCAACTGCATTTAAGAAAAGGAAGCGTGGTATATGTTTGCTGAGCGGGAAATTCTCCTCTGCATAGACTTTATTGGCTTTTACTTTATTGTATTCATGGGCTTTATAAGCATTGTAAGTGGCTTGATAGACCGAATCTTGCTCATATTGCATCTTTTTTAGTTTATCAAAATAGTTAGGATCGGATACTATTTTTGCATAATCGCTTTGTGGATAATCTGTCAAGATAATTTGTCGAACCTTACCGGCAGTTAAATTGTCAGAATGTTTGAGCGCAGAAAGATATTGTCCATAGTACACTTCAGCCAACCGTTGGTCCAGAGGAAAACGGCGAACGAAATCCTCAAAAGTTTCTTGAGCAGCCTCTTCATCATGGAGTTTATCTTGATAAATATATATCATATTATACAAAGCATCAGCAATAAGCATATCGCTTGCAGCTAATTCTTCGGGAGTTTTCGGAATTTGCTGCAGATAGTATTGAGGATTTTTATTGTCAGTAATTACGCTTGATTGGGTAGAATCTTGTGGAAGACTTATGGAATCGGCTCCCTGTTCATCTTCATTTTGTGCAAAAGCAGGAGCATTGGTTTTAATCATTCGCCTCCAATTATCTTCAAGCGATCTGTTACCCCATCGTTTTTGGAACTCTTGTTTTCCGTTTCTAACTAATTGCTGATTATAGAAATACCATTCGCCACTACCTTGTCGTCCACCAAGCATATTACTGGTGTTAACACTCTGAAAACCGCTATTACGAGCCTCTCTCTCAGCCTGAATGGCTTTTTCTTGTTCTTCTTTCTCAGCCTTCTCCAAGTCTGCTATTATCTTTTGCACGATTTTCATTTGCTCTTCTTCTGACAGAGTACTCAATCGCTTGAGACTATCTTGCAGAACCACAGTATTATATTCTGTGGCTAACTCGTCTAAAGTCTCCGAAAGCAGTCGTATTCTTGAATAGTTTTCATCTGTAGAAGAAAGTAAATCTACAGCCTGACTATAACATCTTCCCGCATCTTGATATCGATGCTTCTCATAATATAAATCGGCTGCACGAACCAATATTGAAGCCTTTTGTGCTCCGCCTTCTGTACTGTTTTCAACTGCCAATTCATAATTCTCAAGGGCAGAGATGGTGTCTTTCTTATTCAGATAAATATCCCCAATTGCGCCATAGATATAGTCTTGCCGTTCTTTGTATTTAGGTTGGTGCGCCATCTTTTGCAATTTCTTCACATTCCCCGCCAAGAGTTGCATTCGCAAACGAGCATTGAAATCCATATCAGCGGATGGATTCATTTTCTTCACTCGTTTGTATAAATCAATTGCTCCTTGTTTATTTTGCTGCAATTCATTTATTTGCCCTAAGACATAAGTATATCTGGCCTTGTCGGGGCGTCGTTGATCAGGAAGTGCAAGTTTTACAAAAGAGATAGCATCTGCATATTGCTTTTGCTTTAGATGCAGGTCTGCTATTGTGGATGCATAAAGTGAAGCATGTTTTCTGTTTAAGTCATCTTGTTTGACCTTTGAGATTAGTTCTTCAGCCTCATAAAACCATCCTAATTCTGCATAGGCTCTCACAATCCACAATTGGCATTGAGCCACTACATCAGGATTGGTTTGATAGTGATTGATAATATAATTGAATGTACCTATCGCACCAACAAAATCTGCCTTATGAAACTCCGCCTTAGCCAATAGCAACCATGCTTTATGCATCTCTTTATTATACTCCTCTTGCTGCATAAAGATTTTATACTTAGGATCATTACGGCGTGATGGATCCGGCTTGGGTTTTTCTTTAATGCTATGCAATTTTATACATTTTCTGCATTTTTCTATAGTCAAATCCATCTGCGAGGTTGCCGCAGAAGCCGCTTCATGATTGCTTATAGGGTAAAGAGGAATAACATGCGAGTAGTCGTCTTTTGCCGCTTTATCAATAGCCTGCAAGCCCTCTTCAAAGGCATTATTACCATTAAAATATATGTTATATTTGGTGGTAAGCGCATGATAAAATCTTGTTCCACGAGTGTTTTTCTGTGTGGAACAAGAAGTAAAAACAACTAAGCATATACTGCCTATCAACAGCAATGTCTTGTTAATCAATATGTCTTTTGTAATGTTCAACTATACAAACTTGTATATACATTGTTCAAAATAGACTTCTCCTGGGCGTAATATAGGTGAAGGGAAATTTGAGCAGTTAATAGCGTTAGGGAAATTCTGCGCTTCCAGACACACAGCCGTTTGTACATCGTATTGGCGCCCTGACTTACCTATGTTCTTTTCCACCCAATTACCGGTATATACCTGCAAGCCTGGCATTGTTGTCCACACCTCCATCGTCCTCTCTTGGGCTCTCAATCTTGCTGCCAGTTGAGGTACTTTCTTGCCATCGGTATTTTCTTTTCTGAGCACCCAATTATTATCAATGCCTCTGCCAGGGGCAAAGAAAGGTAAGTCGATTCTCTGAGCAATAAGTTGCTCTGTACGAAAATCCATAGGCGTATTTTCCACAGTCAGCACCTCACCCGTAGGACATGCAGTAGAATCAAAGGGAGTATATTCATCGGCAAAGATTTGCAAATAATGGTCTTTGATATTGCCTTCACCCTCTCCTTTAAGGTTAAAATAAGAATGGTTAGTAAAACCTACAATTGTCGGACGATTGGTTTTTGCCTCGTATGTAATTTCAAGAGCATTATCCAATGTCAGATTATAAGTAACATACACATCTAAAGTTCCCGGATATTGTTCTTCACCATCCATGGACCGATAGTGCAAACTCACCGAATGGCGAGTTTGCCCTACCACTTCCCATACTTTTTCATTGAAACCACAAGTACCACCATGCAAGTGATTGGTGCCATTGTTTTGTGCCAATTGGTATTGTTTACCATCTAAGGTAAATTTGCCATCTTTTATTCTATTAGCACATCTTCCTATTATAGCATTGAAGTAAGTTTCTTTTTTTTGCCACTCTTCAAGAGTAGAAAAACCTAAGACTACATCTGCAAAATTGCCGTTTTTATCAGGTGCCATCAACGATACCACTTTAGCGCCATAATTGGTTATTTGCGCCACCATGCCTTGCGGATTTCTAAGTTCAAACAAACGAATTTGTTTTCCCTTAACCATACCTGTAAATGTTTCTATATTAACCATATCTTATTGGCTTTAATAATTATTCCACTCTTCTTGCTCCGTCAGATATCTCTGCTACATAGAAGTCTGCATCTATACCTGTTATTTCCTTATATGCCTTACCTACTTTTTGCTTAAATTCATCAATAGCCTCGTCTTTTACCAATGAAACAGTGCACCCACCAAAGCCACCACCTGTCATACGAGAGCCAATAACTCCTTTAATTTTCCATGCCTCTTGAGCAAGAGTATCAAGATGAAGCCCTGTTACCTCGTAGTCATCTCTCAAAGACACATGGCTTTCGCACATCAGTTTACCAAACTTCTCCACATCACCTTTTCTAAGAGCCTCAACGGCATCTTTGGTTCTTTGAACTTCACCTACCACGTGGCGCGCACGACGATGAGCCACCTCATCTGTTATAGCAGATTCTATTTGCTTAAATTCAGCCTCACTCAGTTCTGCTAAATTTTTCAAGTTAGGACGCACTGTGCGTAATTGTTCAAGAGCCAAATGGCATTGAGCAACGCGATCGTTATATGCGCCGGAATCCAACTTATGAGGCGAGTGAGTGTTACTTATCACCACTTTTATACCATCTAATTTAACAGGCACCAGTTCAAACTGCATTGTGTCACAATTAAGATAAATAGCATGGTCTTTCTTACCTTGAGCAGATGCAAATTGATCCATAATACCGCAGTTGACACCTGCAAATTCATGTTCACTGGCCTGACCTATTTTTGCCAATTCCGTTCTGTCGTATCCTGTACCAAGTAATTCATTAAAAGCGTATGCTGTTACGACCTCAAGTGCAGCAGACGAAGACAAGCCTGCACCCGCAGGCACATTGCCCCATATCAGCATATCATAACCTTGAGTGATTTCTACACCTCTTTTCACGAATTGTGCAATACAACCTAACGGATAATTAACCCAATGGTTTTTCTCCAGTGGAGTAGTTATTTTATCAAGCGCCACTTTTGTTACTTGAGGCATATTAAGCGACTTGAAGTTCAGTACTTTATCGTCATTTTTTGCCATGAGCAAATATGTACCAAAAGAAAGAGCACAAGGAAATACGAATCCACCATTATAATCTGTGTGCTCACCAATAAGATTTACTCTACCGGGAGAGAAAAATACATACTCAGCCTCTTTGCCATAGGCTTCTTTGAAAGATTGTTTTAATTGACTTGTTGTCATAGTAATTGTGTTTTATGGTAATTAGAATCTTGTTTTAAGCATAATTTGCAAGTGGCAAAATTACAACTTTTATTTTAATTGCCAAAATTTCTATTTTCCAGCAACAAAAAGTACAATTTTGTATATTGACATTTTTTAGTAATTTTGCACCATATTTCGATTAGATACATGAATACTATACGACAGATTATCATTAAAAGCATAGATTATCTATATCAACCATTTAAACGATTCTTATCACCTGATTTTTTTAGATATGGAGTATGCGGAGCAAGCAATATGGTGCTTGATTGGATATTGTATTTTGTTGTATATAATTTTGTGGTAGGACACGAACTGATTTATATCACAATTTTTAGTTATACCATTTGCATATCTCCACATATAGCAGCACTATGTATCGTATTCCCTATTACTTTATTAACAGGATTCCTACTAAACAAATATATAACTTTCTCCTATTCGTCCTTACACGGCACAAGACAATTTATACGATACATCAGCATCGTCGGACTGAATTTAGCAATCAATTATTTCGGACTACATCTCTTTGTAGATATTTTCCACTGGTACCCTACTCCATCTAAAATGTTTATAACCTTGGTAACTATAGCAGTCTCTTATTTCGGACAAAAGTATTATTCTTTCAGAAAATAAATTCACTACTATTAGGTATTGTCCATAAGATGAAAACCCTCTACTTTTGCATCGTGAAAATAGAACTCAAGTTCGGTCACATAATTTGTTCGTTTTTGTTGTAGAATAGAGGCACATAGTGTCTCTTTTCGCATTTTAATAATATTATTAAGTTGGAACATGTCAGAACGCCTTAGTAACATATCCGCAGCCGAGCCGAGCAGCATAGAACTGACTTTGGCAGAGCATTTGCATGCAGGGTTTCCCTCGCCTGCAGCAGACATCACAGAAAGAATAGATATTTCCCAAATTATCATTAGACATCCTGAAACCACTTTTTTTGCCCGAATCGAAGGCGATTCAATGCAGGATGTAGGCATATTCTCAGGAGATTTAGTGGTCATCGACCGTTCTTTAACTGCCAAAGACGGCGACTTTGTGGCTGCATATATCGACGGAGAATTTACAGTGAAAGAATACAGGTTCGACAAAAAAGAGAATTGTGCATGGCTTATACCTCACAATCCAAAATATCAGCGAATTAGAGTAAACGAAGAAAATGACTTTGTTATTTGGGGAGTGCTCACACATACTATTCATAATCTTTCATCAAAGCAATAATTCTTATAATGCCCCAAAACAAACATTTATATGCTTTAGCCGATTGCAACAATTTCTTTGTTTCATGCGAAAGAATTTTCCGGCCTGACCTGCGCAATAAACCTGTTGTAGTTTTGTCGGGCAACGACGGATGCGTAGTTGCACGCTCAAACGAGGTAAAGCAATTAGACATAAAAATGGGCGTTCCTTTTTACCAAATCCAAGAACTAGTAAAGAGATATGATATTGTACATTTCTCATCTAACTTTGCATTATATGGCGATATCTCGTCCAGAATCATGAAAATACTGAGTAAATACACAAGCGACCTACAGCAATACTCTATCGACGAAGCATTTATAGACTTATCTCATATTCAATCGACACAGCAAGCAAGGCTTTTGTGCCTGCAAATAAGGCAAGAAATTCTACAGGGCGTAGGAGTTCCTGTTTCTTTTGGAATAGCATATACCAAAACTCTTTGTAAAATAGCGAGTCATTATGCAAAAAAATACGCAGGTTACAAAGGTGCATGTTTGATCGACTCAGAGGAAAAACGACTGAAAGCACTTGCTCAATATCCTCTTGACGAAGTTTGGGGAATAGGCAGACAGGCTATTAAAAAACTAAATTCTTTAGGACAACACAGCGCTTTAGATTTTGCTCAGTCAAACCCATATATAGCACAAAGGCTTTTGCATCTCCCCGGACTTAACACTTGGCGCGAATTGAATGGAGAAGATTGCATATCGGTCAGAGAAATACCACAAAAAAAGAGCATTATGCGAAGCCGCACTTTTGCGCATGGAGTGACCGATAGACTACTTATTGAACAGGCCATGAGTAATTTTTGCAATGCATGTGCCACTAAACTTAGGCAACAAAAAAGCGTATGCAAACAATTAGTAGTCTTTGCCAACACCTCAAGATTTAACGAACAAAAAGGAACTATTTATGGGGTTATCACTTTGTCTGTAGGAACAAACGATAGTATATTACTCACCCATCTCACTTTGAAAATTATTCGTCAGCAATGGCAAGCAAACACTCCATACAAACGGGCCGGAGTATTGCTCACAGATATTCAAACTGAAGAAGGAGTTCAACAAAATCTTTTTGAACAAAGAGACTATCAAAAAGAAAGGAATCTGCAAAAAGCCATAGACAAAGTAAACAGCATATACGGCAAAAACACTATATCACTTGTTCCACAAATGCACACTAAAGCCATAGAAGAACTGCTGGATGTAGGCAAACGCAGTCCCGCTTACACCACTTCAATTAAGGATATAATCACTCTACATTGCTAAAACTTTTGTGCAGTTAATAAAAAAGAAGTACTTTTGCAGGAATTGTAATTACCGCTAATTATGATAATAATATGATGACAACTATATATCTGAAAAATCACAAAGAAGAGTCTCTATTAAGGTTTCATCCATGGGTGTTCTCAGGCGCAATCGCCAAAATTGACGGAAGCCCTAAAGAGGGTGAAGTAGTTAGAGTTGCCACTCTTGATGGTCAAACACTCGGAGTGGGGCATTGGCAAGAAGGAAGTATCAGCGTTCGCATACTTGATTTTCAAGAAACTTCTATAGATATCAATTTCTACTATAATCGTATTTTCAACGCCTACAAGATGCGTTGCCAATTAGGTTTAGTCCGTTATCAAGAAGGTAAAGAAAGAAATGATACATACAGACTTATTCATGGCGAGGGCGATTTTCTGCCGGGACTGATTGTGGATGTATATAACGACACTGCGGTTGTTCAAGCACATAGTGCCGGAATGCACATAGATAGACGAACTATCGCTAATGCAATAATAAAAGCAGTAAAAGAGGTTAATAATGTATATTATAAGTCAGAAGGGACTCTACCTTTGAAAAAGAACTTCAATGACATACATGATGGATGGCTTATTCTGCCCCAAGAAGATGCCAAAGAATATATCGGCACAGAGAATGGTTTGAAATTCTCTATTGACTGGCTCAATGGACAAAAAACAGGATTTTTCGTTGACCAAAGAGAAAATCGATCATTAGTGGAACAATACTCTTTGAACAAAAGAGTGCTTAATATGTTTTGCTATACCGGCGGATTTTCAGTATATGCAATCCGAGGAGGAGCAAAAGAAGTTCATTCTGTAGATAGTTCTCAAATTGCTGTTGATTTGGTTAACAAAAACATCTATCAGAATTTCCCTGATAAAACTAATTATAAATCATTTGGAGAAGATGCTTTTCGTTTCCTGGATAATATTCCTGGTAAAGGCGCTGAAAATGCATACGACTTAATTATTCTTGACCCACCAGCCTTCGCCAAACACCGTAGTGCGATAAAGAACGCACTTCAAGGCTACAAACGCCTTAATGCCAAAGCGTTTGAAAAAATAGCAAGCGGCGGAATACTATTTACATTCTCTTGCTCGCAAGCCATCGACAAAGAGATGTTTCGCTTGGCTGTATTTTCAGCCGCAGCCATATCAAAACGTAAAGTAAAAATACTGCATCAACTGCACCAACCAAAAGACCACCCTATAAGCATCTACCATCCCGAAGGAGAATATCTCAAAGGATTGGTTCTATATGTAGAATAAAATAACTAAACTTTCTCACATAAGAGATAATAAAACTCAATTTTGAGTAATTTTGAGTAATTTTGGGTATTTTTTGACGAACTAAAAAGGAAACGAAGTTTTTCGTTTAATCAGAACACTCAGAATAATTAGAATAATTCGTTCAATTTGTTTAATTAGCGTACAATCAACAAATATAGAATTCACTAATAACCTGATGTGGGAAACTTTAGTAAAATAATAAAACAAAATGGAAGTAGAATTTTTCTTATTGACCTTATCTTTATTATTTTTTGCCAGTATATTATCAGACAAAGTAAGTAGCAAATTTGGTGTACCATCGCTACTCTTATTTTTGATAGTAGGTATGCTCTTTGGTACCGACGGAATAGGTATTAAATTCGACAATATCGGTTTAGCAGAGGCTATTGGCTCTATTGGACTTAGCATTATACTTTTTTCTGGCGGTATGGACACTAAGTTCCGAGAAATTCAACCTGTAGTTAAAGAAGGTATTGTTCTTTCTACTATAGGTGTACTTCTGACCGCCGTCATTACCGGTCTTTTGATATGGTTACTCATCTCATTTACTCATGCAGGAATAGAGTTAGCATTAGGTACATCATTGCTTATGGCTGCAACGATGGCATCAACCGACTCGGCTTCAGTGTTCTCTATTCTACGCGGACAAAATATCAAACTCAAACATAATCTTAAGCCATTGCTTGAATTAGAAAGCGGAAGCAACGACCCTATGGCATCTGTACTAACCATACTTATGATATCTGTTGTTACTGCCGGCGGACATCCCAATGTATGGTTGTTAATATTTGATGTGCTCTCACAACTTGTTATAGGCTTGCTATTAGGATTTCTGGCCGGTAAATTTCTTGTTTGGCTGATGAATAAAGTAAACATCTCTAACGAAAGCCTTTACCCCATTTTGGTCCTTACTTCATGTATCTTTATCTTTGCCGTAACAAGTTTCACTAAAGGCAATGCTTTCTTGGCGGTATATATCGGTGGCTTAGTGTTTGGAAACAGCAAGTTCGCACACAAACGCAGTACGGTTAATTTCCTTGATGGTATCACTTGGCTGAGCCAACTTACCATGTTTTTAACTTTAGGACTGCTTGTAACTCCTCATGAACTGATAGACAAACGAGTACTTGCACTCGGTTTCGCTGCAAGCGGAATAATGATATTTATTTCCCGTCCTATTTCAGTATTTCTCTCGCTCACACCTTTCCGCAAACTACCATTTAAGGCTCTTACATTTGTCAGTTGGGTAGGGCTAAAAGGCGCCTCGCCAATCTTATTTTCTATATTATGTCTTGCCGAAAATGTGCCTAATGCACGACTCATTTTTAATGTAGTATTCTTATGCACCTTGGTTTCACTTCTTGTTCAAGGTATGTCGCTTACCAAAATGGCTAAATGGCTCGGAATGGCTGATGCCAACGAACCACAACTAAAAAAAGTAGAGAGTTTTGATATTGACTTGCCTGAAGAAATCAAGTCTGTGGCAACGGAAATCAACATCTCGGCTGACATGCTTGAACATGGCTCAAGACTTATGGATATGGGATTTCCGCAAAACACATTGGTTATTATGGTTAAACGGGGAACACAGTTTTTTGTACCTACAGGCAAAAGTATATTACAAGAAGGCGACAACTTGCTCGTAATTACCGACAATGAGCAAACTCTTCAGGCTACATATCAACAAATAGAAGATAATAGACAAGAAAAAAAGCCTAAATTCTTAGATGACACTATAGATTTCACGCGAGAATTTATAAATATGATTCGTGAAAACCACAAAATAAAACAAAAAAGAAGAAAAGCAATAAAGTTAGCAAAGAAACAGCTCAAGAAAAAAAATAATATCTCTAAACCTGAGTAAATATAACTCAAAATACAATTTTAACAAAGCAAATATATTCCTAAATCTATCACTTAAAAAATAATCAAGATACGACTAACTAAAAACAGTCACTTGTAATTGTACACCACTTTATCTTGGGCGCGCAATAACAAGTCAGTAAAAGACATTTAGCATCGAAAAAGCAACATTCTTTTGGTCATTCGCAAAAGAAGTCGTACATTTGCAGCGTGATTTGTATTATTACACACTATGGATAAACATGCTTTTACAGATGAATGGAGTTGGTGTCGGAACAATTCTTTACCATTGACACAATAAGTATAATCTTTTTCGATAAAGATATATCGTATGTGTAATCTATTGCAAACAATAAATATCGAAAACATCAAATGCCTATGAAACATAACAATTAAAAGGCAATATACATAAATTATAGCGTTGCGCTGAAACTTGGTACCTTAGAAACTGGACACTTTTAAGAGTACAAACCGAGAACAAAGCACAATGCTCACGTTTTCAGCGTGGGCTTTGTTCGGTAGAGATTGGTTTGTACAGGTAGTCCAGAATTCCTTAAGGTACCAATGGAAGCGATACGAAGTACCGCGCTTTTTATGTGCCTCGTCGAAGATTCATGGTACTCAACGGAGTTTGCCGAAAAGCCGTGAGTGAGTAGGCATAACCTTATAATATTTATCTACAAAATGAGAAAACAATTATTTGTATTCTTCGCTCTTTTATGTGGAGCGTGTCTATTGGCTTCTTGCGAGAGCACAACCTCTTCCGGATTAGCACCGAACAATGTCTCTGGTAAAAGCATCACCCTTTCCGGAGCAAGTCGAACGATTGATTTCACTTCTAATTCCTCAGGAGTTATTTGGGTCGGTAATTCGGGGCAAGCGACTAATGTGAGAAATATTTCTTACAGAAAGATTTCTGCTGATGAAGCCAAAATTTCTTTCTCTTGGTACGAATCAGACAGATCACAACCCTTTGCATTAGATGAAACATGGGAGGTTACACTTACTTTTGTCACAGAAAGCACAGGTATTTGGGGCGGAACATGCACCTATTCCAGTTGGTCTTATGGCAAGCAAAAGAGTGATAATACTCGAAAAAATTATAGTGGAAATATATTCTCTGTAAATTGATATTTTTGCCAATCCCTAAAGGTATAAGAAGGGGAAAAACAATTAAAATTATGAAGAAAATATTGTATATATTTATCGCAGCATTATGCTTCACTGCTTGTGAAAATAATGAACCTAGTAATTCCACAGTCAAAGGTGAGTATATTGATTTAGGACTACCTTCTGGAACAAAGTGGAATACAATCAATGAAACTAAATCAAGCGAAAGCAATGGATTATATCGTTACGCTGAGGCGATAAGACTATTTGAAGAAAATATCCCTACTAATGCACAGTGGCTTGAACTAAAGGACGAATGTACATGGACTTGGAAAGACTCAGTTGGGTACGAAATAGTAGGACCCAATGGAAAGTCCATCATTCTGCATGCTGAAGGAATGGATATGGGCAAGGGGTATTTAGGTGCAGGGGAAAGAGGTGGTTATTGGTCTTCCGACAAAGGAGAGGCTCCACTGGGCTGGAGGTTCATGTATCTACGAATTAATTCGAGCGAATTTATATATTTTGATTATGATGACTATCAATACATTGGTTGTTCTGTTCGCTTAATAGAAAATCCATAAATCTGTGCATCATTTAAGATTTAAGATATTCACCAGCCTGCTTGGAGAAAAGCAGACTGGTGTTTTTTTTCCTCAATTGCGCCATATTGAATCGGGTTATATATCTGAGTTCATTGTCAGGCATATTATGCAACCTTTCCATTATTCTTCTTTCTTACATATATTCTGTTATCACTTTTCTTCTTTTATGATGGATACAATCCTCCCTTATATCCTTATATCCTTATATCCTTAAATTTTTATATCCATAATTCACAATAATTTAACAAATCTCTGACTTATAATTCAAATTGTAAGGTTTATATTCAGAACCACCTTTTTCTACTCTTTTGCCAATCGCCTCAGCAGTTTTATCCGTTGTCTTCGCGATGTGGAATCCCAGTCATCTTTGCTCATCTGCAGCAAGCGGGAGTCTGCAGTCAACTCAATATCAGTTGTAGGTAGTATATTTTTGTTATAAGGACATACTCTTGCACATGTATCGCAACCATATAAAGAGCCTTTCACCACGGCCTTGAATTTTTCTTCAAGCGGTTCTTTTCTTTCAATAGTCAGATATGAAACACATTTCCGTGCATCGAACATCTCACCTCTTAAAGCCCCTGTAGGGCATGCTTTGACACACAAATCACAACCCACACAAATATCTTCAGCAGAAGGCTCACTATATTGCTCCATATCAATATTCATCATCAACACCCCTATATGAACAAATGAGCCTAAGCAAGGATGAATAAATTGTTTGTTTTTCCCTATTTGACCTAATCCTGCTCTTTGCGCCCATCTACGCTCAAGAACGGGTGCGGAATCACAAAAAAGATGTTGGTGAGTAGATGAAAAAACCTCACACCCAAAATAACTGGTAATTGCTTCTTCAAGCGCATATAATTTCGTTTTCATCACAAAATGATAGTCTTCTTTCGACAATCCACTTTGGGCTATATATGGAGCATCCGTTTCTTGCCAACTGCCGGTAAAGTAATTTTTCAGAACAACTATCACAGTCTTACACCCAGGCACAAGTACTCTCGGATCAACTCTTTTCTCAAAATTTTGCTGCATATATTGCATCGAACCATTATTCTGCGCTTTCAACCACTTTTCAAGCAAAAGAGCATCAGAGTCTAAACGAACAGCCCTTGCTGCACCGCAATCATCAAATCCGGCAGCAAGGGCTAAGTCCTTAAGTTTATCTAATGTAAGCAACATATCGGCTTATTATTGCGCTAAATGCACAAGACTGGCTATGTTGGAAGTGAAAAGTTTCACAGCAATTGCAAGCAATACTATTCCAAAAAATTTCCTAATAATATATATGCCTCCCTCACCAAACCACTTCTGAATTAGTTTGGTAGATTTAAGTTCAACATATACAAATATCATATTCAAAAGCAGAGCCGAAATAATATTTATTGAATCATATTCTGCTTGCAGTGCCACCAAAGCAGTAAACACACCGGGGCCTGCGAAAAGCGGGAAAGCCAACGGAACAATCGAACCACTGCCCTCAGGACCATTATTCTTGAATATCTCAATATCACACACCATTTCCAGAGCCATTAGGAAAAGAATTATAGCACCTGCCGCAGCAAACGATTTGATATCTACACTCAAAAAATTAAGTATCCATTCGCCTCCAAACAAGAACGCTAACATTATTCCAAGAGCAACAATTACTACTTTCCACGGAATAATTTTTTCGCCTTTTTCTTCAAGAGCAAGTACTATCGGCAAATTGCCGAACGGGTCAATAATAGCAAAGAGTACAATAAACGCACTCGCAATTTGCATTAAGTCAAAATGTCCTAATGTGATCATGGTATTAGATTGGTTTTATTATTTTATTAACTGGTGAGGACTACCACATTCCAATAATGCTGCAAAAAGACAAATGATAAATTCAAGCAATTGTCTTATTTCACATTTACTTAAGTAACTGATATAATTATCAGTCTATCTTTACAATTGTCGGTTGAGTAGTTTTATACTGCGGCATGCAGTCTCCTACCGACGAACCTATATAAGTCGGGTCACATACCGTATATTTCTTTTTGTTATAGTTCAAGAAACTACCATAGGCTTGCCCATCAGGGAAGCACACTGCCGTTGCCAAATGTTCCGGATAGTTGAGCAACACAACATCCAAATCAAGCAACTCTTTGACAAGGATAGAATAGAATATAGACCTATCCTCACAGTCGCAGAAAGGATAATAGAGCGTCTCGTCTGCAAACAATGGTCGCTCATAGCCAAATTGTTGTTGGTCGGTTTTGTATTCAAATGCCGTTTGAACGAAATTAAGCAACATATTAGCAGCAGTTTTCTTATCCTTACCTTGCAAAAGGGGTTTAAGAGTAGCATACAAGGTCTTCTTTACATCAGGACTAATAGAAGCATTAGAATAATAATTCCAATCGCTACTTACAGGATAGTCATTATAAAAATCTATGAGGTTCTGATTTTCAGCAAGGGTTAATTTTATCTCAGGATATTTCTTCGACTGTAATGTTCGTGGTCTGGTTGCAGATTGTGCCAAAACCGGTGCCTGAGACATACGAACCGAAGCAGTCTTTTCATTAGGAAATTCTCTGTCAAAGACAAAGAATTGGCGTCGGCCTTCAGCCTTATCAATCACATAGTATTTCACGCCACCCTTTTGAATGAACGAATAGTTATAAATATCCGTTGTAAAAGGCACAAGCAACACCCACCTCTCGTCAGTACGGGCTATACGGACACGGTAGCCGGATTGCGTAAGCAGGTACATCTGTAGCAAGATAGCCTCGTTTTTATTGCCAAGAAAACTCTCAGTCATAACTTGCAACATACGAATATATCCCCAATCACTCAAATGCATACGATCGCGAAGACCAATACAATCGGCCAAGAGTGCATCATAAGATTTGGTTGCTAATTTTTCCCATGCAGCAGATGCAGATGCTTCAGTAGCATCAGCAACCGTAAACTTCATAGACTTGTCAAAATGGACAGAACAAGGAGTATCATAAAATAAAAACATGGTCGCAGGCGACTTGCTTTTTTCTGTCTTCTCTACAGGTATTACAGGTTCCGGCTTAACATACGGCTCGGGAGCAGGTGCAGGAGGAATTACTTTCACTTCCTGCGGAATAGTAGGCTCCTCAGTATCTTCTTTCTTTGGTTGTACTATCGGTTCCGGCTTTTCAGGCATCGGTATCGGAGCCTGACGGTCTGCTTTCTGCCACGCCGTCTTCATATAATTAGCAAACTCTTTATTAGCCTTCTCACGATAAGCCTCCCATTCCTCTTGGGCTTGTTTCCTATAGTTATTATACGCCGCCTGCTGCTGACGACGAAACTCCTCGTAACTATTTTGTGCACCTACACATAAAGCACACACGAGACATAACACTAAAAACGAAATTCTTTTCATACTTGTATGGGATTAGTAATGGTTAAATTATTTTTCCGTCTGATATGGTCAATACTCTGTCAGATATTGAAGCCAATTCACTATCATGAGTAACAACCACTATAGTTTGATTAAACTGCTCACGCAGCGATTGTAGAATCTTATATAAATCTTTTCTATTAGCACTATCCAAACTGCCGGAAGGCTCATCTGCAAAAATCACATCAGGTTGCATAATCATTGCTCTTGCCGCAGCAACCCTTTGTTTCTCACCTCCTGACAACTGAGATGGTTTATGATTTTTCCTATCCGCTATACCTAAGTCATTAAACAACTTATTAGCCCTCGCTTGAGCATCTTTTTCCGGCATGTGCCCAATATAAGCAGGCATAAGCACATTTTCTAATGCTGTAAACTCAGGAAGCAACTGATGAAATTGAAAAATAAAACCAACATGTTTGTTTCTGAAGTCTGACAGCGCTCTTTCGCTCATCTTATACACATCTTCGCCTTTTATCATCACCCTACCCGAATCCGGCTTAAGCAAAGTACCCATAATTTGCAGCAAAGTCGTCTTACCGGCACCACTCTTGCCTATAATGCTCACTAACTCCCCCTTAGTAATCTCGAGACTCACATCATGCAACACATCTACAGAGCCAAAAGAATGATTTATATTTTCAACCTCAATATAAGCCATCAAACAATTATTATAAAGTTTAGCGCACAAAATTACTATTTTTTTTTGATATAGCAATAAAAAACAATAGAGCATGCTTTTGCACACTCTATTGTAATGTATTTCAAGATTCTTAATCTTCTTCCTTAAGACTCTCTTGATACTCTTTAACCAACTTGTCTTGTACATCTTGTGGTACAAGTTCATAGGAATGGAACTTCATTGTAAACGAAGCACGACCACCAGTAAGAGAAGATAAAGTTGTAGAATAAGAAGACATCTCTTTCAAAGGAATTTGCGCCTGCAAACGAGTGAAGTTTTTCTCAGAATGCATACCCAAAACTATTCCACGACGACCTGTTACATCAGACATCACATCACCCATCATATCAGAAGGTACAAATATCTCTACATCATAAACAGGCTCAAGCACTTTAGGACCGGCATTACGGAAGGCCTCTGCAAAAGCATTACGACCTGCCAAGCGGAAAGAGATTTCATTGGAATCTACAGGGTGCATCTTACCATCGTAAATAATAACACGCACATCACGAGCATAAGAACCGGTCAGAGGACCTTGCTCTATACGATCCATAAGTCCCTTCAATATCGCAGGAATAAAACGAGCATCAATAGCACCACCTACGATAGAATTGATAAGAACCAACTTACCGCCCCACTCCAATGGTATTTCTTGAGTATCCTTAACAGAAATCTTGTATTCTTGGTTGCCAAATTTATATGTTTCTTTTACTGGTTCGCCCTCTACATAAGGTTCTACTATCAAGTGCACCTCACCAAACTGGCCTGAACCACCTGATTGTTTCTTATGACGATAATCAGCACGAGCGGCTTTAGTAATAGTCTCACGATAAGGAATCTTAGGCTCATCGTAAACAACCATCATCTTATCATTATTTTCCAAACGCCATTTGAGAGTACGCAAATGGAATTCGCCCTGACCGCTAACTATAGTCTGGCGCAATTCTTTGGATTGTTCTATTATCCATGTCGGGTCTTCTTCGTGCATACGAGTAAGCAGTGCAGACAATTTTTCTGAATCGCTTTCAGTTACAGGACGGATCGCACGACGATACTTTGGATCAGGATATTTGATTGCAGGATGAACCAACTCGCAATCTTTAGAGTTGAGAGTATTACCCGTACGGCTGTCTTTCAGTTTAACCGTAGCAGCAATATCACCAGCAACAACCTCGTCAATAGTATTACGAATACTACCATCTATAGCGTACAACTGCGAAATACGCTCTTTGGAACCACGATTCATATTTTGCAAATCATCAGCACCATGAACAGTACCTTGAAGCACTTTGAAATAGTTTACCTCGCCTATATGCGGTTCTACAGAAGTCTTGAAAATAAAGAGAGAGGTAGGTGCCTTAGGATCCAACTTAAACTCTGTCCCATCTTCAGCCTTAGGGAGTGCAACCTCGCTAACAGCAGGAGCAATCTCACCTAAGAACTCCATGAGTTTTCTAACACCCATATCTCTGCTGGCACATGTACAAAGGACCGGATATACGCCTTCTTCTGCAAACACTTTCTTCAAGCCTGAACGAGTTTCTTCGGGCGACAAAGTCATCTCTTCAAAGAATTTCTCCATCAAAGCCTCATCAGCCTCTGCAGCCATCTCAAACAAAGCCTGCTGCAACTCTTCTGCCTTCGACTGCTCTGCTGCAGGTATATCAAGCACTTGCGGTTCACCCCCCTCTGCCTTCCACTGATACATCTTCATTGCCAATACATCTACAACAGCATTGAATCCAGGACCGGCATTCACAGGATATTGGACTATTGCCACCTTATTACCAAACGACTCTTTCAATTGCTCTATTGCACGGTCAAAATTAGCATTATCATGATCTAACTTATTTACTACAAAAGCAATAGGCTTTTTCATATTCTCTGCATAGCGGAAATGATTCTGAGTACCTACTTCTACGCCACCATTAGCCGAAAGTACTATCAACGCTGTATCTGTAACATTAAGGCTCGTTACCATACCACCGGCAAAGTCATCACTGCCCGGGCAGTCGATTATATTAAGTTTCTTGCCTGCAAATTCTATATTACATACGGTTGAAAATACTGAATAACCATATTCTTTTTCAACAGGAAAATAATCACTTACAGTATTCTGCGCCTCAACAGTACCACGACGCTTAATTACACCACTCTCAAAGAGCATTGCTTCAATGAGAGTGGTTTTTCCAGAGCCACTTCCACCCATAAGGGAAATGTTCTTAATCTCATTTGCTTGATAAGTTTTCATAAGGTATTGATATTTAATTATTAATATTTATTTTTTCATTCTATTTTTTACTCTAAAAAGAGCACACCAAAACGGCTTGCAAGTTACTACTTTTTTAGATATTAGGAAAACAAGCATAATATGTTGTAAAACATAGAAAATAAATTACTAACAACAAGTTGGTATAGTAGTTGCAGATAATAGGGAAAAGCAGTATCTTTGCACCCGAAAACAATTTTACAATATGAAAAGGTATATATTTGCTGTTGCAACAATTATTATTTGTGCCACGGCAGCAACAAAGGCACAAGTTGCATATTTAACTACAGAAGAGTTCAAAAACAAGGTTTTTGACTACACAAAGCAAAAAGAATGGAACTATAAAGGCTCTGTTCCGTGCATAATAGATTTCTACACAACATGGTGCGGACCTTGCAAACGCTTGGCTCCTATCATGGAAGAACTGTCGCAAGACAATAAAGGTAAAGTATATTTTTACAAGGTTGATACAGAAAAAGAGCCGGAGTTGGCAACATATTTTGGAATTAGAAGCATACCTACCATACTCTTCTGCCCCGTAGGAGCGGAACCACGAGTAGGGCAAGGGCTTATGCCTAAAGAAACACTCCAAAATGCAATAAATCAAATACTCCTCAAAAAATAATCAGTCAAATATCTCCTTGAGAATTGACAATGCTTTAGGTGTTTGAAATTCAGGTAAATGAAGTTCATAATAGCGGCACAACTTATCCAAAAGTTGTTGTCGCATTTTTCTTCCTATCACTCTATTATCTGAATTATACAACGCCTGTATCTCAACTAATTCTTCATGTGTAAAATAATCGTCATGCATAGGTTTGGAATATCTCTGCTCACCCAACTGCATGTCTAAATAATTACCTTCACCTATCCACTCCGGCATAATACCAAGATAATTGGTTAGATGCAGCAAAAACCGCAAATGTATATTCTCGGGATAAGAGGTCTGATCTAATTCTTTTATTACAGAAGATAAATACACAAACATTCCTTCATCATAAAGCGGATGAAGCAGAACCCTATATAGTATCTCCGAGATAAATAAGGCTACACTATACCGCCGCATGTCAATATTGGTCTGTTGGGGAACATATTGTAACGAAACACTCTTAATAATTCCCATTGTTTGGTTAGGTCTCAATTCATACGCCAAATCGACTAATGACATCGGCTGCAATATATTTGCATATTTCTTACTATAAACAGCACATGTTATTCTTCCACTATCAAGAGCATACAAATGCAACAAAGACACTTTATCAGAATGTTTTTGTAAATGCAAAACTATCGCCTGAGTGGAACGCATAATTCAATTTAATAGCCATTAGAAATCACATGCAAAATTATTATAAATATTCCATAATGACAAATCTCAGATAATACATAATAAAAAAGCGCATAATAAAGGAGAGACTACTCTTAAGAGCAATCTCTCCTTAGTATCATGAATAAATATAGGATTAAAATTAAAGTTTTGGGCCTGCAGCAACCAATGCTTTTCCTGCTTCGTTACCTTCGTATTTAACGAAGTTCTTAATGAAGCGTGCTGCCAAATCTTTAGCCTTTTCTTCCCATTGAGCAGCGTCAGCATAAGTATCTCTTGGGTCAAGGATATTAGAATCTACACCTGGCAACTCTGTTGGCACTTCAAAATCAAAGAATGGGATTTTCTTTGTAGGAGCAGACTTGATAGCACCTCCTAAGATAGCGTCAATTATTCCGCGAGTGTCACGAATACTTATTCGCTTTCCTGTTCCATTCCAACCTGTGTTTACCAAATACGCTTTAGCACCGCTCTTTTCCATCTTCTTTACTAATTCTTCGGCATATTTTGTTGGATGCAATTCCAAGAATGCCTGACCAAAGCAAGCCGAGAAGGTAGGAGTAGGTTCTGTAATTCCGCGCTCTGTTCCGGCAAGTTTTGCAGTAAAACCACTCAAGAAATAATATTTGGTTTGCTCTGGTGTAAGAATACTTACCGGAGGCAACACACCAAACGCATCTGCAGAAAGGAAAATAACATTTTCTGCGGCAGGACCTGCTGAGATTGGACGAACAATTTTCTCAATATGGTTAATAGGATAACTTACACGGGTATTTTCAGTAACTGACTTATCAGCAAAGTCAATCTTACCTTTATCATCAACCGTTACATTCTCCAAAAGAGCATCACGACGGATAGCATTGTAAATATCAGGCTCTGATTCTTTATCCAAATTGATAACCTTAGCATAGCAACCACCTTCGAAATTGAACACACCATTATCATCCCAGCCATGCTCATCATCACCAATTAAAAGGCGTTTGGGGTCGGTTGACAAAGTGGTCTTACCTGTTCCTGACAGACCAAAGAAAATAGCAGTATTCTTGCCTTCCATATCTGTGTTGGCAGAGCAGTGCATAGAAGCAATACCACGAAGAGGCAAATAATAGTTCATCATAGAGAACATACCTTTCTTCATCTCACCGCCATACCATGTGTTCAAAATAACCTGCTCACGACTTGTTGTATTAAATGCAACGCAAGTTTCTGAATTAAGACCTAACTCTTTGTAATTTTCCACTTTTGCAAGAGATGCGTTGTAAATAACAAAGTCCGGCTCAAAATTAGCCAACTCTTCCTCAGAAGGTTGGATAAACATATTCTTTACAAAATGAGCCTGCCATGCCACTTCTACAATAAAACGAACTGCCATGCGTGTGTCTTTATTAGCACCGCAAAAAGCATCTACTACATACAACTCTTTGCCACAAAGTTCCTTTACTGCCAACTCTTTAACTTTTGCCCATACCTCTTCTGACATTGGGTGATTATCGTTTTTGTAAGCCTCAGATGTCCACCATACTTTATCTCTTGAATTTTCATCCATAACGATGTACTTATCCTTAGGAGAACGACCGGTATAAATACCTGTCATTACATTCACTGCTCCGAGTTCAGTCAACTGACCTTTTTCATAACCTGTAAGAGCAGGATTGGTTTCTTCTTTGAAAAGATACTCATAACTAGGATTGTGGGCTTTCACGGTAGCACCCGTAATGCCATACTTTGTTAAATCTAATGTTTTCATTGTTTTTTATAATTTATTTAATTGTTTAACTGCATTTTTTTAGCGCTACAAAGGTACGCATTTTTTTGAAATGGCACAAAATTCTCTTTTGGTTTATCTCAAATGTCATTTCTAATTTACAAAATTCGATATAAAAATGTTATTTTAACTTTGCAAAAAGTAAGAAAATGACTAAAAATCGTGTTTTTTGGCATTTTTTTACAACACATCTCTTGCACATATCAAAAATGTGCCGTACTTTTGCACCGTGTTTTTCATGGTATTAGATTTAAGGTTAAGTAAAGATTGTGGTTGTCGTGATGACAACCCTTCTTTTTTTTGTCATACATGCTTTACAGCAGATGACAAACAATATATCTGCAGGGCAACCGCATCAAAATTGCGAGCACTCGCATGCGACTACCATCATAAAACATGTTAAAGAGGTCTTCGCAGTTGCGCGTCCGAGCGAAGTTTAATTTATTGATAATTATTTGATTAGTTCTTGTATATATGAAAAACATTTAGTATCTTTGTAGCATATTAATCCATTAAAAAAAGATAAAATATGCTACCAAAAATCTTTGAAAGTATCGCTGACCATCGCGTTACAGGTCGCTGCACCTATGTGCTGAATGAATTGCTCACCATTGCTCTTTTAACATATATATGCAATGGAGAAGATTACACTGACATGGCTGAATTTGCCGAACTGAGAGCAAGAGATTTTGGGTTGTTGTTAGAAAATGAGACTTCACCATCTCCTGACACTTTTGAGCGCCTGATGGCGGCAGTAAATCCCTTAGAAATAGAACGTTGTTTAATAGAAAGTGGAAAACAATTCTTATCGTCATTAGCAGAAAAACAGATTGTAATTGATGGAAAGAAGTTACGTGGTGCCAATCCGACAGCCAAAGGAACAAATGGCGATTATATACTTAATGCTTTTATAAGTGAAAACCACCTTTTAATAGGTCAAGTTGCATTAAAAGATAAAGAGAATGAGATTCCGGCTTATCAGACGATGCTTGATAAATTGGATATAAGCGAGGCAATAGTAAGTATAGATGCGATGGGTTGTCAAGTTGCTGTGGCAGAGAAAATTCGAGAAAAGGATGGGCATTATTTTTTGGCTGTTAAAGACAACCAGAAACTATTGCATGATGCAATTATAGATGCCTTTAAGCTCAATCCGGCAATAGATACAGCAACAGAAATGGAGTCAGATCACGGGCGAATAGAAACTCGTACTTGTCGTATATTACTTGCTGATAAAATATGGGATGAAGAAGTGAAAAGTAAATGGAAAGATCTAACTACAATCATTGAATTAGAATCAGAAGTTACACAGAAAAAGACAGGTGAGACTACAGTTTTTAAACGCTACTATATTAGTGATGAATATTTCCCAAAAGCAGCATATTACAACATGTTAGCTCGCGGGCATTGGAGTATTGAGAACCTTCTGCATTGGCATCTTGATGTAACTTTTTTGGAAGACGCTTCAAGAGTAAGGAAGGGAAATGCAGCACAAAACTTATCACTTATTAGAAAGTTAGCATTGCAGGTAGTTAAGAAGTATAACGACAAAAGGAGTGTTAAAAAAAGATTATTTAGAGCCTCTCTCAATCGAGAATATGTAATTGATATGGTGATGGCTTACAAATTTTGATGCGGTTGCCATGATATATCTGTAGGTTGTTTGCGGATATAAAAAAGTTTCACTACCTTTGCAGCATTGTTAGCAAAGGTAGTTTTATTTATTATCATCATCATTGATAATATAAAAAGGCTTATTTGCTTAGTTATGGACAATCAATAAATCTCAAGCAGGATGTCAATACTTTTTCCAAAAGTAAATAAAATGCCAGATTGGAATTATCGTCCTATTTATTACGATCCTGAGAAAGAGGCTCGCAAGGAGAAACTTGCTCATCTTCAGGCTCAACGAAAAGTTAAAGAAAAGGATGAAATATCCTCACAAGCAGATAATCATGACGAATATGTACCTACACTTCGTCATGGCTCTTTTCGTCAAGCACACGAACAAAACATGCCATCACACAAGCGCGCGAGCCGTACATCCCGTTTAGCGTTTTGGATTGCACTACTCATAATGCTCATTTTTTGTTTTTATTATCTTCTGTAAACTATGGATATTATTCATTTGCTACCTGATAGTGTTGCCAACCAGATTGCAGCAGGCGAGGTCATACAACGCCCTGCTTCGTGCTTGAAAGAACTGGTTGAGAATTCGCTTGACGCAGGAGCAGATGATATTCAAATTATCATATCTGATGCTGGTAGAACACTCATACAAGTGATAGACAATGGTAAAGGCATGTCTCCAACCGATGCCCGCATGGCATTCGAAAGACACGCTACTTCTAAAATAAGTAATGCAGCAGACTTATTCAATCTGCATACAATGGGATTTAGGGGTGAGGCTTTGGCAAGTATTGCGGCTGTAGCACAAGTAGAAGTGCTCACTCGCAGACAAGAAGATGAATTAGGTACATTGATTGAAATCGCAGGCTCAAAAGTCATTCGCCAAGAACCTGCGCAGACTCAAATAGGCACTATCTTCAAAGTTAAAAATCTATTTTATAATGTACCCGCACGACGCCGATTCCTCAAGACCAACAACACAGAACTTAGAAATTTGATAAACGAATTTTACCGCATAGCCTTAGTCTATCCTAAAGTACATTTCATGTTTGTCAATGAAGATGAAATTCTTTTTGACCTCCCCTCCGGCTCGCTTAAGCAACGAATTGATAATGTCTTTGGCAAACAGCAAAAGCATAGTTTAGCCACTCAACTTGTGGATATAAAAACAGATACGGCTATCGTCAATATATGCGGTTTTATCGGAACTCCTGAATCTGCCAGTAAAAATGCACAACAGTATTTCTTTGTCAACGGGAGATTTATGAAGCACCCTTATTTTCATAAAGCAGTTATGACTGCTTATCAGGGTACTCTTCAAAACGAACATAACCCACATTATTTCATATATTTTGATGTAAACCCCGATGCTATCGACATCAATATCCACCCAACAAAAACAGAAATCAAATTCGCAGACGAACAATCTATATGGCAAATCTTGCTATCTACTATTCGTACTTCACTTGGTAAGTTTAACTTAACTCCATCACTTGACTTCAATAGAGAAGGTGAAATAGAAATACACTCTATCAACCCTCAAAAAGACACAATAAAAGTGCCCACAATTAACCTTTCAGACTCATATAATCCATTTGACCGACAAAAATACTCTCAATATAAACCCGTTCAGGGATGGGAAGAATTATATCAAACTACACAGAGTAACGACGCTCAAGTAACACAAAACATCGATAAAACCGAAGATTTTAAGATATTTGAAGATACATACGACGCTTTTCAGATATTTCAATACAAAGAAAAATATATTTGCATAACATTAGAATCAGGCCTTCTTCTGTTAGACCAACAAAGGTTGCATGGCGCAGTGTTATATTACCAATACCTTAAGCAATTAAACGATCAAAAAGGAGTTAAACAACAAGTACTTTTCCCTGAGATAATAGACCTTAGCGAAGATGACACCCAACTGCTAACCAGCATTACCGACAAACTTGAGTCTGTTGGTTTTGAAATAACTCAAATAGCCAAAAATTCTTTTTCGATTGATTCCGTACCTGCTTTGCTTAGCGGCCAAAATGCCATGAAAGTAGTATTAGAAATAATCCATACCATAAAAGAACAACCTATAAATAGTGATGAACTATACAAAAGAACTATAGCATTAGGCTTAGCCAAAGAGAGTTCTATAAAATATGGTAAAGTGCTCAGTGAGATTGAAATGAGAGATTTGGTAAAGCAATGGTCAAATCTAAGCAGCAAAGCACTTGCACCAGACGGGAAAAGAATCGCCAACTTGATTTCGGATGAATATATAAATAAACTTTTCAACTAATACTCTATGAGAAATATTATCTTAAACGCACTTATATGCTTCTTGGTAGCATGTGCACCCAAGGCAAAAGAGCCGGTCTCACTGACTATTCTTCACACTAATGACACTCACTCACAGGTAGAGCCGCTACAAAAAAACAATCGTGGCGGATATGCTCGTCGTATGGGCATTATAAAACAAGAACGCTTGCAAGACCCTGATTTACTACTACTTGATGCAGGCGACTTTTGGCAAGGCACACCCTACTTCAACTTTTTTCATGGCAGAGTAGAATTAGATGCTATGAATCGCATGGGGTACGACGTAGCCACACTTGGAAATCATGAGTTTGACAATGGTGTTGATACACTTGCACAAGTACTCAAAAATGCACAATTTCCAATTGTTTGTGCCAATTATAATGTAGAAGGTACTGTACTTGAGGATTTAGTAAAAAACTATATAATCATTAACCGCAAAGGACTTAAAATAGGAATTACCGGTGTCGGGTGTAACCCCGAAGCCTTGATTTCACCGCAAAACTTTGCCCCACTTAAATGGGAAAATCCTCTACCTGTTGCTAATAAATGGGCTGATTTCTTAAAAAACAAAAAGAAGTGTGATGTGGTAATTCTTCTTTCGCACTTAGGAACAGATATCGGTCATGGAGACACAAGCGGAATATGCGATATTTGGCTTGCAAAAAATAGCAGAAATATAGATGTTATCATAGGCGGTCATACGCACATGGTAGTGGAGGACAAACATATCAAAAATCTCGATGGAAACGATGTTATTTTGCGTCAAACAGGTAAAAGTGGAATTAACTTAGGAAAAGTCGTACTGACAATAGAGTAACTATAAAACTATAGAACAAACAACTATAAATATATAACAAAGATGTACAAATTTATGACAGCAGATGAGGCTGCAAAACTCATCAACAACGGAGATATAGTAGGAATGGGTGGTTTTACACCTGCAGGTGCTCCAAAGGATGTAACGACGGCTATTGCGCATCGTGCACAAGAGGCTCATGAACGTGGTGAAGAATTTAAGATTGGCATTTATACCGGGGCAAGTACTGGTGATAGTTGTGACGGCATGTTAGCCCGCGCTCATGCTATTGATTTTCGCACACCATACCAGTCAAACAAAGACCTGAGAACAGAATTGAACAACCAAGATGCACACTATTTTGATATGCATCTATCCCATCTGGCTCAAGAATTGCGTTACGGATTCCTCCCTAAGCCTAAATTTGCCATAATAGAAGCATGTCAAGTAACCGACGATGGAGAAATTGTTCCTACAGCAGGCGTTGGTATTATGCCCACAATCTGTCGTTTGGCTGACCATATAATTGTAGAACTGAACGAGGCCATGCCTGCTATTATGCGTGGAATGCACGATATATATGAGCCGGCCGACCCACCACAAAGGAGAGAAATACCCATATATCATGTTAGCGACCGCATAGGCACAGATTGCATAAAAGTAGATCCTAAAAAAATAGTTGCTATAGTTCGCACCAATCGTCCAAATGAGGTAGGTAAATTCACTCCATTAGATGAGACTACAGAAAAGATAGGTGCCAATGTTGCTAAATTTTTGGAAGATGAGATGCATGCAGGCAGAATACCCAAAGAATTCTTGCCGATACAATCAGGTGTAGGAAACATAGCCAATGCTGTTTTGGCTGCTCTTGGCGAGAACCCGCATATACCTCCATTCACTATGTACACTGAGGTTATTCAAGACTCTGTAGTGGGACTTATGAAAGAAGGTAGAGTTACATTTGCATCCGGTTGCTCGCTGACCGTAGGAGCGGACAAATTGCAAGACATAGTTAACCACATAGATTTCTTTAAGGACAAGATTGTTCTTCGCCCACAAGAGATAAGCAATAATCCAGAGGTAGCGCGACGCTTAGGTTTGATTACTATCAATACTGCTCTTGAAGCCGACATATACGGAAATATCAATTCAACACATGTTACAGGAACAAAAATGATGAATGGTATTGGTGGTAGCGGTGACTTCACACGCAATGCTTATATAAGTATTTTCACCACTCCTTCAACAGCCAAAGGCGGAGCAATCAGCAGTTTTGTACCAATGGTTAGCCATTTAGACCACTCGGAGCACTCGGTAAAAGTGATAATCACCGAACAGGGTATTGCCGATTTACGCGGAAAGAGCCCTATTCAGCGTGCTGAATGTATAATAGAGAATTGCGTAGCACCGGAATATAAACCAATGCTTCGGCAATATCTGGCTCAATGCAAGAAAGCACACACACCTCACAACTTGGAGAAAGCATTCGCCATGCACACTGAATTCCTTCGCTCAGGAGACATGCGGAACACTAAGTTCTAAAAACAAAAAAACATAACACACTAAAATCAGTCATTAGATATTTAAACCAATATCTAATGACTGATTTACATTTTATGTGCGTAATCAAGATCTGACGGCAGCCTTTTTATGCCTTTGATACGCTACAAATTTTATTCCTGACTTCGGGAATTTCTGTCAATTTGTCTTATTAATAAAAATTGGTTGTTGATTATTAGTGAGTTATGATATTGTTTTGGGTGATTTGGGTGACGCAGGAAAAAGTTGTACCTTTGCAAAGTACCCATAACTTGCGCAAACATGTTTGTAAGAAAGAAGAGAAACCGAGCCGGCACTATCAGTGTGGTAGTGATTGATAAAGGAAGCGGCAAATATAAGGAGATAAAAAACTTTGGAGTTGTTTCGACAGAAAGAGAAGCTGATGTACTTTGTACTCGTGCTCGCAAATGGATAAGTCGGCATGATGGTCAGTTGGTTCTTGATTTAGGCTGTGATAAGATAAAAGAACAAGAGTTGTATGAAACTCAACAAATATTTTCAAATATTCAGTCCGTTTTGATGAATGCTCCGCAACTTCTTCTTAACCCAATATATGACGATATCGGATTTGACCGCATTCCAGACAAGACTTTACGCCAATTAGTAATTGCTCACATTTGTCAGCGATGAGTAAGTTAGCAACAGTTGATTACCTTCGCTCTCATGTTGCAGAAGACATAAGTTTAGACAAGATTTATTACTACATGGACAAACTCTACAATACGCAACAACAGATAGTTCAAGAGATAAGTGTTGAGCATACCCGAAAGATACTGGGTGGAAAGATTGGCATTGTGTTTTATGATTGCACTACCATCTATTTTGAATCGTTTGAGAGAACTAAACTATGTGAACTGAGTTATTCAGAAGATGGGAAGAGCAAAGAGAATCAAGTTGTAATAGGATTATTGGTTAGTGCAGGAGGCTATCCTCTGGCTTATTCAGTATTTTGCGAAAGCCAGTACGAAGGTTTCACTATGATTCCGATAGTGGAAGATTTTGTAAAACGATTTGAGCTAACGGATTTTGTGGTGGTAGCCGATTCTGGATTGATGAGTAAGAAGAATCTGTATCTTCTGCAAACAGGCAATTACAAGTATATCATCGGTGCAAGGATAAAGAACGAGGCAAAGGAAGTGAGAGATTGGATCGTATCGCAGGAAAAGAAAGAAAACATTTATTACGAGTATCAGAAAACGCATAATATACAATCATCTAACAAGGAAACGAGTACGATACACGAACGTTTGATAATCACCTATTCCGCAGATAGGGCAAAGAAAGATGCAGAGAACAGAAAGAAGGGTATAGAAAGACTACGGGATGCTTACAAATCAGGTACTATAAAGAAAGAGAGTTTGAATCGTAGAGGGTATAACAAGTTTATAGAGATAAGCAAGGATGTTGAAGTTACAATAAGAGAGGACTTGGTTAAGGAAGATGAACAATGGGATGGTTGGAAAGGCTATATTACAAATACGAATTTATCGGCTCAAGACGTTTTGTGACACAATACCACGAATTATGGGTTGTGGAGCGTGCATTCAGAGTCAGCAAAGGAAATCTGGAGATGCGACCGGTTTTTCATTTTACGGAGAAGCGCATAGAGGTACACATCTGTATTTGCTTTATTGCTTACAAGGTATATAAGGAGTTTGAAAGACAACTGAATCTGAAAAAGTTTCCCATGAGTGTAGACAGAGTACTTGAGATTGCCAAAACCATACCATCCATTACCATCAGTATGCCTCACAACCAACAACTGATGACACAAACATTATTTTTGACAGAGGAACACCATAGTATCCAGCAGCTCTTTGACTCCAAAATAAAATTTGGGTGACGCAATTCCCGAAGTCAGGAGGTTTCTGTTAAATATAACATATTGACAACCTTACTTATACCTTTTTCTATCTATACATTAATGTTTTTCTTATTGCAATAAAACAACCCGCTACATATATGGCTTTTGCCTCGATGTAGCGGGAATATAGATATAAAAAAACACGGACTTTTCGATTTTTATATCTTTAATATGTATTCTTATGCTAAGGATTTAACTGGACTACCCAACTATACAGAATACCAACGAAAAGTCCGTGCAAAGCACGAACATCTTCGCTTATTACGTGTATAGTTATTCTAAAAAGTGTCCAGTTTTTTAGCACATACGTCTTAAGCAAAAACTATGTTCTATATGTATGCATCGCCTTTACGATGCTCGGTGTTTCATAGGCTTATATATATATTAGTTGTCCATTATTGATGCAAAATTACAAAAAATGTTATAATCTCCAAAATCTTACATTGGTTATTTTATAACAACAATTTTCATATGCAGCCATCATTTGGAACGCGGTCGTCCTCGCCCGCAACCAAAACAAAAACATGAAATAACAGATTTGTTATATAGAAGCGTACAAGTTTACTATTACTTGCTCATTTCAAGCATTTTCTGAATGGGTTTTAGGGCTTGATTAGCGATTTGATTATCTACGAGGATCTCATTTGACTCATTTTTAAGACAGTCATATAATTTTTGAAGTGTATTAAGCCTCATATACTCACATTCATTACACGAACAAGGTGTTAGTTTGCCATCTACCATTACTTCTGATGCCTCCGGTGGTACGGGTATAAAAAGTTTTTCGGGACATGCTTGCTGCATTTTGTGCAATATACCACTTTCTGTTGCCACAATAAATTCATTTTCACCACACTCTTTAGCGTAAGAGAGCAACGCTTGAGTAGAGCCTACATGGTCAGCCAACTCGAGCAGGATTTTTTTACATTCGGGATGAGCAAGCACCTTTGCATTAGGATATTGTTTTTTCAGTTGAAGCAGTTGTTGAACTGAAAAACGAGAATGGACATGGCAAGCACCATTCCATAAATCCATATTTCTTCCGGTGATACTATTTATATAATTACCTAAATTTTGGTCAGGACCAAAAAGTATAGGTTGATTTTGAGGCAATTGATTGACTATTTTCAGTGCATTTGAAGAAGTAACTACCACATCTGTCAGTGCTTTTACGGCAGCAGAGGTATTAACATAACTTACAATAATATGATTTGGATGCGAGCGTTTCCATTCTGCCAAATCTTCAGCTTTACAACTATCTGCCAAAGAACATCCAGCAGACATATCAGGCACAAGAACTTTTTTGTCCGGGCAAATAATTTTAGCAGTTTCACCCATAAAATGCACTCCGCACAATACTATAATATCAGCATTTGTTTTGGCTGCTTGTTGAGCGAGCGCCAAACTATCACCAACAAAATCAGCAATGTCTTGCAATTGCGGCTGTTGATAATAATGAGCCATTATTACTGCATTTTTCTCAATACGAAGCCGATTGATTTCATCAATAAGTTGTTGATCATTCATGATTATTTAATTTATATTTAACTTGAGCGAAAGAAGGTATTTGGTCTGCATGTTGCTCAAAAAAATTACCTATAACTACGATATCTGCCCCCGATTGCCATGCAATTTGCAATTGATTTTTTGTTCGTATGCCGCCACCGACAATAAGAGGAATACTTAATTGTGACTTAACAGAAGATATAATCGTCGATGAAACCGGCGTTTTTGCTCCACTTCCTGCTTCGAGATAAACGATTTTTTTTCCGAGTAATTCGCTTGCTATGGCAGTATTGATTATTTCATCTGCGTCAGATAAAGGTTCTGTTTTACTTACTTTCTGTGTTGTACTTTGTCTTCCACCATCAATGAGGATATAACCCATCGGAATAGTTTCTATGCCTGATTCTTTTATTTTTTTGGCAACTTTTATATGTTCCCCAATTATCAAATCTATATTCTTACCAGACATGAGTGAGAGAAAAAGCAATGCATCTGCTGTACTACATACTTGCGATATGTCACCAGGGAAAAGAACAATAGGAATATTCAATATATTTCTGAGCCTACAAACAAATTCATTTATATTTGCATTATATCCACTGCCACCAACAAAAACAAAATCAACTGCAGATTGGTTGATATATTCACATACCATATCAAACTTCTCGATGGAATCGGAAAGTTTTTCGGGGTCAAGCAAGACTGCCAACATCTTTTGGTTTTTGCTTGTTTTATCTAATATTATATCTAACACATGCATGCTAAAACAATTTCATAATCTTGAGTAGCCTCAACTATATGAATGACAAATTTTTCTTCCTTTATATTGGCATAAAAGACATTATTTTCGCCGATTTCATCGGTTAAAATCGCTATATTTTCGCCTAACGCACCTGCCCTTTCACCGACCAATTTATATATGGCTTCTTTAGCCGACCAACAAAGAGCAAGATTCAAAAGATTTTCTTTCTTCAAGCCTTCTAATTCTTGAGTTGATAGAAATTTATGCTTCACTCTTTGCAATCTCTCATGCAACTGCTCTATATCAACTCCTATCTCCTTTGTCATTGACACAGCAATAACAAGATATTTTTTGCTATGAGAAATGCTTATATATCCTTCTGATAAATAGGGTTTGCCTGAGTCTAAATACTTTACTTCTATATTCTTAGGTAATATCACACTGAGCAACTGCTCTTCAGTAATCTTTTCACTTTGCCGACTGCTTTGTGCTGCTACCAAGGGACAAAGATACACTATAATATCATCTATATGGAATTGTTTTATTTCCATTTGAAAGTTTCTATAAGATGCCTTATATCTTGCTCAACATACTCAAAAACAGGTAGTAATGAATCAGAATTAGGTATGCAATCGAAGTAGAGTGCAGCACGAAAAAAATGTTGAGTTGAATCAGTAAGATAGAACTGAGCAGGAGAAGCGGTATTCCCTTTTAATTCATATAGTACGCCATATACCTTATCAACCTCATTTTCAAAGCCTTGTTCAGGAATTGAATTGGCCATATTACTATGTTTATACACAAATCCTTGTGCATCGTCAGAAAGTTCACGCAAATTATCCTCAACCGGTTTATATGAACAATGTATTTTAGCATTTATGGAGGGATAAATTATATCTATCCAAAATTTCTCATCAGGAGCCACTCGCTCACTGATTTCTGCTTGAGTGGAAAATTGGAAAGTATAGGGATAACTACCTTGCAGATGTTGATATTGATGTTGTGGTAAGTCAATTCTAAAATAACCTTTGGGCTTTGGAATGTAGCGTTGTTTGCAACTTGGCAGAGCAAAAACAGCGATGAAAACGCACATACCCAAAGTATATAATATGTATTTTGGAGCATTACTCATGCACTGTCAATTTGATAGTTTTAATTCTTCGTTTATCGATATCAACCACTTCAAAGTCGTAATTAGCATAAGTGATTTTCTCTCCGCGTTTAGGAAAGTCTCCTTTTAACTCAAGCAAGAGTCCGGCCAGAGTTTCTACTTCTTCTGCCGCTCTGCCATAAGCATCGTCTTCTAAATCGAGCACTTTATAGAAATCGTTGAGCAAGATTTTCCCTTCAAACAGATAGGTATTAGCATTAAGTTTGGTGTACTGCAATTCTTCTTCATCGTATTCATCGCTGATTTCCCCTACGATTTCTTCAAGTATATCTTCAAGCGTAACCAAACCGCTGGTGCCTCCATATTCGTCCACCACTATAGCCAGATGCACCTTATTCTCTTGAAATTCGGTCAGCAAATCGTCTAATTTCTTTGATTCAGGAACGAAATAAGCAGGTCTTATCAGTGTTTGCCAACGGAAATTCTGGGGTTTATCTATATGAGGAATCAGGTCTTTGGAATAAATAATTCCTTTGATTTTATCGACGGTTTGAGCATAAACCGGTATTCTTGAAAAGCCTGATTTTATAATTACTTGAAGCAACTCTTTGAAATTTGCTTTTATATCCACATCCACTATATCCATACGCGGGTGCATAATATCGCTCACTTGCCTACTCCCAAATTTAGTTATACCCTCTAATATATCCTTTTCCTCTTCAGTAACCATTTCTGTTAGTTCAACTGCTTGCGACAATTCGTCCATAGACAGATTTGCGTGCTGCCTATGCTCCATTCTATTTTCAACTATAGAGGTAGATTTAATAAGTAGGAGGGAGAATGGATATAGTATTTTGTTAAAAACAAGCAATATAGGTGATGCAAAACGGGCCATTCTAAGTGGTTGAACCGTTGCATAAATTTTGGGAGTTATTTCTCCAAAGAGCAATAATATGAAAGTAATTACTACTGTTTCAATTATGAATTGCAACACATGAGATCCTCCAAAATCGAAGGCTTTAGATGTAAAATATGCTATCAATAGAGTGATGACGATATTTACGAAGTTATTAACAATAAGTATGGTAGCCAACAGTCGTTGAGGCTGTTGAAGCAGACGCAGAACTTTTTTGTCATTTCTTTTTTCTTGTTTTGTCAGTGTTTCTTTGTCTGATGGAGAAAGGGAAAAGAAAGCCGTTTCACTGCAAGAAACGAAAGCAGACACCATCAAAAGCAAGGCTGCTAAACCCAATGCAATCCACGGCATCAAACCGATAGGTTGAATAATAGATAAGAGTATATATAAGCAAGTCATAAGTCAAACATATTTCCGTGCAAAGGTACGACAAAACACTTAAATACACAATTTCTTATTTTCAAGAGTTTTTGTAGTTTTGATAATTTATTGTAATTTTGCGGCTTGTAAGATAAAAAACAGAACAAGTATGAAGAGAAATAATTTATGTCTTCTTATTCTTTTGTGTTTGTCAAGCATAGTTTATGCTGCCAAAGAAGACCAAAAGCATTATATTACCGCAGAGGGAGGTTTGGGTTATTCTGCTCTCATGTACAAGAACTTGCCTGATGCTAAGTGGAAAGGTTTTTTAGGGGGTAATCTTCAAGTAGGATACGAGTGGCATTACAAGCGTTTCATGCTGCATACAGGTTTAGAATTATCATCCATAAACTCATGGAACACAAGAGGTGATTTTTCTGACCACCAACTAATGGATTACACCGACCCGACAGGTACTTATAAGTTAGACGAGACTTTTGCCTTTTCGAAATATACAGAGCGTCAGGCAATGGGGCAGGTAAACATACCTTTGATGTTCGGTGGTAAGTTTGGAAATTTCTATTTTCTTGCAGGTGCTAAAGCAGGTTTGCCGGTATGGGGCACGGCTGCTACTTATACTCGTCTGAGCACAAGTGCCACATTTGACGACTTAATTGGCGAGATGAAAAACTTTGAAAGTCATGACCTTTATACTGCAGATGAGAAAAAAACACATAGTTTTAAGAAGTCGTTTTATAATATTCAAGCCTCTGCGGAGATAGGTATGTATTTGGACCAATACATGCCCAATAATGCATTGGCATTAAATAACAACAAAAAGACACCTGTCTCATATAGGCTTTCAGTATTTGCTGATTATGGTATCACACCATGCGTTGAAACATCTGCTGACAAGGCAAATACCGTTACCAACATGGCCTATCCACGCCAATTCACCTTGAATTCTATTTATACAACCGGAAAGGTAAATGTAAATTCTTTGCTTGTAGGTGTGAAGTTTGCTGTATTATTTGACTTGACCAAGGCACCTAAGAAACAATTACAGGGTACAGGTACTGTGATTCCATCGTTCTTGATTGTGCATGCAAAAGACGCAGCAACAGGCGAGTTGTTGGCAGGTACGAATGCAAGTATCACCAACATGCGTTCAGGAAAGACTACTATAAGACAGAAACCTATGCCTAAGGGAGAGTTGAAACAAAAGATGTCTCGCGGCGATTATGAAGTTACGATTGCTAAGGAGAATTACTCTTCTGAGACTCGCGCTTTCAGCATCACTCAACCCGGTGATACCGCAGAGTTCTCAGTTATGTTGCGCTTATTAAAATTCTTCCGACTGCATGTAACTAATGGTAATACAGGTGAGCCGTTGATGGTAACAGCAAGTATAGTGAACACACATACTTATCAAGAAGGTGCATCGCTAAAGACCGATAGTGTGAATGGTAATGCAAGCGCCGCTCTTACACCGGGTGATTATAAGATAGTTATCAATCAGATTGGTTACGAAGAATTCACAGCACCTCTGGCTTCAATTACCGATTCGATGAATGTACAGTTGCATCCTATTAAGAAAGGTCAGAAAGTGGTTATCGACAATCTGTTCTTTGCAACTAATAAGACACGAATCCTGCCCACATCTGAGGAGGCTCTTAACAATGTATATCTCTTCTTAAAAGAGAATCCAAGTGTAAGAATTCGTATTGTTGGTCACACTGACAATGTCGGTTCAGACGAATCTAACCAAGTTTTGTCGGAAGGTCGTGCAGAAGCGGTTAAGGCAGATATGGTGAGCCGTGGTATTGATGCAAGCAGAATGGAGACATTAGGCAAAGGCGAGACCGAACCTGTAGCAACTAACGACACAGAAGAAGGTCGCCAATTGAACCGCCGAGTAGAGTTTGTGATTCTCTAACGAGACAACAAATATAGTTTACACCCAATCAGCCATTAGACATGAGCAAGTCTAATGGCTGATTGGCTTTTTAGAAATAGGAGATATAGGGTCCTGACAATAGCGAAAAGTCGGAACTTATTTTATGATATATCTTAAAAATAGTACATTATTTTTACTATAAATGCACTCTAATTGTTCATTTTAGAATAATTAGAGTAAATTTTTACCTAATATATGGAATTTCCCATATAAAATTGTTGGTGTAATTTTGCAGCGGTGAAAAATGCGAAAAATCAAGTCATTATGAAACATAATTTACTAAAACGATTTTTTAGTGTAGCGGTTGCAATAGCAGCCGTTGCAAGTGTTAATGCACAGCAATTGCCTGACCCAAGTATGGAAGATTGGTCAGGAAGTGAATTTGCTGGTGCCATACAGCCAAAATACTGGCATGGTTCCAATGTAAGTCAGTCGGTAATGAATGTGAATTTCACTTTTCAGGAAAAAGGTCACACAGGAAATTATTGCATCTATATCGCTGACAAGGATGTTAAGTTTGCCTCTCTTGGCGCTACGAGTCCCGGTTATGTAACTCTTGGTACTCCTTGGTCATGGTTAAGTGGACTTAATATTAATAGTGCTACTGCCGGCACCTATGGTGGTATTAACTTTACCTATCGTCCGGATGCGATGAAGGTATGGATTAAGCGTACCGGTTCTAACACTTCTAAAGAGAACTATAACATCATTTTCTACTCGTGGAAGGGAACTGCTAAAGGTAAGTCTTATAAAAATAAAGACTATGGCTGTTCAGAGCCAGGCTCGCCATATAATACAGACGAGGAGTCAGATATCCGTATTGCTCTCAACAAGAACTTGTGCTCCACTTCAACAGCGGGTACACAAGTGGCAGAAGGATGGATAAAAGAGAAAAAATCATATAGCAACTGGACACAGATTACCATTCCTATTTACTATTTTAATAATGAAGTTCCGGAAAAGACAAATATTATATTTTCGGCAGGAAACTATCCTAATTTCCGCGATAACACCGGTATATATGATGGCAATGGTCTTTATATAGATGATGTTGAGTTGGTTTACAACTCTAATATTGAAAAATTATTTGTCGGTGGAGAACAATGGGATAAATTCCAAGATACAGAGGATGTTCAGATATACACACTTGGTGAAGGAGTTACTACTATTCCTTCTATATATGGTATGCGTGGTGCGGGTGTGCTTGAAAATGATCCACCTACACATGACGACTTTGCCGCCGATTATAATTCCATGAAGGCAAAAGTAAACTTCCCCGGTCGTCGTTTGTCAGATTCAGAAATGACGGTAAGCGGTGGTTCTGTGAATGGTGACCCTGTTACCATCACCGTCAAGGCACAAGACGGCAGTTCTACCCATACTTATAAAATCAAGTTTGTTACCTCTGCTTCGACCAATGCAAAACTTGCAGGTATTCAGTATAATGGTACAGAAATCAACGGTTTTAATGCTGCCGTATATAATTATGATGTAGCCCTCCCTTTTGGTACAACCGCTGCCCCGGTAATAACAGCGACCAAGGGCGAGAGCAGTCAAACCCTTCAGATTACTCAAGCCACCTCACCAACAGGCAAGGCAACAATAAAGGTGACTGCACAAGATGGCAAAACAACTGCTACATATACTATCAACTTCTCGGTTCGCGAACTTGACGACATCACCTTAAAAGATATTCTTATCAACGGCAAGTCACTTACAGGATTTAAGCCATCCAAACGCAGTTATACAGTAAACATAACATCCGAGCAAGTGCCAACAGTTACTCCTGTATCGGCTTATGCTGCCGGTCTTCAGACCATTAAGGTAGAGAGCAACACTCTTGAAGGCGGATGTAAAATTACAGTTGCGGCTCCTGCAACGACCGAGATAGGAACATACACCTTAAAATATAAAGTTGCTGCTTCGGACTATGCTTATTTAGCAGATATCAAGGTAGGCGGAACAAGTGTTGTGGGTTTTGACCCTGAGGTATTAGAATATAACATCTCTCTTCCGATGGGTACGAGCAGTTTACCAGCAATCACATGGACCACAGGCGATCAATATCAGACTGTAGAAAAAGCGGAAGGTGGTGTGGACGGAACTACTCGTCTAACCGTAACTGCAGGTGATAAAACTACAAAAGTTATATATAAACTGAATTTCTCTACAGCAAAATCTTCAAATAACGCATTAAAAGCCATTTTTATTGATGGTAAGGCATTGGAAGGTTTCTCACCCGACCAACTCTTATACGAGATTCCTCTGCCAACAGGTGTCACCACATTGCCGGAGATAACCTACACACAAGGCGATGAGTATCAGACGGTAACAGTAACATCAAATGCTGCAACATATTTAGTTAGGATATTGGTAGTTGCAGGCGATGGAAGCAAGCGCCAATATCAGTTGCAATTTACTCGCAATCTTGCCTCCGACCCTACTTTGCTCGCAATAAATATCAATGGTCAGTTGATAGAAGGTTTCGAGAGTAACAAAACAGATTATTATATTCAGTTGCCTAATGGCACAACAGAACTTCCGGAAATCACTTTCCAGACAAGAGATGAGTGGCAGTCGGTAACGACTCGTTCAATGGGTGTAAACGGAGATTATAAAATCACCGTACGCGCACAATCAGGCGATGCAATAACATATATTATTCATTTCTCTGTAATACAATCAAACAATACAAAACTTGCAGGTATCAGTTTTGAACATCAAGCCCAGACAGATTTTGTGTTCAATCCGGATATTACAGAATACACTGTTACTTTGCCGGAAGGAGCAGTGGTTCCGTCATCAATAAGTTATGAGAAATCAGAGGAGTCACAGAAGGTGGTAGTTACTCGCAAGAACAAGACTTATGAATTGCTCGTAACGGCAGAGAGCGGAGCACAACAGACATATATCATCACTTTCGTGTTACAAGTGTCGGCTGATGCCAACCTGAAGATGATATACCTTAATGGTGAGCGTTTGAAAGGATTTGACGAGAAGATATATGAATACGATTTTGAATGGGATAATCCTATCTGCCCGACAATTACAGTAGATAAGGCATCTCCTACGCAGCAAGTAAGTATTGTAGCACCTATCAGTTTTGGTACTGCACAAATAACTGTAGTTCCAGAAGGAGCAGAGGCAGGAAATACTTATTTGATTCATATCAATGCCCCTGAGCGCGAGGATATTCAACTCAGAGCCATTATGGCGGATGGCATAGTGCTTGAGGATTTTGAGCCTTCGAAAGCCTCTTATGATGTAGTATATCAGACCAACTTGCCTAAGATTACATATCTCAAACGCGACAATCAAGAAGTGAGTGAAACTGCTAATACCGACTCTGTTGTATTGGTAGTAAAGGCGGGTGAATATAAAAAGATTTATGTAGTTCATCTGATTGAACAAAAGTCATCAGACGCCACACTCAGCAACATAACCCTTTCAGCAGGTGAACTTACGCCTGCTTTCAGCAGTCAGGTTACGAATTATACTGTTACATTGCAGCCCGGTGAAGAATTGCCCAATGTAAGTTATCAAGTGTCAAGCGACAAAGCCAATATAACAGCGGGTATGACTTCTGCAACTCAATTCAGCATACAAGTGACAGCCCAAGATGGAATTACTCAATTGCAATATATAGTTGATTTTGAGTATGCCAAGTATGGTACTACTGAACTTGTAAGTCTTGAGCAAGCAAATGTAGATATACTGCAAGATGGTGTACATCAATATGATGGCGGTCAAATAGACAAAGGTGCTCAAATGCCGGAATTGACTTACACCGCAGGTAATGGTCAGATAACAGCAATGACCAACACCGACAATCTGCATCAAGAGATATTGGTAGTTTCTGATGAGGGTCAAACGGCTACTTATAATGTGACTTATACCACAAAGATAGAGGCCAATGCCCTCTTGAACGATATACAACTTTTTGTAACCACAGAAAATGGTAGAGAGTGGATTTCGTTGCCTAATTTCGATAAGAACGGCACTGAATTTACATACGAATTGCCATGGCGCACAAAAGTTGTTCCTTGTATTCACCCTATAGGTGCAGTTCCTGACCAAGAAATCACTATTACCTATGGACAGATAAATGGTCAGACTCAAATACATGTTGTGGCTGAAGATGGCCAGACCAACAAAACCTATACTTTGAATTTCCCTGTTTGGAAATCAGATAGTGTGCTTCTGAAATCACTTACCATCGTTACTTTGGACGAATATGACGAAGAAGAAGAGCATAAAGTGGATGTAAAATTAGATGAATATGCATTCAGTATGCCTCTCGGTTCTACCGCTCGCCCGGATGTGCGCTTCGAGAAGGCAATACCTGAGCAAACTATTGAGTTTATTGATGCACCTTTAGGCAGTACAACACAAATTATTGTCACTGCTGAAAACGGCGATAAAAAGACTTATAGTCTTACTTTCCCTATAGTAGAGCCTGAAGGTGATAATGTATTAGAAATCATTTATTATAGTTATATTGATGCTTTTGACATTGAGCATAAAGGTGTGTTGGATAATCCTACCTCTGAGGGCGACATCAACATCCAATTACCATATCGAGTAAAGAGTTTCTCTGTTGACTCAGTTAAGAAGACTTATGCCGAACAAAGCGTATATGTCAATCAAGGCGGTATATATGCTGCAACGGAGTTGAGCGTAATTGCCAATAAGAGCGAGCAGACAGATAAGACATACAGACTTGTGCCTGTGATTGAGCAACAGAATCCTGCTGTGCTTGATGGAATTAGTGTTAATGGTACTCCTATTGCAGACTTCGATAAAAACAGATTCGTATATGTAGTGAATGTAAGTACTTCACCTATTGTTACGACAACCGGATATAACGGTACATTCCCCAATATTGTAGAAGCGTCTACAAAACATTGGGAAGCAGTTGTTTCCAAAGATGGTTTTTCAAATACTTATGAAATTTGGTATTACTATCCAAGCAATGTAATTCCTAACTCTGATTTTACTAATTGGACTACCGCCAAAAATAATAGTGCAGCCAAACCTGAAAATTGGCAAGTGCTGGCAGACTATTTTGATAAATTTGACGCATTTGCGTCTGGAGCACATACATTTGGTAAAAATGGTGAGGTGGAACAAACTACAATAAGCGGCAGTAATAAAGCAGTACATTTGAATTCTAAACAGAGTGCTGGTAACTTTATTTCAGGAGCGTACGGAGGTGCCTTAGGAGGATATTTACCTGCATGGATAACACTTGGTTCTATTAGTGGTAATTTAGCCGTAGCAGGAGGTAGTACATTCCAATCAGTAGGTGGTATTCCTTTCTTCAACTCCCCCGACCAACTTGTTATTAAAGCAAAAACAGGAGATTTGAGTAATGGAAAGAATAGAATAGTATATCAATTATGGGGTAACGGACAGGCGTCTGTTGAAAATTCAACCACTGCCAATACAGACTATAAAGAATATACATTCTCACTTGCTGAGGCAAATGCCGCTGTAACCGTGCCTACTCAAATGAACATTATCTTAAATTCATTTGATATAGAGAGTTGTCATACACTTACTGAAGGTGGTGCGGCAGAGTTATATGTAGATTATGTCAGATTTAAATATAACGGAGCATTGAAAGCATTGACAGTAAATAACGACATTGTTTCACTAGAAAGCAAGAAATTTACATATACAATGCCAAGTTCGGAAGATAAAAACATTCCTGTCTTGACTTTCATCGGTGAGGTAAGTGACCAAGCACAACGAATTGTTTGGGACAACGATAGTCTGGAAACTATTGACGGAGCAAATGCTATTCGTACAGCAACTATATACAACATAGCCGAAGATGGTGCAGAAACTACTTATACACTTGAAATCACTCGTCCACTTAGTACAATCAAGTCCCTTGCAAACATCTCAGTTGAAGAAGGCTACTCTTTCACCACCGCTTTTGCGGAAGACAAGTTGGACTATATAGTTGACATGCCTTATGGTGCAAAACGATTGCCTGATGTACAAATCACTCGCGGAAGTCAACTTCAGACTATTCAGTTAAGTAAATCAGAAAATGTACTTACTTACACTGTTACTGCCGAAAATGGCGACAAACAAGATTATACTATTACTTTCCGCCACATTCCTTCAACCGATGCCACTCTGCAAGGCTTGACATGCGATATAGAAGGTGGTATCAGTTATGAAGAAAGCGAAACGACATATAATGTTTCATTGGCAAACAACGCAAAAACACCTGCAGTTAATTTCACAAAGAAAATGGATGGTCAGACAGTAGATGTACTATATGGAGATAATTCAACCACTCTACATGTAACTGCCGAAGATGGTACAACGACCAACGACTATACAATCAATTATACTCGTGCAGATGCAGTTACAACCGCCAATTTCACGCACATGTCCTTTGGTGGCATCAATATGTCGGAGTTTGAAAGCAGCACCTATAGTTATGAACAAGCAACCAAACGCGATCAAATAGGTTTCGTTCGCGAGTTTGACTCCGATAAGGTTGTGGAGCGTATCACTCAAGACTCTGTAGAATGGCTTGTTAATGGCTCTGTAAGTAATACATATAAGATACTCTTCAAAAACGAGCCGTCAGACAATACTGATTTAGCAGCAATATATGTAAATGGCAAGCCTATGGAAGATTTCCTTGCTTCAACAACTACATATACTATTTCATCAGATACTGCCGTCAACCTTACTTTTGTTCCTGCAGAACTTAAACAGACAATTACTTTAAGTCTTGACGAGAGCACAGCCGGCAATAGCATACGACGCACATTTGTAGTAACGGTTAAATCAGAAACTGGTCTGACAAAAGAATATAGAGTAACCGTACAGCCTGAACTATCCAACAACTCATTGTTGAAGATGATTTATGCAGATGGTGAAGAATTAAGCGACTTTGATGCAGTCGGTAAAACAGAATATCATATTGTTCTTGCCAATCCTCAAGCCGGTATGCCAAAGACCGAGCAACCTCAATTGCCTAATATCACCTATGCATTGGGGCAAGAAAGTCAAATGGTAGAGGTTATAGCAGAAGCACAACATACTCAGATATCTGTTAAGTCGGAAGATGAATTGAGCACAACGGTATATAATGTATATGTTGATATTGAACCGAGCCATTGGGCTGAATTTACGGGTATTAGTATCAACAACCAGACGCTAAACTCATTCCGTCAAGACCGCAATTTCTACTATGTGCAAGTAAATGAAGATCAGAATGTAATTATCAACTACACAGCAGAAGACCGCTACCAGACAGTTGAAGAAAGCGAATATCAAGATCCGGATGACCCGACAGTTACAATAAAAGTACTCACTATCACTGCCGAAGATGGTGTAACTCAGAAGAAATATGAGTTTGCTATTATTCGTAATGCTCTATCGTCGGATGCGATGCTTGCAAATATCACACTTGATGATATGTCGTTTGCCGACTACGCACAGTTACATGGTATAGAAGACGAACTACTGCCATTCGATCCGTTCAACCCGCGTTATATAATTCCTCTGAAGGGAGAAACAAAGATGCCGGATATAAACATCTTCCTCAAAGAAGATGGGCAGAAATATGAGATGACTTCAAGCGAAGAAGGTTATGTAAAAACTATCACCGTTACAGCCATTGATGGTTCAAAACTCAGTTATGTACTTACCTTCAAACTGCTTGAAAACGATGACGCAACACTTTCTGCAATCTATATTGACAATGAGGCTATAGAATTTACCCCGGACAAATTGATATATAACGTACCTATATATGCAGGAAAAGTAGGCAACGAGAAACTCCCGACCGACATACTTGCAGTACCAACCGACTGGAAAGCGACTGTGGCACCATTCGAGGTAAAAGAGAACACGGTTATCAGCGTTGTGGCTGAAAATGGTATGTCAAGTTTGTCTTACACTCTTAACTTCATTTATATCTACAGCGATGCTGACACACTGGCAGCCATCACGGCAGATAACGAAGTCATCAGCGGTTTCCGCCCTGATTCGTTCTACTATAGTTTCCAACTGCCTGTGGGTGCAGAAATGCCTATTATCGACTACGATGTTCAAGACGAATATCAAACAATCAATAAATCAGTAATAGAAAATGGTCAGACAACAACCACACAATTTGATGTAGTAGCAGGTAGCGGAAAGAGCAATGTTTATACTATAGTCTATGAAAAACTTCAGTCATCTAATGCCAACCTTGCTAATATATTTGTAGGAGGTATGCCTATTGAAGGATTTGACGCCGACAAGACAGCCTATACCTATATCCTACCTATCGGTTCTACTGAAATTCCGGAGGTAACAGCCGACCAGGGAGATATATGGCAACAGAATCCTGAAGTAGAATATGGTGCTCTTGAAGATTATACTAACATCGTAGCCAAAGCACAGGACGGAACTACTAAAACTTATTCTATTCGCTTTACTGTTGCTTTATCAGACAATCCATTCTTGAAGATGATTAGCATAAGCAACGAGGAGATGCGCGGGTTCCAAAGTGAGGTAACTGATTATGTAAATATACCTCTGCCTTATGGTACCACAACAATGCCTCTTATTACTTTCGAGAAAGCAGAAGAGCAACAGACAGTTACTATCGAAGCCAACCAAGAGAATTGGACCGCACGACTGGTTTCTACTGCTGCAGATGGCATAAGCAAGGCAGAGTATAACTTGAGTTTCAGTATTCGCAAGAGCGACGCTGACTCACTGCTTATGATTTATATTGCAGGTGAACCTATTGCAGACTTCAGATCTGACGATTTCGAATATGAGTTTACTCTTCCTTATGGTTCAACAAATATTCCTACCATCACATGGGACAAGAGCAACGAACAACAGAATGTAACAATCCAACTGCCGGATACACTTCAACCTGCTCCGTGGGATGCATTGATTAAAGTAGTATCAGGTAGCGAAGATTACGAAAACCAATATCGTTTGCGCTTCGCAGTAGAAGGTTCTACATATAGTTTACTTGAAGATATAATCATACAAGAAGAGTCTGTTATTGACCAATTCGTTCAAGATACGGCATCAGGCAACTATGTTTATTCAGTTCGTTATGTACCCAAAACACCTATTAGCGACTTCATACAAAAAGACCAAATAGAGTATGTATTAGGTCACGACAAGCAGATTGTAACAATAAGCGATACTATACTTGATGTATTCTTTGAGAAAGCAGACACTATCTTGCCTGTATATTACATCAACTTGATGGTACAAGCAGAAAGCGGTAATGTGAGTGTATATGAATTGCAGCAATATGCAGGCTTGAACAACAATGCTCTCTTACGCTCTTTACTTGTCAACGACGAGCCTATGCGTAATTTCTGCGACACAGTATATGACTATTCATATTTGGTATTCGAAGGAGTACAGAGTGTGAATGTAGAAGCAATACCACAAGAAGAAGACGCTATAGTTACTATCTCGGCTGCACCTGTGGGAGATACAACAATAGTAAGATGTGTTGCAGCAGATGGTACAAGAGCAGTTTATAGAATAAGTGTAGAAACATCAGAGATATCTACATCACAAGAACCTACATCAAGCGATGTAGTACTGAAGAGTTTAGGCAATGGACAATTTATCGCCATGTCGCTCAGAGACAATGTACAAATCGCTGTATTCAATATGTATGGTTACTTGATACTAAAGAAGAATATCCCTGTTTGCAATCCTAATAGTGTTATCATAGATACTAATTCGTTCAATCAAGAAGAGTTCTACAATGGCGACGACATGTCTAACGGAACAACATTTACTTTGGAGCATAGCAATATACCTTACTTCTATGTATTCTTCTACAACTCCAAAGTCAAACTCAAATCAGGAAAGATTATAGTTAAATAGTTAATAAAATAGATTAGTGATAAAGTCGGAGGCAAAGTATTGCTTTCGACTTTATTGTTAACCTAAAGCAATCGTGTTTTGATAGTTGCAAGAAAAATACTATCTTTGCAGCCATCATTTGGAACGCGGTAGGCTTGCCGGTCCTCGCCCGCAACCAAAACAAAAACATGTAATAACAGATTTGTTATATAGAAGCCATGCAGAAGTTCGAGTGTCCTCGCTTGAGAAAATTATGATGATCGATTTAAAAAAATTTTTCTATACAGAAGACACACATATAGTGTAAATATCTTCTATAAATTAACAATAAATCCACAATATGAAACCAACGACAGTCTTTCTAACCGGTGCAACCGGCACAATGGGTTGGGCAGGTCTTCAGGAGTTGCTTAATCACAAAGAGAATTATAATATCCGTATTCTTGCTCGCCCGAGTGAGAAGAACAAGCATAAACTTGCAGGTTTAGAAAATACAATAGAAATTATCTGGGGTGATTTGGGTAACTACGAAGATGTGCTTCGCGGCGTAAGCGGTAGTGATATTGTACTTCATGTAGGCGGTATGGTTTCTCCACAAGCCGACTATCGTCCTCGCGCCACTCGCAAGACCAATTTGACAGCCGCCGAGAACATCCGTAAGGCAGTATTGGCTCAAGGAGATGCCGAGCCCAAGGTTGTATATATAGGTTCAGTTGCTCAGATGGGCGATCGCAGAGAACCTCTTCATTGGGGCAGAGCAGGCGACCCTATATGCGTAAGTGCATACGACCACTACGGCTTAACCAAAGCCATGGCTGAACGCATTCTTACGGACGGCGGAATAAAAAAATGGGTATCACTTAGGCAATCAGGTATTCTTTATCCTGCCATTCTGAAAAACTATGACCCTATTATGTTCCATGTCCCGATTCGTGGTGTGTTGGAATGGGCTACGGTAGAAGACTCAGGCCGATTGCTTGAAAGGGTATGTCGCCCTGAGGTTCCGGAAGAGTTCTGGAACAGATATTACAACATAGGTAGCGGCGCTGAATACAGAATAAGCAACTACGAATTTGAAGTGCTGCTTTTAGATGCAATAGGTTGCCCAAGACCCGAAAAGATATTCAACGCCAATTGGTTTACCACACGCAATTTCCATGGTATGTGGTATTTAGACGGAGATGTACTTGAAAATTATTTGCATTTCAGAGCAAACATACCTGTTAAAGAATACTTTGAGCAGATGTCACGCAGTAAATCATTGCCTTCAGGCATAAAGATAGCCAAACTGACAAAAGTAGCAAAATTAGTTCCGCATATCGTTAAACTTGCAATGCGTGCTATGGCTAATAAACCTGTACATGGTACTCAGACATGGATAAAAGAAAACAATCATGCCCGCATTTCTGCTTATTATGGCAGTTTGGACAAATACAAATCCATTCCTACATGGAAAGAAATGGATTTAACTCACAATTCTGAAGAGGCAGTTGTGCTTAATCATGGATATGATGAAACTAAACCCATGACAGAATTTACGATAGAAGATATGCAAAAAGCAGCAGAATTTCGAGGTGGAAAATGCTTGTCAAAGACTATGAAAAAAGGAGATTGGGACACACAACTGGAATGGCAATGTGCGGAGGGACATAAATTTATGGCTTCTCCTCGCCTTATACTTCTCGGCGGTCACTGGTGCCCTGATTGTTTCCCATATCCCTACCCCGACGAGCCTAAAGAAAAACAACGCCCCTGGCAATGGGACAAAGAGGCAAAGCGCAACCCATTTTTTGCTCAACTATGGTCGCCACTACACGATGCTGACGAAGACAACTGCTATGACGCAAGTGTTTTTGACGGATGGGAAAAATAAATTACTATGCAAGCACTTTACTTATAACATTGTATTCAAAACCACGCTGAAGCAGAAAATTTATTAGTTTTTGGCAATCCGCTTGATTCGCTATGTCCAATTGGGCATAGCGAATCTTTTGTTGAGCAGTTTCACTAAGCACTCTCATATAATCGTCTTCACTAATAGTGTTTATAGCACTTTCAACATCCACCTTAGGCAAACCTTTTGAGAGCAACATAGTACGAATCTTTACCTTTCCCCAATGCTGAAATTTGAATTTATCATTAACAAACGCATTGCAATAACGCTCATCATCTAAATAGTGCTCATTATACAGATAATCAATTATTTTATTTTGATTATCGTGTTGCGAATAGCCCCATTGAAATAATTTTTGTCTTACTTCGCTCTCGCACTTCTCCGCTTTTGAACAATAAGAAGTAGCCTTTAGAAGTATTTCGTCATGCGTATATTCTTTCATAATCTTGCTCTCAACATTCTTGGTTTTTGAAATATATCGTTTTTAGTTTCTACTTCATTATATCCCATATCAAGCAACATTGACCTTAGTCTATGTTCAAACAAGGGATTTATTTCAAAGTACAATAAAGGAGATAATCTGAGCATTGCAATCCTGCGATAAAACAACAATGGGTCGGCATTAGGAACAAAGAGTGCCATTGGAGGTTCATAATTTAACACATTGGCTTCCATGTCTTTTTTCTCATTAGTAGTAATATATGGAGGATTACTAACTATGATGTCAAAATTATCTTTTAACTCATTGTTTAATATATCGCATTGCCTGAAATCAATTTCACATTTATACTTTTCAGCGTTATATCGTGCCACCTGCAATGCATCTTTAGAAATATCAAGCCCTGTCAGTTTAAAACTCGGACAGTTTAATTTAAGTGCAAGCGCTATACAACCTGAACCGGTACCTATATCAAGTACTTTTAAGCCCTTTCTAAATTTATTGTCATCAATTATCCACTTAACTAATTCTGCAGTTTCTGGACGAGGAATCAAGGTATGGCGGTTAACTTTCAGTTCCAATCCATTCCAAGTGGTTGAGCCAAAGATATATTGTACGGGTTCGTGATTAAGCAACCTCTGCAAAATAATTTCTATATTCGGTATATTTAGTGTATCTTTGCAAATGATTTCGGTGCGGCTCATGCCTGTGGTTTCTTCTGACATCCAAAAAGCAATCTCACGCGCTTCGCCATGAGGGTATAATGCCTCTAATTGCCGAGTAATATATGCAATAGTTTTATTCATAGAGTGTGCAAAATTAAGAAATTATGTTGGAATACGAAAAATACATGTTAAGGTGCTTGCAGTTAGCCAAAATAGGCGAGTATTATGTAGCACCAAATCCTATGGTAGGTGCTGTTTTAGTGAATCAAGAAGGAAAAATTCTTGCAGAAGGATGGCACAAAATATATGGTAGCGCACATGCTGAAGTAAATTGTTTTTTAGATTACGAAGAGCACTATAGCAACCCTATTCCTAAAGAAAGCACACTCTTTGTGAGTTTAGAACCATGTATCCATTATGGTAAAACTCCACCATGCGCCGATTTAATTATTAGCAAAGGGATTAAAAAAGTAGTAGTCGGTTGCTTAGACCCCAACCCATTGGTTGCAGGCAAGGGCATAGAGAAACTAAAAAACGCAGGTATTGAAGTGATTAGCGGGATATTAGAGAAAGAATGTAGAGAACTCAATAAACGCTTCTTTTGTTTACAAGAAAAGCATAGACCATATATAATTCTCAAATGGGCACAAACGGCAGATGGCTTTTTAGATTACACACGGACAATAGGTAGTCAGACATCTCCTTTGGTTATTTCAACTGAAGTTACTAAACAACTCGTTCATAAAATGCGAGCAGAAAACATGTCTATCTTAATAGGTTCAGGCACTGCACTTTTGGATGATCCTAAATTACTAACCACAAGATGGTCAGGTAGAAATCCTATTCGTATCTTATTAGACAGAAGAAAAAGAGTACCAACGGATGCACGCATTTTCTCTAATGACGCACAGACTATAGTTTATTCAGACAATACAGAATGGGAATTTGTAATTAAAGATTTAGCCTCAAGAGGTATTCACTCGGTATTAGTAGAAGGCGGAGCCAATGTGCTTAACCATATTATTAACAGCGGTATATACGATGAAATTCATATAGAGGTTAATCCACGCCTGAGTATTGGTGTTGGCGTTGCTGCTCCTAAAATTTCACTTACAAACTCTCAATTTGAAGAAATCGATGGCAACCAACTCTATACACTTCTAAATTTTAATTCGAAGCAGTGAGTGCAGTTCTGTACGCGTCATAGTGGCATAATGCCTACTTTCTTGCCAACTTTTGCTCCATATTGTTTGAGATAACTTAAGATAAAAAGATACTCTATCAGAAATACGATATCTGAAATTCAACAACCACCTACCTCCAGTACCATATATCATCGGAATAGAAAAAGCATATAAGACATCATTTTCATAGAGATAAATTCTGTTATCATAGTTTTTGATATAGAAAGCCTCCGCTCGCGCCTGCAAGACGATAGGAACCTTCTCAAAAGCATATTCTACTTGAGGAGCCACAACACCTCCTAAATTTATTGCTTCTTTTTCTTTATTATATATCAAATTCCCTTCCACTATTGCTTTTATTTTCCATTGTCCAAGTACACTGCTAATTGCGTAGCGAAGCGAAGTCTTGTTAAGGTCTCCTTTGAGTTTATTCTTTACTAACCACTGCATTCCTATTTGCTTGTATTCATACTCCGCTTTACCATATAATTCGTAACCTATTGTGTTCGTTTTATTTATTCTATATTTCTCTTGTGAAAAATAAAACACATCAGCAAATGCACTTATTCTCAGTTTTCCTACCTTGCTAACCACCGTACCTATCATCAATCCGTTTTCGTCGTTTGCTTTAGAAGTCTCCCCAAAAGAAGAAGCAAGCAAATTATCATAATGCGGAGAGTAGTATCTATATATAGCTGTCAGTGACACACCTGATATCGGTGTATATTTTACTTGATTTATTATTGCGAACCCCCACTTAATATTGCTCGATGTTGCCCATTCGCCACTTACTGACCATTTATTTTTATATACGGCATAATTAGCACCTACGGACAATTGCTGCCTGCCTGAAAAGTAATTCTTATTGTAATAATTGCTTTTAGGTTTTAGAGTATGATTAAAGAAATTACCTGAGGCTGTTAGACCAAGTCTAAATATTCGAGACCTATATGTAACATTTAGTGCCGCCACTTGTTGCCAAACGGTTCGTTTTTTATCTAACTCAGTAGTCGTACGATGATAACCGGTTTTCTGTATTGAAGGGAAATAACCCTCTTCATCAATAGCACCATCCACTTTTCGCGCACTATATAAAGCACTTAAATCTACTTTACCAAGCCTTATAGTTGCCCCAACCCCTCGCATAAAATCATATTCGGCTGTAGATGTCTTTCGTCTAAGTCCTTCTTTTCTTGACATGTTATTCGTGAGATACGACACTTTCCCACCATAAGCAGATGAGTTATTAAGCACTAATCCATGTCCAAATGAAGCACGAAAATCACCTGCAACAATTTTTTGGAATTTCCATATATCTGTCAGTTGTAAATAGCCTCCATAAAAGTCAGCGCCATAAGTCTTATGCGGATAATAAAATGGCTCTTTAGGATCACGATCAGCAACTATTCCCCACTCTACTTTTTTCTTATAATTGAATTTGTACTTTATACTTAAATAAAACGGGTCATTACCATTATCTTCTATGCTACGAGCATCAAAACGAGTATCCACTTCATGTTTGGCATAATGCCACATCTCTTTCCAATATATCTTCTCATCTTTTTCAACGGGTTTTACTACTACAAACGGCAAGAGATTTCTTACTTCATAGTCTTCCAAACTACTGACTAATCTAAGTTCCCAAACACTTTCAAGAGGGTGTTGATAAACCAATAAGAGTATGTCATCAATTTGTTCGTCGGACAGAAACATGAGTTGACTCAGTTCCTCATAAGTAGCATCATTCAGATTTATAGGATTTTCATGAATCAACAACAGATTCTCGGAAATATCTTCAAAATCCACTTCTTTATCTTCTTCTATTAGAGATTCATATATGTCTTGCACTATTAGAGGATACATTTGTTGGGTATAGTCAATCTGGCTATACATACACGCGCAACTAAACAATAATATTACTGCCCAAATTTTCTTTACCATATCTTTGGGGTGTATTCTCTCATAATCACATACGGCACACTGATACTATCAAGCGTATGGCTTATTTTTTCTTGCTGCCATTGTCTTAAAGGTGGCAACAATATAATAGTATCTACATTTATTTTCTCTAATATATTTTGATATTGAGATATGTATGCCGATAATAACAGATAGTCACAATCTATTTGTTTTTTAAGATTTTGCTTTTTGAAAAGGCTGTCTTTGGCTATCAGATATTCTTGGTTTTTATAGTTAAAAGAGAAACTGCTATTTTGAGAAATATCCGTGGTATCAACTATAGTTATCATTTCCTTTTTTCTTAGATTTTCGGTCAGCCAAAGTGCCTGAGAGAGGTCATCTGATATTATTTTACATTGCCGACCTTGCTGATTAACAAATGTAAGCGATTGGCTGTTAAACAAAATCAGTCTGTTGGTCTTATTTATTTCTCTCAAATGAAAGATATGTAATACTATTAAGATACATGTTAATACTACTATTGCTACAAGCCATTGCCAACGATTGGATATCAGATATATCGCTACAAATAATATAAGCGCCAAAAGCGTCAAAAGCATAGGAAGGGTTATACTCAATATAGTTGCGCTCGCAGGCAAACTTTCAATCCAATCTACAGCAATATTTTGCAACCACACTACTTTTCCAAGCAGCCATGCTACTGCATCTCTTATGTAAGGAATGGGTAATACAATAAAAAATAATAAGGCAAGGTATAAAATAATCGTAGCAAGAGGTATTACAATAAAATTAGTCAAGACGAAATAATTGCTAATTTGACTAAAATACCAAAGGGTAATAGGTATTGTTCCTATTTGTGCAGCAAGACTTACTGTAAACAAACCCCATATCCATCTGAACACCCTAAACCTAAATCTTATTAAACTGCTAATTTTAGGTTGAAAAAAAACTATTGAAAGTACTGCTGCATAAGAAAGTTGAAAACTAATTGTAAAAAGCGACAAAGGCTTGAAACATAAGGTCAGAAAAGCAGATGCAAAGATGATATTATATGTATCTGCTTGCCTATTTATCGCCTTGGCTATAGTATATAAGGACAACATCAGTGACGCCCTTACCACAGAAGGCGAAAGACCTGTTAAAAAAGCATATATCCACAATACAAATAGGAGAGCAAAAGCATTTAACATCTTACGCTTTGTCTGATGATATAACACAGGGAAGAAACCAAATAATGACAACAAAATATATACTGCTCCGTAAACTATACCCACATGCAGTCCGCTCACTGCCAACACATGCATTGCACCGGACACTTGATAGTTTCTTTTAGTGTAAGCATCAAGTTCATTCCTGTCTCCAATGGTCAATGCGGACAATACACCTAATTCTTGACCTTTAACATTATATCTTTCAAATAGTCGTATTATTTTGGACCTGCACCTTTGAGCCACAGCCACTGGATTATACAAAGTACTGTTTCCTATCACTTTATAAGCATCACTTTTCACAAAACTTGTGGCATAAACGCCTCTTTGCATCAGATAGTTATCGTAATCAAATTCATAAGGATTACCACGATTGCTGTGCCTTGGCAAAACACTTACTACCAGTATATCACCTTGTTTTAAACATATACTCAAACTATCTTTCCAAATATAAAGCAACATCTTTCCATAAGTATTTTTTATCCCTACAGAGTCTATTATTTGCTTTACTTCCACTTCAGTTTTTTCGTATCTTTCCCCACTCTCAGGCACAGAAACTATCTGAACTTTTAGTATGCTCTGCTTTTTTACCCATTCTGGCTGAGTACCATAAAATATAGTTGGATTAATATAGTATATAATAATGATTGCCACTACCATTGGTAGCAGCAACCAAACAAAAGGTATGGCATCTAATCGTCTCATACCTGAATATGCCTTACAACTCACCCTTAAGTTTGAGTATCTCCTCTTCGGGATTTTCTTTTCCAAACACAGCACTTCCTGCCACTAAGACATCTGCACCGGCAGCAAACAAGTCCAGCGAATTGCTTGCGTTGACACCACCATCAATTTCAATCAAGGTCTTTAAGCCTCGCTTATCTAATTGAGAGCGTAGCCATGTTAATTTGTCAAAAGTCTGAGGAATAAATTTCTGACCACCATATCCTGCAAACACTGACATCAAAAGCAACATATCCACTTTATCTAAATATGGTTCTAAACGCTCAACCGATATATCAGGATTGATGGTAAGACATGTCCTGCAATTCTTTTTCTTTATCAAGTCAAGAATAGGCAACGGATCATCAACCGCCTCCAAATGGAATCCCACACTCCATGCACCGGCATCAACGAACCTCTCTACATACTTCTCAGGATGAGTAATCATCAGATGCACATCTAAAGGCTTTTTACATTCCTTTTTTAGCACTTCCATTATCGGAAATCCAAAGGATATGTTTGGTACGAATACCCCATCCATCACATCTACATGTAGCCATTCGGCAGCAGAGCGGTTTATCATTTCTATATCTCTACTCAAATTACCAAAGTCAGCAGAGAGAAGCGAAGGCGCTATATATTTCATTGTTTCTAATTTTAATTTTCTTGATTCAATATAATTGATTTAGTTTTTCTAAACACAAGCAACTCGTTAAAGGCAAAATTCATAATACCCGATACGCATAAGGCAGCCAAATTACACCATACTACATCCCAATGGGTAATACGCTCAAACAAAAGTAAAATACACATCTTGAGAAGGAAAGTCCCTGTTGAGGTCAGATTATATCCGCCGTAATGTCGCCAAAAACTTCTATTACTGCGATTTGATATCCTATCTTTCCAAACAAAAAAATATGCTATGACAAAATTTACAAAGACGGCACATTCAAAAGAAATAATAGGTGATAATATATACTCTCCCCATTTGTAGCCATCGACAAGACCAAATTGTGCACCCGACAGGATAAAGAAGGTATTATTAAACAAAAAATTAGCACAAAGCCATAAAACGAGCATATCCACACCCGTACCTACGAGTGTGGATAGTGCGAATTTTACATATCGCCATAAGGTCGATATGAACTTATTATTTTTCATTCTTTTTGAGTGGCTCCATATCACCGTAATAGCGCAAATCTTTCATAAAACTAACAAGCCACATTACCATAAGAATTACAAATATGCCCAAACCTAAAAAGTCCATCATCTTCATCTCTACCATTATTCCAAAATAGTCAAATGACCAAAGTACCTTAGAAAAGAAACTTGAGAAACCTATAGCAAAAGTGTTGATGATAATTATAATTAGGCGAAATTCAGTTGGTCCAAGTGCTGCGTATGTGAGTCTGAATTCTTTTTTAAGGTGAGCAGACATTGTTACATACACCGTCATTATCAGATATGCAATAAAAATCAATAGTGCCACCCACATATTCATAAGCATACTCAAACCCGCTCCTACAAACATCATCCCTTCGTTTATACAATCCAACTGATGATCAAGGAAATATCCGTATTTAGGCCGTTGTTGGTTTCTCACACGAGCCAATGTACCATCAAGCGAATCTCCATACCAGTTGATAACAAGTCCAAAAGAAGCGAGCCACAACCATTGTATGTTTATGTTAGATAGCAAATAACCTGCACAAATAACCAACGAGCCAAGGAAACCTACAAAACTCAGCATATCAGAAGTAACCTTGCGTGGCATGCGCTTAGCAAGCCACACAAGGATTTTCCTTTCTATTCCATTCAGAATAGAGGTCTGAATACGCTCTGCTTGTTTTTCCTGCTGAGCCATTTATCTAAGTTTCTTATATCCGTATTCTGCTTGTGCACCAAGTTGCTCTTCAATACGAAGCAGTTGGTTATACTTAGCCATACGGTCTGTACGAGACATCGAACCGGTCTTTATCTGACCTGAGTTAGTTGCAACAGCGATGTCTGCAATTGTGGTATCCTCTGTCTCTCCTGAACGGTGAGATGTAACGGTAGTATAACCATGACGATGAGCCATTTCAATTGCATCCAAGGTTTCAGTAAGTGAACCAATTTGATTTACTTTGATAAGAATAGAGTTTGCAGCACCCATTTTTATACCTTTCTCCAAGAAGCGAACATTGGTAACAAACAAGTCATCACCTACCAATTGGCAACGGTCACCGATGCGCTCTGTAAGTTTAACCCAATTATCCCAATCGTTCTCGTCCAAACCATCTTCAATAGAGTCAATAGGATATTTGGTGATAAGTTGCTCTAAATAGTCAATTTGCTCTGCAGCAGTCAAACGCTTACCATTAGGATCTTTCTTCTTGCCATCTTTCAGTTGACGATAGTCATAGAACCACTCTCCATTTTCGCAGAAAGCAAATTCAGAAGCAGCGCAGTCCATTGCAATCTTCACATCCTTACCCGGCTCATATCCGGCATCCTTAATGGCTTGGCAAATGCTCTCCAAAGCATCTTCTATTCCATTCAGTGCAGGAGCAAAACCACCCTCATCACCTACTGCAGTGCTCAATCCGCGCTTTTTCAAAAGTTTAGCCAAAGCATGGAACACTTCTGCACCCATGCGAATAGCCTCACGCTCACAACTTGCACCTACAGGACGAATCATAAACTCTTGGAAAGCAATAGGAGCATCAGAGTGAGCACCACCATTGATAATATTCATCATAGGAACAGGCAACACATGACCATTAGCACCTCCGATATAACGATACAAAGGCATCTCCAAATACTCAGCAGCAGCATGAGCGGCAGCCAAACTTACGCCAAGAATAGCATTTGCACCGAGTTTTGATTTGGTAGGAGTACCATCCAACTCAATCATATGCATATCCAATGCACGCTGGTCAAGAACCGACATACCAATAAGTTCAGGAGCGATGACTTCATTTACATTCTCAACAGCCTTCAAAACACCCTTGCCAAGATAACGACCTTTGTCGCCATCACGAAGTTCAAGAGCCTCATTCTCACCTGTTGATGCACCTGATGGTACGCTTGCGCGACCCATAATACCACTTTCAAGAGTAACTTCAACCTCTACGGTTGGATTTCCACGAGAATCCAAAATCTCGCGAGCATGTACATTTTCAATAAACATAGTAGTTCGTTTTTTATGTTAATTACTTAATTGATATTTCTTATAAGCGTGCAAAGTTAAGCATTTTCCTCAAACCGACAAAATTCATTTGCTTTTTGACATATAGGTTTTACAAATATATCATAACTCACTAACATTTTAATGCTTCTACAAAAAAACGCACTACAGCAGTTTTCACTACTATAGTGCAATTTTACTTAGGTCTTACTGCTTTTATTACTTCAGTTCAGCCAAGTATTTGATAGTACGAACCATCTGGCTGGTGTAACTATTCTCATTGTCATACCAACTAACAACTTGTACTTGATATGTATCGTCATCAATCTTAGCAACCATAGTTTGAGTTGCATCGAAAAGTGAGCCGAAACGCATACCGATTACATCGCTTGATACGATTTCGTCCTCTGTATAGCCAAAACTCTCAGTTTGAGCAGCCTTCATAGCAGCGTTGATACCTTCTTTGGTAATGTCTTTACCCTTAACAACAGCCACCAAGATTGTGGTAGAACCGGTTGGAGTAGGAACGCGTTGTGCAGAACCGATAAGTTTGCCATTCAATTCAGGAATAACCAAACCGATAGCCTTAGCAGCACCTGTTGAGTTAGGAACGATGTTCTGAGCACCTGCACGGCTACGACGCAAATCACCTTTGCGTTGTGGACCATCAAGAATCATTTGGTCACCTGTGTAAGCATGAATAGTTGACATAATACCACTCTGGATTGGAGCATACTTATGAAGAGCAGCAGCCATAGGAGCCAAGCAGTTGGTAGTGCAAGATGCAGCAGAAATAACTGTATCAGCAGGGGTTAAAGTCTTGTGGTTTACATTGTAAACGATAGTTGGGAGGTCATTGCCTGCGGGAGCAGAGATAACAACTTTCTTTGCACCTGCTTGAATATGAGCCTCTGCCTTTGCCTTACTTGTGTAGAAACCTGTGCACTCCAATACTACATCTATTCCGAGTTCACCCCAAGGAAGTTCAGCAGCGTTAGGCTTAGCATAAATAGTAATTTCCTTACCATCAACTGTGATAGAACCTGGAACTTGAACGGTCTTACCGTCTTCTGCCAATACAGCATCTTTGTAGGTTACGCAGTGCTTGCCTTCACCAAACTTACCAGCAAAACCACCTTGTGCTGTGTCATACTTAAGAAGGTGAGCCAACATCTTTGGGCTGGTCAAATCGTTGATTGCTACTACTTCATAACCTTCTGCTTCAAACATCTGACGGAATGCCAGACGACCAATACGGCCAAAACCGTTAATTGCAACTTTTGTCATAATGATTTAATATTTATTTTGTAATTAAAAGAACTGCTCTGTAAAAGCGTGCAAATTTAAGAATATTTTTCAAATTGATATAATTTTAACTCATTTTTTTCGTTTTTGTAATTTTGAGTTTTCAAAACTATATTCAACATCATTTTTTTAATTCATAGTGAATGAAATTTGTCGCTTTCCTCAACAACTTGCACAAATTAAACATGAGTCAAATAAAACTAATATATCGTATCTTAACTCTTCAAACTAAATCGTTCGATATAATTTGTTTTTCACTCAATTATTGTCTGTAGAGCGTTTCCGCTGCGCTTTTCGAAGCCTTACCGGTGACAAATTCTTGTATAAATCCTACGCCATAACCAAACAATTGCAAATAGGCAGTTATGGGAGATAGTAATGCAACACGAATATCTCTATTCAAAACAAAAGAGTGTAAGAACAATAATAAAATATAAAGCAACAGCGGTAGGATAAAATACCACCTATAAAAAGTTAACCCCAACAACAACAAATTACCTAACACAAAAAAAGTTGGCAGCAAATGTGTTAGTTTTAAACCATGCGGATGCAACTTTGATAGTAATACTCTTGCTTTCCCAAAAGTATTCACCTGACGATAAAAAGAAAGCAATGTTACACGACGCTTATGATAGACATAACATTCTTTGATAAGTTTTACACTAAACCCTGCCTCTTTTATACGCATAGACAAATCCACATCTTCACCTATCATTTGCCTATAGCCCCCTATCTTTTCAAACACCAAACGAGAAAAGCCCATATTAAAAGCACGCGGCAAATACTTGTGTACATCCTTCATTGCGCCACGAATTCCACCTGTTGTAAAAAAAGATGTCATAGAATAATTTACAGCCCTTTGTACGACAGAGAAATCTGCCATTGCCGCATCAGGACCACCATAACAATCTACATAATCTTCAGTGAGCAATCTGCGAAGAGTGAATATATAATTTTTAGGAATAATACAATCGGAATCAAAAAGAATAAAATAATTTCCTTTTGCCAACTGCATACCATGATTGCGTCGAGCGGAACGATCTGTATCTTCTCTGACAAATTTAATCTCTAATTTATCCGCATATTTCCGGCATACTTGCTCACAACTCTTGCCTCCCACCGCTTCCATCACTACTACTTCAAAATCCCTATCTGTCTGATTAGATAAAGAACTTAGCAACTCCTCCATCTCTTCAGGACGATTATATACAGGCACTACTATGCTAAATTTCAACTCCATATATTTTTATTTTTGCTGAATTAACCTCACCATACCAACAACATTACAATTTGCAAAATTACAATTATTCTTTCAATACGCAAACTCTCTCTTTAGCATCAAACTGGCATGTTTGCTCATTTAACAAATCTATTGTAATTTTGCAGTGCACTTCAGAAGCGCAAGCATCCCCGCACGCAACCGAAAAAAAATAACATATATTAAAAGATAATCAAATATGACTGAAAAAAAAGATATCAGACTCGTGCTTTGTGATGTAGATGGCACTTTGACCGATGGAGGAATGTACTATAATGCTCAAGGTGATGCTATGAAACGATTTTATGTAAGAGACGGCATGGGGCTAAAATTACTGCAAAAGGCAGGCATAAAAGTAGGTATCATCACCTCTGAGACAACTGATATAGTAAGCAGCAGGGCTAAAAAATTAGAGGTAGATTATCTATTTCAAGGAGTTAGGTTCGAAGGCAAACTTGAAGTAATAAAACAACTCTGCTCACAAATAGGCATAAACATGCAGCAAGTAGCATTTATCGGAGACGATGTAAACGATATCGACTTGCTTTCAGCCGTAGGCTTAGCAGTATGCCCCAATGATGCTGCTCAGCAAGTTAAAAACATACCTAATATCCTTATTACCCCCCAAAATGGTGGACACGGAGCCGTTAGATATCTTGCAGATATTATCCTTAATGTTACACCTAAAAAATTTTAGTTATCAAGTACCATTTAGCATTGCTTATATAACTCTTCTTTGCACACTCAATATTATATACAATTGACATGAAATTATCAAGAAAAGATATAGAAATAATGGCTCCGGTAGGCTGTTGGGAAAGCCTTGCAGCCGCTATCAATGCCGGTGCCGATTCCGTTTATTTCGGCATTGAACACCTCAACATGCGTGCACGCTCTTCTGTAAATTTTACTACACAAGATATGCATACTATTGTTGAACGATGCCAACAAGCCGGAGTTAAGACATATTTGACTGTAAATACCGTCATGTATCCTGAAGATATGCCGCTTATGCACGAGATAATTGACAATGCCAAGCAAGCAGGAGTAAGTGCAATTATTGCGAGCGATGTAGCAGTCATGCAATATGCTAATAAGCAAGGAGTTGAAGTACATTTAAGTACGCAACTTAATATTGCGAATACCGACGCTCTGAAGTTTTACTCCCAATTCGCAGATGTAGTGGTGCTCGCAAGAGAACTTAATATGAAGCAAGTAAAGACTATTTACAACGACATAAAAGAGCAAAACATTTTAGGCAGAAACGGCAATTTTGTAAGAATAGAGATGTTTTGTCATGGAGCACTATGTATGGCTATAAGCGGCAAATGCTATCTTTCGCTTAATAACTATAACCGCTCTGCAAATAGAGGTGCATGCGTTCAAGTGTGCCGAAGAGGATATACAGTACACGACAACGAGAGCGACATGGAACTAAATATTGACAATCAATATATAATGTCGCCTAAAGACCTTAAGACCATACACTTCCTCAATATAATGTTAGACTCAGGAGTTAGAGTACTTAAGATAGAAGGTAGGGCACGGGGACCCGAATATGTAAAGAATGTGGTAGAATGTTACAACGAAGCAGTTAATGCTTATTTAGAAGGTGAATATGCAAGTGAAAGCATAAATAACAAAATATCTAATTGGGACAATCGACTTGCCAAAGTATTTAATCGCGGCTTTTGGAATGGCTATTATCTTGGTCAACGACTTGGTGAGTGGACTCATGATTATGGTTCAAAAGCAACATTACATAAAGTCTATGCAGGTAAATGTACCAATTTCTTTAAGCAGATTGGTGTCGCAGAATTTCTTGTAGAAGCAGAACCGGTGCACGAAGGAGACCAACTTTTGGTTACAGGAGAAACCACAGGAGCCTACGAATGTGTGGCAAAAGATATAAGAGTTGATCTCAATCTTGTACCCATAGCACCCAAAGGTACTTATTTCTCACTCAAGACAGAACAGATACTGCATCGAGGCGACAAATTATATGTAATGCAACAAGTGTAAACATCTGTAACATTACATCTTTTTGACTCTTGATGCATCTAAGTTAAGGAATATAAATAGCAGCACAGTAAATCCCAGTAGCGAAGAACCACCATAACTAAAGAACGGCAACGGAATTCCTATTACGGGCAACAGTCCAAGAACCATACCAACATTGATTGCCAAATGGAAAAAGAAAATGCTCGCTACACAATATCCATATATCATACTAAACTTGTCTTTCTGACGCTCTGCCAAATATATTAGTCGGAGGATAAATATCAAATACACTATCAGCACTAACGAAGAGCCAACAAACCCCCATTCCTCACCTACAGTGCAGAATATAAAATCAGTGGCCTGTTCAGGCACAAACTGCAGTTTGGTTTGTGTTCCTTGTAAAAAACCTTTTCCTAATAGTCTTCCCGACCCTATGGCTATTTGTGCTTGTTTCACATTGTACCCTACCCCCGAAGGGTCATCTTTCAAACCTAAGAGCAACTCTATTCGTGCCCTTTGGTGGGGTTGTAATATCTTTTTGAAAGCAAAATCACAACTGTAACAATAGGCTACTGAAAATGTAACAAAAACAAGTAGAATTAGCAAGTCTCGGTTTCGCCAGCGAAGGGCAGAATATATCAAAAATGGCAATGTCAGGAGAACCAATCCGGTTGATACCCACTCGTAGGGTATTGCTACCCAAATCCCGACAATCATACAAACCACATAGGTCAGTACGACCACTCCCGAAATAATCATTGCAGACATGCGAAAATACTTACCTGCGTCACCACGCGTATTGAAACGAGTAAGCATAAAAAATAGTTCTATTACCAATATAAGTAACATAGAAATCACCATTCCCCATGAGCCTGTACCAAGCGGTAACGGCACTACTCCTAACCGAATAACAAAGATAAAGAAGAATACTGCCACGGCTGCTATTAGCAGTATATACCCTGTCATTCCCTCACGATAAAAGGCAAGTAAGAAGGCTGCGAAAACCAATGCGGACCCTGTCTCTTTTTGTGGCACCATGATAATGAGCATCGGTACTCCTATTAACACAAATGGCACAATAAAATCCTTTAATCCGCGCACCTTAAATTCATAACGACTCATGTATTTTGCTACAGCCAACGCTGTTAGGCATTTGGCAAATTCAGCAGGTTGTAACTTTATGCTTCCAAACGATATCCAAGACATAGAGCCCTGGGTATCGTGTGCTAAAAATGGAGTGGCCAACAGAACTAACACCCAAAATCCGTAGGCAACGTATGCAAACATGTCATAAAGTTTCCAATCTATAGAAAGTAAAAATATGCCTGCTAATAATGATATTCCTATCCATAAAAGTTGCTTACCTGAACGCATACTCAAGTCAAAAAGACTCGATTGTTCGTATGTAACACTAGCGCCACACACATTCATCCAGCCAAATGCAACCAACAGCAGATAAAAACCGATGGTCATCCAATCTATATTTCTTATTATGCTATCGTTTCTTGACATTTGCGTTCAAAATTTGTCTTTCATAGTTTTCTTTCAATGCCTTTCGCTTGATCTGACCTGTTAGGTATTGTTCCATCATAAGGCTTGCCACCGGTGCTGCCCATGTGGCACCATAGCCACAATTCTCCACTATCACTGCCACAACTATTTTAGGCTCATCTAATGGTGCTATTCCAATAAACACCGCATGTTCCAATTTACCCTTGCCGGCCTGTGCTGTACCTGTTTTTCCACCGGAGACAATACCTTCCAACTTGAGATATCTACCCGTTCCTTTCGTCATCACACGCCCCATACCCTCTTTGACAACATCAAAATATCGCTTCTCAAAACCAGTCTCGTGCCTATGAGTTAAGAAAGTATCAGTCTTATGCAGGTGAGGGGTGATATAATATCCATCATTGGCAATTGTGGCAGCCATATTACATAATTGCAAGGGAGTTACTTGAATTTCACCTTGACCTATTGACAAAGATCGAATAGTCATCGCACGCCAACCTGTTTCACCGTAAATTTTATCAAACAATTTAATTGATGGAATACTACCTGCAGATTGGTCAGTAATATCAGAATCACTAAATTTTTGTCCAAGACCGAATTTCATCACATCATTTCTCCACAATTCATATCTCTTGCGAAAATTGATATTACCTTCTCCATAACCATCTTTTTCGAGCATATCACGATAAACGCACCAGAAATAAGGATTACAACTCTGCTCAATAGCACTAAGCAAATTTACAGGCGAACCATGGAAGTGAGTACAAGTAATAGGTTTTGTACCTTTACCTGAGCATGGGTATATACTTGATTCTGTTATTCCCTTTTCTTGCAGACATACAATGGCCTGCAATGTCTTGAAAGTAGAGCCCGGGGGATATACTCCTTTTGTGGCTCGATTGTTTAATGGTTTAGTCGGGTCGTTGTATAAATCATTATAATTTGCCGAACGCTGTCTGCCCACAAGCAATGCAGGATTCCATGTAGGCGACGATGCTAATGCCAACACTTCACCTGTCTTCGGCTCTATGGCAACTGCACTGCCTATCTTACCCGTCAACAATTCCTCTGCCAACTTCTGCAACTCAATATCAATAGTAAGCGTTAAATCTTCACCCTTTATTGCATCTTTATCCAACTCTCCATTACGATAACTTCCTTGTATTACGCCCTTTGAATCTCTAAGCAACACCTCTACGCCCTTTTCGCCTCGTAACTGTCGTTCGTATGTACGCTCAATGCCGTCTCTGCCGGAATAGTCACCTGCTTGATAGTAATTGTCTTTATCTATATCGCTTTGCGACACTTCGCCCACACTACCTAAGACATGAGCAGCAAGAGGATATTTATAGTCGCGCATAGTGCGTTTTCTGATATCTATTCCGGGAAATTTATACAAAGACTCTTGCAATTCTGCTACATCTTCCTTGCTTAATTGAGACAAAAAAACTTGTGGAGTATGTTGTGAATAGCCTCTGTTTTTGCGTTTGTCCTTAATTTCTTTTACTCGACTATTGAAAAACATTGTATCAATATGCAATGTTTTACAAAATTCAAGTGTATCAAAAGGCTCTTTACGCAACTTCCGCATCACAATTGTTACTTCATATATAGGCTGATTAAACACCAATAACTCACCATTACGATCATATATGAGACCACGAGGCGGATAAATTGTCTGCTTGAGCAAAGCATTGCTCTCCGCCTGCCCAATAGTTGACTTATCAACTATCTGCAAAGCAAAAAGTCGAATTATATAGATTAAGACTACAGTCGTAACAATAGCCGTAATCACATAACGCCTTTTATAAAATTGATCGTTAATCATCTTGTGCGCACTCTATCATAAAGTAGCACTAATGCTATACATATCAGTGAACTTACTATTATCTGCAACAAAGTCAGCCACCACAAATGTATATTGAAAGTTATCATGGAAAATACCACTACATGGTAAGAAGTAACTAAAATTATTGTGTATTTTAGGAATGCCGGCAAAAGGAAGGTGCGGCTACTCGGAGTTCCTATCAAACGTTCGTTTTCCTGAACAAAATTTTTTATTAATAATCCACGCAAATAGGCAATTAGAGTAGTTGCTGCGGTATGCACTCCCAATGTGTCACAAAACACATCAAGCACTAAACCAGCCGCAAAACCAATAAGTAAATCCGCCCAACGGGGTAATGTCACAGGTAAAAACAGCACAAAAAGCATATATATACACGGACTGCAAACACCCGCCATATATAGATTATTTATAAGAAGCACCTGCAAAAACAAAAGCACTACATAACGCAATATGTTTTCTACCCATATATTCATTTCATTTGCTCTTTTTCCAAATCCAATAATTCTTGTCTCAAGTTCTGTTTTATTACATACACATTATTTATACTACGAAAATCTACAGCCAAATCTACATCAATATCATAGTATGCATCACTTTCTTTAAGATTTACCCTACTTACTACGCCAACAGGTATGTCCGAAGGAAATATTGCCGACAGACCACTTGTCAATATCGTATCACCTACACAGACATCATTATGTCTCGCAATATCTTCCAACTTAGCCACACTACTCTTTCCCCCATGCCAATTCAGCAAACCTATCTGACCATTTTTCTTAAACTTACAACTTATTGTCAGTTGCTCGTTGATAATAGGCATCACTACTGCATAGTGCTTCGAAACAGCACTCACCACACCCACTACTCCCTCAGGATTACACACACTCATATCCAACTCAACACCATCTCTTAGACCACGATTGATAGTAAAATAATTACTATGCTGATTGACACTTCCATGTATCACCTTTGCAGACATGTACTCTATGTTCTTTTCGGCAAATACATAATCAATCGTATCTGACTCTATATTTTCAAGTCTATTTTCAAGAGCATTTATTCTATTCTTCAACTTAAAATTTTCCTCTGCCAACATGTCGTTCTCTTGCCTTAGAGAAAAATACGACAGCAAACTATTCTCCACCTCATATATAGATGCAGCCACTCGATTAGAAGAAGTGAGAATTGCGCTCTGCTGAAACTTATTGTGATAAAAAAACAATACAAATGCTACCGTCTCCAAAACAAGAAACAGTAGCACTATATAGTAACGCACAAAAAATTGCAGCAATGCTTTCATTGTAATCCCAATAAGCCTGACCTAACCGACTACTTATCTGATAAGGAACCCGAAATTATTTACATTTTTCAGAGCCACTCCTGTTCCCCTTGCCACAGCATGCAATGGGTCGTCTGCCACATGGAAAGGAATGGTAATTTTATCTGTCAATCGCTTATCCAGACCACGAAGCAATGCTCCACCGCCTGTCAAGAAAATACCATGTTTTACAATATCTGCATACAACTCAGGAGGAGTCTGTTCAAGAGCCTGTAGTACAGCACTCTCTATCTTGGCAATTGATTTCTCTAAACAATGGGCTATTTCCTGGTAACTTACAGGTATCTCTAACGGCAATGAAGTAACACGGCTCGGACCTATAACCACATAATCCTCAGGTGCATTCTCTAACTCAGTAAGCGCAGAACCTACTTTTATTTTTATCCTCTCTGCAGTAGGTTCATCTATCTTCAAATTATGCATGCGCCCCATATAATCAATTATATCTTGGTTCAAGTCATCACCAGCGGTTTTTATTGACTTGTTTGCAACTATACCACCAAGCGAAATCACTGCTATCTCCGTTGTTCCACCACCTATATCCACTATCATACACCCTTCAGGGCTTTCCACATCTATCCCTATACCTATAGCCGCAGCCATTGGCTCAAATATCATATATACATCTCTTCCACCAGCATGCTCCGAAGAATCACGCACCGCACGGATTTCCACCTCTGTTGAACCAGAAGGGATACATACCACCATGCGAAGCGATGGAGTAAACAAACGGTTACGCTGAGGTATCATTTTTATCATACCACGAATCATCATCTCGCAAGCATTGAAATCGGCTATCACACCATCTTTCAGGGGGCGAACAGTGCGAATCATATTTCCCCCCTTACCAATCATCTGTTGTGCCTTTCTACCCACTGCCACCATTTTGTTATCTGCCATTGAAATAGCAACCACCGACGGCTCATCTACTACCACCTCATCATTACAAATAATTATAGTATTGGCCGTTCCTAAGTCAATAGCTATCTCCTGAGTAAAAGAAAAAAGTCCCATTTGTGTCTTATTTATTAAAGATTATAATTATGCAAATTTATCAGCCTGCAAAAATACTAATTTTTGTAAAACTGACAAATTAAAAAATGTATTTCTCTCGGCTTACACATCAATTTTTTAGTGAGATAGCAATAGGGCTACTAATTGCAAGTTACAATAGATATGTTTATTACTTCTATAAACATTTAGCAATTCCCATTGTAACAAGTACACTATTTTGTTGATATTTAACGACATGGCCATCTTTTAACAGCGACTTCTTTTTTAGAAATATGCTCATTAACTACTAAATTTGACACCTTTGTCGTGTGTATTTCTAAATAAATTTGTACAATTAAAAAAAAAGCAGTACTTTTGCAGCCGCTTTTGAAAATAAGCACAATTATGTATGTATAAACACATCTTCGGGAGAAGATAATAAAACAATAAGACAATGAAAAGAACATTCCAACCCTCGCAGCGTAAAAGACGCAACAAGCATGGTTTTCGTGAAAGAATGGCAACTGCAAATGGTCGCCGTGTTTTAGCAGCACGCCGTGCTAAAGGTAGAAAGAAATTAACTGTGGCTGACGAAGGTCGCCATAAGTATTGATTTCAGTATTTGTGTTAATAATATTACGCAATTATAGGGAAAGGAGATGACTCATTTCCCTTGTTTTGCTATTAAAATACTATCATTATGCAAACCACAAGACAACAAAAAATAGAACGACTTATTCAAAAAGATTTAGGAGACATATTCTTAGGATATACTCGGACTATGCACGGCGTTCTTATCAGCGTAAGCGAAGTCAGAATTTCCCCTGACCTGAGTATCGCTCATATCTATCTTAGCATCTATCCCTCCAACAGACAAGAAGAAGTTATGCAACTCATTGAGCACGACCACGGGAAAATACGCGGAGAGATGGGAACACTTGAAAGGCATCAACTCAGAATTATCCCGGAACTGAATTTTCACCTCGATCCTACGCTTGACAAAATGGAGCGCATAGATCAATTACTACACAACTCTTAATCTTACAACCAAAGTGGATGTGTCGCTACGAATAGCGTGGCGTTACCTCTTTTCTAAGAAAAAAAGGAATGCTATAAACATAGTGTCGGCTGTGTCGGCTGCTGGTGTAACTGTAGTTACTGCTGCTATGATTGTCGTTTTCTCTGTTATGAATGGATTTGGGGATTTAGTTAGTAAGATGTTCTCACAATTTGATCCACAACTAAAAATAACAGCAGCATTTGGTAAAACATTTTCAACAAACGAACCCTTTATCAGGCAAGTTAAAGAACTGCCACAAATTGAGATATTCTCTCCGAGCATCGAAGAAACCGCCCTTATAGAGTGCGGGGACCGACAAGTACCGGCCACCATCAAGGGAGTAACACAACACTTTAATTCGCTCACCCATATTGACTCCGTTATTATAGAAGGACGATTTGCTGTTTCAGAACAAATCATCAACCCTGATGGCACTTCTGGTAGAAGATTCGAAAAATGCGTTCTTGGTGCCGGACTTGCAGATAAACTCTCAGCAAGCGCACTCAATATGAATGGAGTGAAATTCTATGCCCCTAAACACGGAGAAAAAATCAATATTCTCAGGCCCGACCTCTCACTCAATCAATCAGGAGCATTCGTGAGCGGAATATTCTCTATTCAACAAGACAAATACGATGCTTCCTACGCTTTAGTATCTTTAGAACTCGCAAGAGAATTATTCCAATTGCAAGAAGATGAAGTATCATGTATAGAAATCAAACTATACGACACCAATGATATAAAAAAGGTCAAAAAGCAACTTAAAGCACTTGCAGGAGATGACTTCATAGTACAAGACCAATATGAGCAACAAGCCGACTTCTTTAAAGTAGTACAAATAGAAAAATTGCTCACTGTCTTGCTACTCTCTTTTATTCTTCTTATTGCAGCATTCAACATAATCGGCTCACTTTCTATGCTTATGATAGACAAACAAGCGGATATTATAATCTTGAGAAATATGGGAGCCAATCAACGACAAATACAAAAGATATTTTTATATGTCGGGTGGCTAATTGCTATTCTTGGCGCCTTATGCGGTATGGTATTAGGCATATTAGCATGTCTTTTGCAGCAATACTTTGGAATAATAAAACTTGGCAACGGAACCGACTATATAATCAGTGCTTATCCGGTTGTGTTGCAGGCAACCGATGTACTTTTAACTGCCATCATCGTACTCGCACTTGGTTTCTTATCCGCATGGTACCCGACTAAACAACTCAACACAAATAACATCCAATGAAAAAAACACTTTACATACTCATACTTGCACTTATTTTCATCTCATGCAACCACAAAAACACACCCGGTCATAATATTGTAACACTAAATGAATTTACAACATCGGTTGCAAACTTCTATGGTGCATTTTATAAAACGCAAGGCATTGAAAACAATGTCATCTCATTAGATCTCTTCTCTGAAGGTATCAAACTCAACGAACAAGGATACATGGAAGGAACAGGCACAAACCTCTTCTTCTCTGATATTTTTCTTTCACCAGCAGATACTTTCCTTCTTCAACAGACCTACGAGGCAGACACTACAGCACAACCATTTACATTTCTCAAAGGGGTTGATTACGAAGGCAATATCACAGGAGCATATCTGCTAAATCTGCAAGAAAACATTCTGCAAAGTTTTGAGATATTCCCAAACGGCAACTTTGTTTTGTCATATCAACAAGATAGCGTTTTTATTGATTTTTCTCTTCAAAGAACCGACCAATCTGTTTATCATGCGACATTTAAAGGTACAATTCCATATTACGACCTTAGCAAACAATCACACGAGGACCAACAAGCAACAAAAGCGCATCTAAAACCATGATTTTGAAGGAATATCATACATATCTTCGATTAGAGAAATCATTATCTGACAACTCTGTTGTGGCATACGAACAAGATCTTGATAAACTACTTGTTTACTGCAAAGATAATAATATTGATCCCGTTAAAGCCACATACGAAGATCTGCAACAATTTGTTTACGAACTTTTCAAGCAAGACACCAACACCCGCTCACAAGCACGCATACTATCCGGTATACGCTCTTTCTATCGTTTTCTTCTATATACTCACCGTATCGACCAAGACCCGACCGAACTTTTGGAAATGCCTAAGATAGACCTGCATCTGCCAACTGTGCTCTCAGTTGAAGAAATAGACTCAATGGTCGCACATATAGACCTCAGCAAACCGGAAGGGCACCGCAACAGAGCCATCATAGAAATGCTTTATGGCTCAGGACTTAGAGTATCAGAATTAGTCACTCTCAAATTAAGCAATATCTTCTTCGACGAAGATTATATGCTTGTAGAAGGGAAAGGAAGCAAACAAAGACTTGTGCCCATTTCGCCCGTTGCAAAACAACAATTCTACTTTTGGCTACAAGACAGAGCAGGCTTAGACATCAAGCCTGAATTTGTGGACTATGCCTTCCTCAACAGATATGGTAGAGGACTAACAAGAAGCATGATTTTTCACATCGTAAAAGTACTTGCAGCAGACGCCGGAATCAAAAAAAACATATCACCACATACTTTTCGACATAGTTTTGCCACTCATTTGCTTCAAAATGGAGCAGACCTGCGTATCATTCAACAACTACTCGGGCACGAAGATATTACTACCACAGAAATATATACACACACAAGTGTTCAAGACCTTAGAGATGCCATTTTGCGTTATCACCCTTCAAACAAACATTCGTGAAAAGACAACTCATTAACATATTCATATTTTCTTTTCTTTTCTTTACCAACTTACTCGCCACTGAAACTGTAGTAGTAGGTACAGTGCTTGATGAATATACAGGACAACCAATAGAAAATGTACATATATATTATAAGGGCACACAAGTCGGCTGCACAACCAATCAAGAAGGATTGTTTATGTTGAGAGTTGACATGAAAAATAACCATACACTTATTGTCTCTGCTATAGGATATAAAACACAAAAATATAAAATCGAAGAAGGTCAACATGTCGGCATACAAATACTAATGCGCGAAGACAACAACCTGCTCGCAGATATATTTGTTAAACCCGACGAAAATATCGCACTCGGACTTTTAGCCAAAGTTAGAGCCAACCGACATAAGAACGACATCTCGCTCAACGAACATCACACACAATTTTTTCATGAACAAAAACAATTATACATAAGCGATATAGAAAAAAAACATCTCCAACGAGCCATTTGGAAGAGTCTAAAAACAGGCATGATATCAGCAGAAGATAGTACCATGCTTATCCCATTATATTTTTCAGGACAAGACTTCCAAATTCAAGGAAATACTATTCTTCCTCTTTCTGATATACAAGAAAGAAGTGCTGTACTTACACATACAGACTATAGCATATTACTCAATGGAATAGAACATAGAGTAAATTTTTATAACAACAATATAAATATCTTTGGCAAAACATTTATTTCCCCTCTTGCCACCAACTCTTCTAAGTACTATAAATTTTATCTTGCAGATAGTATTCAACATCAAGGCGAAAAACACTACCTTATCCACTTCAAGACCCAAAACCCGTATCAACTCACCTTCAATGGAGAAATGACCATCGACTCTGCCACTTATGCACTAAGAACAATTGATGCACAAGTACCAAGACAATCAAGCGTCAACTATCTAAGTTCCATACAATTGCATCAAATATTCAACACAGACAACACACTCTATAGCGAAGACCTGAGTCTTATCTTTGATTTTGCCATTAAAGCCGACAACTCGCACACTTTCCCTACCGCACTACTCAAAAGGAATATCTCAACACAAACGACAAAACAAACTTTTTCACAAACTGACGATAAATCAACGGCTCCACCGATAGTCAACGACTCCACCGCAACAGCAGCAATGAATTCGCTTACTAATATACCCATCATAAAATTTGCAAATTTCATTGCATACATTGTCAATGCACGCAATATCCCTACAGGTGAATGTATTGACATCGGACCTATACATAAAATATTCAATTACAACCATTATGAAGGAGCAAGGATAGGTATTCCTCTTACTACCAACGAAAAACTATTCAAGCGAGTAGAATTGTCGGCTTATGTTGGATACGGGTTCACCGATAAAGCACTTAAAGGACAAGGTAAAATAAGAATTCTATTACCTACAAAAAAAAGAAACATTCTTGGTGCAAGTTATACAGATGATTATAGTAGGTATGAACTTAGCAGTATGGATTATTATCTTCATGAAAACAGTTTCCTTCTCGGCTATCAAGATTTAGCACATGCTCTTTTCGGAAGTATCAGAACACAAAAACAAATAACAACAACTGCTATTAGAAAAACCGAAGGCATGATATGGCTTGACAGTGATTGGGGACACAATGTTGAGACCACACTCTCCGCCCACATAGGACGCATGGGATACGGCAACCCTTATGAAGGCTACACCAACATGCCTTCTTTCAGATACAACACTTTTGAAGCAGGTATTCGTATTGGTTGGGACGAAAGAGTAGTAGATAGATGGTTTAGACGATATCATATTCATAGCAACTACCCTGTATTACGCATCATTCTCTCTGCAGGCACATATAAATTAGATAGTATGGAAGATGCAGCACCTTACGCACGACTTTCACTTATGCTTCAACAAACCATACATCTCGGTATTTGTGGCAAACTCGACTACACCGCTACAGCAGGTGCAGTATTCGGAAAGGTGCCCTTCCCTTTGTTAAACCATTTTATGGGAAACCAAAGTTATGCCTATGACCCATATAGATTTTCTCTCATGAACGAATCACAATACGCTGCCGACAAATACCTGACTGCACATATTCATTGGAATATGGAAGGTCTCTTGTTTAATAAAATTCCATATATACGCGCCCTAAAACTCAGAGAGCTCATAGAAATGAAATTCGCATACGGGTATCTAAGTAATAAACACCAAGAAATACTACCTTTACCTTATAGCATGAAAGGTCTTAATACCCCATATTTGGAACTTGGTGCAGGCATAGGAAACATCCTTAGAGTTATTGACTTATACGCTATGTTCCGACTAACTAATCTCCAAGACAAATCCACACCTTGGTGGGGTATAAAAGCACGAATCAGTTTCGGATTATAGTTTTTTGCCATAGTTTTCAAATAAAATCCCCATTGAAAATAATAGCAAACTCTACCCTATATATCTATTTTAACACATTCTTCATGACTGCTACTTTATGTTGTAACTATCTCTAATCATCAGTTGCCTAACACAACTTTTTTTAGAGTTGTGTATAAAGATTTTTTGCAGTAATTTTGCCGCTGTAATCAAACAAAAAATTATGTTTTCAGAGAGAGACACACAAGGCCCAAGCATTCGCAGAGGATCCATCGAAGTAGTTTGCGGTTCAATGTTTTCAGGCAAGACTGAAGAACTTATCCGTCGCATGAAACGAGCTCAATTTGCTAAACTTAGAGTAGAGATTTTCAAACCTGCTATTGATGTACGATATAGCGAAGAAGATGTGGTGAGTCATGACAAGAGAGTTATACAATCGACACCCGTTGAATCTTCCTCAAGCATACTGCTACTGGCCAACGATGTGGATGTGGTAGGTATTGACGAAGCACAATTTTTTGACCAAGGAATTGTGGATGTTTGTACCGAACTTGCCAATAGGGGAATTAGGGTTATTGTGGCAGGATTAGATATGGACTTCAAAGGACAACCTTTCGGTCCAATGCCGGCGCTTATGGCTATTGCAGAAGATGTGTATAAGACACATGCAATATGCGTTCACTGCGGTGATTTAGCCTATGTATCACACAGGTTAGTAGAAAGCGACAAGCGAGTTTTACTCGGTGAAACCGAGAAATATGAGCCTCTCTGCAGACATTGCTATGAAAAAGCACTGAAAGAATCACAGACTAAGTAAAAATACTCAACACAATAAAAACATATAACCATTAACAATGCTCAATATAATTTTAAGTGGTGCTCCTGGTTCAGGCAAAGGAACACAAAGCGAATTAATCGTTAAAAAATATGGCCTGCAACATCTCTCAACGGGTGAACTACTGCGCGCAGAAATTGCAACCGGAAGCGAATTCGGCAAACAAATAGACGCACTAATATCCAAAGGCAACCTCGTTCCTGACGATGTGATGTTACATCTGATAGACCAATATATAGATAACTTGCCTACCGACTGCAAAGGAGTAATATATGATGGTTTTCCAAGAACAATCAATCAAGCACGCGCATTCGATGAATTACTAAAGAAAAGAAATCAAGACGCACTAATGATTGACCTGATAGTTAATGAAGAAGACCTGATACAAAGATTGCTCCTTAGGGGTGAAATATCCGGTAGGTCCGACGACAACTTAGACACAATCAAAAAAAGACTCGTTGTATTTCATGAACGAACCGAACCACAACGACAATTCTATAAAGAGAAAAATAACTATCATTCCATCGATGGAAACGGCACAATTGAAGATATTTTTAGCAGAATAGACACTCTTATTGCAGCGCTATAGTCTCCATTGGTCGTATTAGTTTATTGTTATATTCCTTCTCCTTCAAATTATACCAATTAGTATTTAGCGGTTCTGTATTATGGCTTCTAATTTTATCGACTATGTAAAGATTTTTTGCCGCTCAGGTAAGGGCGGAGCCGGTAGTATGCACTTCCATCGCGCAAAATATGTCCCTAAAGGAGGACCGGACGGAGGCGATGGTGGTAGAGGAGGACATATTATTCTTAAAGGGAACCGCAACCTATGGACACTCTTGCATCTAAAATACCAGAAACATATATTTGCCACCAATGGTGGTAATGGTGGAGAAAGTCGTTCGTTCGGCAAAGACGGAGAAGATAAAATCATAGAAGTTCCGCTTGGCACCGTTTGCTACGATGCTGATAATGGTGAATTCCTTTGCGAAATAAAAGAACATAACGAACAGATAATCCTCCTCAAGGGCGGTCGAGGCGGACTTGGAAACTGGAATTTCCGTACTGCCACTAATCAGGCCCCAAGGTATGCACAACCCGGCGAACCGGCTATAGAAAAAAATATCATTCTTCAACTTAAAGTCCTTGCTGATGTTGGATTAGTTGGGTTCCCAAATGCCGGTAAATCCACGCTTCTATCGGTAGTTTCAGCAGCGAAACCGGAAATAGCAGACTATCCATTTACCACCCTTACGCCACAACTTGGTATAGTCAGTTATCGTGACAACCAATCGTTTTGCATGGCAGACATTCCGGGTATTATAGAAGGGGCAGCCGAAGGCAAAGGGTTAGGACTTAGATTCCTCAGACACATCGAACGCAATGCAATACTCTTATTTATGGTTCCTGCCGATGCAGATGATATCAAAGCGCAATATCAAATTCTACTTTCGGAGTTGGAAAAATACAATCCTGAACTGCTAACTAAAGAACGCATACTTGCCATCAGTAAATGTGATATGCTTGACGAAGAAATGATGAGTCAGATGCAGTATCAACTACCGCAAGATATTCCATCCGTGTTCATTTCCTCAGTAAGCGGATTGGGAATACAAAAACTTAAAGACATGCTCTGGGAAGAGTTACAAAAGGAAAGCAACCAAATAATTGAAATATCACATAAACCTATCGATATAACAATTATTGAAAAAGAAAATACCGATGAAAGTGTGCAAGACGAGCCCCAAACCATCTACCTTAATGAAGTAGAAGAAGAGTGGGATTTGTCTAAATACAAAGGCATAGGTTGGGATGAATAATTGTCTTTCATAACAAAAGAATCTTAATGCGCTTCAAGCCAATTTTTTCCACTTCCACAATCAGCACGCAACGGAACACTTAGGCTAACTGCATTTTCCATTTCTTCAATCACTATCTTTTTTACCTTGTCAATTTCAGCCTCAGGAACATTGAAATTCAACTCATCATGCACTTGCATTATCATTTGAGACTTCAAATTTTCTTCTTGAAATCTCCGATGGATTCGCACCATGGCTATCTTAATAATATCAGCAGCCGTTCCTTGTATTGGTGCGTTAACAGCATTACGCTCCGCGAAACTCCTAACCGTCTGATTTCTTGAATTGATATCTGGCAAATATCTTCTTCTTCCAAACATTGTTTCTACATAACCCACAGACCTCGCTATAGTTTTCTGCTTTTCAATAAACTCAACTACTTTAGGAAACGATGCAAAATATCCATCAATTAAGTCCTTTGCCTCTTGTCGCGACGAGCCTAACTGCTGAGCCAAGCCAAAGGCCGAAATGCCATATATAATACCAAAATTGGCTGTTTTAGCCTTCCTACGCATATCTTTGCTCACATCATCAATAGAACAACCAAAAATTTTAGCAGCAGTAGCCGCATGAATATCATGCCCGTCACGGAAAGCCTGCAACAAATGATCATCACCTGAAAAATGTGCCATCAATCGAAGTTCAATCTGAGAATAATCTGCTGAAAATATCAAGCAACCACTATCTGCTACCACTGCCCTTCTTATTGCTTTTCCACGCTCAGAACGAATCGGAAGATTCTGTAAATTCGGATTACTGGACGACAATCTACCTGTCGCCGTTACCGTCTGATTATAAGTAGTATGTATCTTCCCTGTTTGATGATTTATAAGTTCCGGCAAGGCCTCAATATAGGTAGATAATAATTTCTTAATAGCCCTATATTCAAGTATCTTTCCAACTATCGGATGCCTATCTTGTAATTCTTCAAGCACTTCTTCAGAAGTTACATACTGACCATTTTTTGTTTTCTTGGCTTTTGAATCTATTTGAAGCCTATCAAACAACACTTCTCCTACTTGTCGAGGCGAATTGATATTAAATTCAAAACCAGATAATTCTAATATATCTTTCTCTAATTGTTTTAACTCATTATTTAAGTCGCCGGCGGCCTCTCGCAAAATTTTAGTATCAAATCTCACACCTGCCATCTCCATTTCTGCAAGCACACTGATTAGTTGCATTTCGACCTGCTTAAGGCGCTCTATATTTAGTTCAACTATTTGGTCTTCTAAAGGTTGTCTTAAAAGCAAACTCGCAGCCACTTTATTTTCCACAGCCTCTCCACATTCTTTTTTAAGATATACTTCAGCCAAATGTTCTACTTCATGATGTTGCTCCGGTTGCAACAGATAATGAGCCACCGTTACATCAAACAAATTACCTATCAAATGAATCCCATGTTTTGCAAGTATCTTGTAATCCTCTTTTAGATTATAACCTATCTTTTCAACATTTTCATCTTCATATAGTCGTTTTACCTGCTCATCAAGCACGCATTTATATACTATCTCTCCATCTACTGATATATATACATCCACAACATCTTGTTCTATCTGCGAAAATAAATCTTGAAAAGGATTTTTCGATGAAACCAATGAAAATGAGAATTTCTTTGCATCTTGTGGCAGGCCTTTTTTAACTTCAACATCAAGTTTTGTAATATCTACTGACTCGCTAAAGAGTTGAGGCTCGTCAAAAAGATTTGCTTGCTGAATTGGTTGTTTGATTATTATCGGTTCTGACGACAGACCTTTAAGCAAACTCTTAAATTCCAATTGCTTATATAATAACGTTAAAGACTGAATATCAATTTCTTTTTTTAATAATTCGTCTTCCTTTATTTCCAATGGTACATCTTTTCTGATGGTTGCCAAAAAACGAGAAAACCTAATTTGCTCGGTTTGTGTCTCGACCTTTGTTTTCAGTGCCCCCTTTAATTTTTCCGTATTTTGCAATAAATTATCAATATCTCCAAAATCTTGTAATAACTTAACCGCTGTCTTTTCTCCGACCCCTGCACATCCCGGTATATTATCACTGCTATCACCCATTAATGCTAAGATATCTATTACTTGTGCCGGTGACTTTATTCCATATTTCTCGCAGACTTCTTTAGGACCCATATTTTCAAATCCTCCATTATGACGAGGACGATATATGTGAATCTTATCAGTTACCAACTGCCCATAGTCCTTATCCGGTGTAGCCATAAGGACATCAAAGCCCATGTTTTCTGCTTTTACTGCAAGTGTTCCTATAACATCATCTGCTTCAAATCCATTTACCTCAAATACAGATATATTCATGGCTTTAAGTATATCCTTAATTATAGGCACTGCCAAATGAATATCCTCAGGTGCCGCCTGACGCTGTGCCTTATATTCCGGATAGGCTTCATGACGGAAAGTCTTTCCCTTTGGGTCAAAAGCCACACCTATGTGAGTGGGATTAACTTGTTTGAGTAACTCTTGCAAAGTTATAACGAACCCAAACACTGCCGATGTATTTCTACCATCGCTCGTTATTCTCGGATGCTGCATAAAGGCGTAATATGCACGATATATCATCGCATACGCATCTATCAATAGTAATTTTTTCATTTGGCATATATTTTGGCGCAAAATTACAAAATTAATCTTATATATCGCGTAAATAAATAAAATGTTGTACCTTTGCAAACTAAATTTTTTGTTATGAGAAAGTATTTAACTTTATGTTTGTCGTTGCTGCTGACTTCTGTCTTATTTGCACAGCAAGACTCTATTGCACAAGAAAAGAAAGACTCTGGATTTGTATTTACCACAATCAAAGAGAATCCTATAACTTCGGTTAAGGATCAGAATCGCTCTGGCACATGTTGGGCATTTTCCACTCTTGGTTTTATAGAATCCGAGTTGCTCCGTATGGGTAAAGGCGAATATGACCTGAGCGAGATGTTTGTTGTAAGTCATACTATGATGGATCGTGCAGAATATGTTGTTCGTATGTACGGAGATGTTCAGTTCGCCCCGGGTGGTTCGGCTTACGACATTATATATTGCCTCAAGTATTATGGTCTTGTTCCTCAAGAAGCCATGCCAGGAATTATGTACGGAGATACTCTACCTAATCACAATGAGTTAGACGCAATAGCCAAAGGTTATGTAAAAGCACTGACAAGCAATAACCTTAAGAAATTGTCTCCTGTATGGAAAAATGGGCTACAGGCTATTTACGACTCTTATCTTGGTAAAATACCTGAAGAATTTGAATATAACGGCAAAAAATATACACCTACGTCATTTGCACAATCGTTAGGCCTGAATGCAGATGACTATGTATCTCTTACAAGTTATACTCATCATCCCTTCTACGATCAATTTGTATTTGAAGTCCCTGATAATTGGCGAGGTGATAGGATGTATAATTTGCCTATTGATGAATTAATGCAAGTGATAGATAATGCACTTGACAAAGGCTATACTATGGCATGGGGGGCAGATGTGAGCGAGATAGGATTTACTCGCAAAGGAATAGGTGTTATGCCAGATGCAGACAAAGGTGCGGACCTGACAGGATCTGACGCTGCTAAATGGTTAGGGCTTAGCCAACAAGACCGCAAAAAAGAACTCACATCAAGGCCATTGCCCGAAATGGAAATAACACAAGAAATGCGTCAAAAAGCATTCGACAATTGGGAGACAACAGACGACCACGGGATGCAAATCTACGGTATTGCTAAAGACCAAAACGGGAAACGATACTATATGGTTAAAAACTCATGGGGAGTGGAACGAAGCGACTATAAAGGTATTTGGTATATCTCTGAAGCATTTATGAAATATAAAACCAACGATATTTTAGTACACAAAGATGCCATACCAAAAGATATTCGTAAAAAACTTGGCATAAAATAAAAAGAAGAACAGAGGTTAACCTCTGTTCTTCTTTTATACAAGAGTTGCGTAAACTTAAGAAATCATTTGCCTATCAGCCATCCATAATTCTTTTTGGGTGTTGATTTTATCCATGAAATACCTGCCATACCATTTATAAAGAGGAAGAAAAGGAACAAAACAATTGAGAATATATTTCCTAAAATGCTGAATAAAAGTATTCCCGATACACTATAAATCACCCAATATATCCAAGAGTCGTTCTTACGATAAATTAGCCAGAAATTAGCCAGAACCGACGATGCTATCATCATGCCGCTAATAAACTTAACCCAAAATCTTTCATTTAATGCTTCGGTGGTTTTGGGTAGTAAATAGGTTCCTATAAGATAATCAATACCAACAATGAGAATAAATACTAATAACGACAAGAGCATACTTTTTACCGATAAGAACGAAGGCTCAAAACGACCATTATTTTCATTCTCTTTTTGAGGCTTTTTCCAATTAATTATAGACTTTAATTGAAATGGAATAAAAACGCAAAAATATAAAGCAACGCTATCGTAATATCTAACAGGACTATCTCCTAATCCCTGCAATAAGAACTGAACACCTAACAACGCTGACATGATAATTCCCATATAAAAGCCTGTGTAATTTATAGGATTTCTTATAGTTAGAATATAAGCCACTCCTATTATACTTGCAGGAATACCAACGATCCATGCTGGATCGTCGAAGTGTAACAACATCCCCTTAAGGGACTCTACAAATGTCTCATCGAGCCACAAAATACCCAATAAAAAAGAGTACATAAAGAGGGAGATACCCAAGTTTTTGACTGTGGCTAACCATAATTTTTTTTCTTGTGCTGTCATGATTATAGATTTTAGATTATAGATTTTAGATTTTGGATATTAGATATTAGATAAAATTTTTGATATTAAAATTTAATTATAGGTTATAACCTTAGATTTTGATTGATTTTCAAAGTTGTGGTTCATTTATTTCTATACCTCTACAAAAACGATGTTGAATTTGTCTATCGTCTCCAAGATAGATGTATCTTTCCAATCGGTGGAGCAAACTATAGTTATCATGATTCAATTCCTTATCATCAATAAGTAAAGCATCGAAATCGTAGCCTTGTTCAAAACTACCGACTTTTCCGAAAAAGGCACCTGCAGACTTAGTAGCAATCCAAAATGCTTCGGAAAGACTCAGGAAAGGCATATTTTTATTTGTACAATAATGCATCTTACTCACTTGGATAGCATATACCAGCATTCTAAATATACTTAAATCGTGTCCACCGCTTATATCGCTTCCAAGCCCGACAGATATTCCTTCATCAAGAAAAGAACGAATAGGAGCCATTCCTGATGACAAATTAAAATTACTTGTCGGACAATGAGCAACCATGACACCGTTTTTCTTCATCAATTCCAACTCACTACCTTTTGTCCATACACAATGAGCCATGATTGTTGGTGTTTGTCCAAACAAACCATATCGATTGTAAGCATCACCATAACTCCGACTTTCGGGTTCTAAATCTTTTACCCATGCTATTTCTCCTACATTTTCAGACAAATGTGATTGGACAGGTAAATTATATTCTTTAGCCAATCTTCCACACTCACTTAACATCTGTGGTGTACACGAAGGAACGAAACGCGGAGTGATAATGGGCTTAACCAGCGAGTCTTGCTGATTAAATTCTTGTATGAGTTCCTCATTATCCTTGACCGCCTCTTGAACTGACTGAGCAAGACTTTCGGGACAATTTCTGTTCATATCCACCTTTCCTACGAGCGCCCCCATGCCAGCCTCTTTGAAAAGATTCATAAGGATTCTCGTACTTTCTTTATGGATAGTGGCAAAAGCGACTGTTCGCATTGTACCAAACCTCCAAAGGTCACGAACAAATCGCCTATACATACGCTCTGCATACTTTGTATCGCAATATTTACTCTCTTCGGGGAATGTGTAATTATCTAACCAAGGTAAGAGTTCTAAATCCATAGCAATACCTTGATTGCGATATTGAGGTGCATGAACATGCATATCATTCATAGCAGGAATCAGCAACTTGTCGCCAAAATCTACAATCTCAACACCTTTCAAATGTCCAGGTAAATGAGCATATACACCTTCTATACGACCATTTTCAACGGCAATATAACCGTTTTCGATAATTTCGAATTTATCCTTTACCTTAGTAAAAAGAATATGTGCCTTATATATTTTCATAAGTAAAACTATTTATTTCACTCTTTGACCCATTATGGTATAAACTTTTCCGTCGCGAAGAATATAGATATTGCCATCTACCAACACCTTACGGGCAACAGAAGTATCTTCTATTGTTGCAATAACCTCTTCTAAACCATCTGCTGACGCTTCTATCACTACCTTCTCATTGGTCAATACAAACTTACCATCCTCACCCGTCATTCCTAATCCTTCGTCTGCCTTATATTCCAATCCGCTCGGTT